>JALYRK010000045.1 GCA_030855355.1 bacterium
CCCGGTAATTTGAGTGATGCGATAGCCGGGGCAGATATTTTTATTGGTGTTAGCAAACCCGAGCTCCTTACTCCGGAGCATGTAAAATCAATGTCTGAAAAACCAATTATTTTTGCCATGGCTAATCCTGTCCCGGAAATAATGCCGGATATTGCCATAAAAGCTGGCGCTTATATCGTTGCTACCGGCAGAAGCGATTTTCCTAATCAAGTTAATAACTCACTAGGATTTCCAGGAATTTTCAGAGGCGCTCTAGATCATGGGGTCACTAAGATAACTGACCAGCATAAAATTGCTGCCGCCGAAGCGCTCGCTGCACTAGTCGTAAATCCCTCGCCAGATAAAATCATCCCCGGCCCCTTCGACACAGGCGTAGTAGACGCTGTCTCTAAAACAATAATATAAATACTACTTTAGCCTACGACACGGGCGATTTCTTCTAGCGTTGTTTCGCCGCGTAGCACTTTAATAAGCCCGTCCTGATACATTGTGCGCATACCGCTATTAACTGCCGCTTCTTCAATACTCTGTGATGTAATATTTTTGCCGCCGTTTTCTAAGAGTTTACGCAGCTCACCTGTCATTAAAAACTGCTCTCTTAGTGGTAACTGACCTTTAAATCCGTAGGGGTTATCAGGACCCGGAACCGCATTGTAGAGCTCGACGCCATTAGGAAATTTCGGAAAATCTTCTTCTGGCAATCCGTGCAGAGCATGTTTCATCTTATCAAGAGTTGTTTGATCAGGAGTAAATGCCTGCTTGCTACTATCATCAAGTCGCCTAACTAGTCGCTGCGCCATAACTAATCTAATAGCTGACAAGAACAACGGATTATCGCCAATAATATCTCCCAGCCTAGTCAGTGCAGCCGCAGCTGAGCTCGCGTGAAACGTACAAAGCACAAGATGACCTGTCAGAGAAGCCTGGAGCGCAGTTTTAGCCGTTTCAAGGTCGCGAATCTCCCCAACCATAATAATGTCTGGATCTAGGCGTAGTACGGCCTTTAGCCTATCGGCAAAAGTGACTTCGGTATTTATGGTGTTGATTGGCAACTGACTAATACCAGGAAACTGGTACTCTACAGGATCTTCAAGCGTAATGATTTTACGTTCATCACTGTTCAGCGAATTTAACATAGAATAAAGCGTAGTTGTTTTACCTGAACCTGTAGGGCCGACAACCATTACCAGCCCTGAAGGCTTTGAAATTATATCGTCGACAACAGCTCTTTCTTTGACTGAAAGCATTAATCTGTCGAGGTTATACATTTCGCTGCTCATATTAAATAGGCGCATTACAATTTCTACGCCGTTCACCGAAGGCACTGTTTCAAGCCTTAAGTTTACACTTACCAAAGCGCCGTCAGCCATCGTGAGTTCTTGTGCTATATGACCCTGCTGGGCTTCATCGCCGGAAGTATATATATTGCCCGCGGCAGCGATTGCTGAAAGTAGCACTCGGTATTTGTCGAAGCCAAGCTTAGCAATAACGTGCAGAACCCCGTCTATACGGAACCTTATGCGCACATAGTCTTTTTGAGGCTCTACATGTATATCAGATGCGTTTAGCTTGTGAGCCTGCTGCACAAGGTAAGCCAACATATCATTAGCTTTGACCTGAGTTAAAATATCCGATATCTCTTCCACCTGATCTAAGTTAGACGAATTAGTAACTTGGATGTCAGTATATTCAATTTTTTTAGGAGGATCATACAGCTTCATGTATTCTCGATAACCTGCATCGCTGATAAGCGAAAAATTTACCTGCTGATCAAGGAATCGGTGTTTTAGCATATCCATTGTTTGCCTAGAAGTGGTATTTGTAACACCGAAATGAATAAAATGCTCAGCTTTTTGTAAAGGTATGACCTTCAATTGATAAAGCTCTTGCAAAGTTAGTAAATCTTTATAAATTACTTTTTGAGGGAATGAAGAATCATAATAAGAAAGTCCTAAAATCTGAGCACGCCGCAAAGCTGCTTTTTCGTCATCTTGACGCGCGTCCTGAGCCATTAATTGTCCCACCGTTTCATTAGTATATTTAAGCATAGGTTGTACCAAACAAAGAAGCGGTTTAAGCTTTATTTATGGATTTGGTACTCATACTGGACGATATAAGGAGCTCACATAATGTCGGGTCGATACTACGCACCTGTGATGGCCTAGGAGTAGAAGAAGTTCATTTATGCGGAATAACGCCCTACCCTAAATCAGAAAAAGACGACAGGCTACCTCATTTAGCTGAAAAAACAGAAAAACAAATATCCAAAACGTCTTTGGGGGCGGAAAAAAGCGTTAAATGGCATTACTCCAAAGACGTCACTAAAACACTTGATGCCCTAAGGAACAAGGGCTATGAGTTAGTTGCACTCGAGCAAACAGATAGCAGTGTCAACTTATCTGATTACAGTAAGCCTGGTAAATTAGCTTTACTTGTTGGCAATGAAGTTACGGGAGTAAGTTCTGCGGTATTAGAAATTTGCGAGGCCAGCTTGGAAATTCCTATGCATGGAGATAAAGAGTCCTTTAACGTTGCAGTGGCTGCAGCAATTGCGTTATACGTGCTTATGCAACCATAAGTTTTATGTTATAGTTAACAAGTTATGACGAAACAAAAAAAGTCAGTGACTAGAGCCTATAACAGTAAAGCTCACCCTAAAAGGCAAAACCAGTCACAAAAATTCCATAAAGTCTACTGGCCGTTCATACCGTCATTGCTTATGATTGCTATTAGTGGACTAATGATTTTTAACACTCCGGTCCAACAAGCAGCCCAGAATTCAGTATTAGCTTATGCCACGGAAATGAGTAGATCTGGGTTATTGAGTGGCCATAACTCTGAGCGCACAAGCCGAGGACTCGGTTCATTAGCTATAAATTCTAAATTGAACAATGCCGCTCAGGCTAAGGCTGAAGACATGAAAGAAAGAGACTATTGGTCACACAATACGCCTGATGGAAAAGAGCCATGGTATTTTATCAGTCAAGCGGAGTACGCCTACAATAAAGCGGGTGAAAATCTTGCTTACGGCTTTGCTACGAGTTCTGCTACGATAACGGGTTGGATGAATAGCGCCGGCCACCGTGCTAATGTCCTTAATACTGATTACACCGAAGTGGGCTTCGGTTTTGTTGATGCGCCCAATTTTGTCGGCACAGGTAACGAAACAATCGTAGTTGCGATGTATGGTCAGCCTAGAGTTCAGTCTGCCGCCACAACTAGCCCTACCCCAGTTGCAGCCGCACCTAAACCAGCACCAAAAGTCGCGACTGCTAAACCTACACCTGCTGCTCAGCCAAGTGCACCGACGCCCGTAACCTTGCCTCCAGAAGTTGCAGTGCCCTCCCCAGTCGACGAACCTATTGAACAGAAAACAGAAGAATTAGCTCCAGAGACTCCTTATACCTCCGACGTTGCAGCCGGTTCAGAAAATAAAACTACCCGCATTACACGTATACAATCTTGGACAAATGGAGCTGCACCGTGGAGCGCTGCAGTACTAAGTCTGTCGGCAATAGTATTGGCAGGAGTTTGGATCGGCAAACACGCGTTAATTGTTAAGCGAGCTTTAGTACACGGCGAGGACTGGGTTTTGCATCATCCTCTAGTAGATTTCGCGGTATTAAGTTTTATTACACTAGTGATTTATCTGACTTCCACAATCGGCATTATTAGATAACTAGTGAAGCTTTACGTTCTGAGCGCCAAATATTTCTGCAACTTCCCGAAGGGCTGTTTCGCTAATGTCTAATTTGTAAGGTATTTTAATTATTTTCTTGTTTTCACCGGTTACTAATACAACTTCATAACTGCCAGTATTGGCGTCCAGCACAGTTTTTAGTTGCTCGAGCTGCTGATGCTGATTCGCGTCTATTACCCTTATAAACAACCGCTGGTCTTTCTTAATCATTGGTACTGCTTTTGGCTTAGGTTGCGCTTTAATTTTTCCCGTAGATTTATACGCCAGAGCGTGTGCGTGAGTAAGCTCCCTTACCTTTGAGGCGATAACTTTAAATTCCTCACTGAGCGAGCCGTCACGGGCTAATGCATCTACCTTTCCTTCTACAACTAATATATTATCAACTTGCCATAGGCTAGGGGCTTGTTCGTATATCTTCGGGAAGACGACGACCTCAATATCATTTGTTTCATCCGACAAACGCACGAAAGCCATTTGCTTTCCCGATTTTGTCGTAATGACTCTAATACTTGTAATATTGCCGCCAACAACTGCTTTCTGCTCATGCATACCGGCTTTAAGCATATTTATAGGATTGGTTTTTTCGCTTAGAAAAAGCCTGTAGTCCTGAAGCGGATGTTCGGATAAATATAGTCCAAGTAGCTCTTTTTCCCACTGGAGCTGATCACGCTTTTCGTAACGGCTGTAGGCAGG
>JALYRK010000046.1 GCA_030855355.1 bacterium
CGCCACCACCTGGAGGGGGTAGACCTGCGGCGGCTGCAGCACGTTCTCGCTCCGACTCAATGGCGCTCCACTGCTTATGAAACTCTTGATATGTTTTATCACCCTTAAAGTCTTGCGTTGCTTCCAGCATGCTTTTTGTTTCACCAGGTTCGGATAAGTTTCTAGTAGTTACACGTTTTGGAACTTTGCGAATTACTTCTATCTCTTCTTCGACCGTTACTGGTACGACTTCTCTACGCATAAGTGGTGTGCCGTCTGGGTTAACTAAGCCGGGTACCGGCACATCCCTTTCTTCATTTCGAGTGACTATTTTCTTTTCCTTGACTGGCACATTTTCTTCAATAACTGTTTCAATAGTAGGTATATCCATATGCATAAGTTTATCAGCAACTTGTTTAACTGAAGTATTTTTTGAACCTAAGGCTGCCTGATGAGCACGTTCTGTTTCAGATAGTCTAAGCTTAAACTCCCTGTCTTTATCATTAAAATTCTGAGCCGCTGCACGGTACTCGGGAGTAGCTGCCGCCGCTGCGTAAGCTACCTTATATTCATTTGAGTCCTCAGCCCCTGCTGCAAGCCCGGCAGTTTCTAGTATTTCAAGTTGCGCGTGATGCGCTTCAACCCTGTCTACGGCAGCTGCTTTGGATCGTCGCGCCTTCACGGCTAGTACATTATCTACAGAATTATCTTTCATAGATGCATGCAAGTGTGTACTGTCTGGAGCGTTATCCGCGACGTGCTCCATGTACTTCTGGTAAATCTCAACTTTCTTATTCTCATCGTCCCCGGCTGCTTCGAGCTCTTTAGAGAGGTTGAATCTTTTACTAAAGGATGACGAGCCTGTATCACTTCGACCAGCGTTTATCGCTATACCTCTTAACGATGCAGATGCGCTTGCAAGAATCGATCCATCACCACGGGAGACCAATCCTGTAGCTAAGCCTTCGTCTCGAGCATTTTTGTAATAAGTTCCTCCTGCTACTGCCTTTTCGTGCGCTACATCTGCCGCAACTTCTACGCCATAAGTCTGGACTCCGCTCATAAATGAGGACACCATATTGTCAAGATTGGTCCCAGGTGTATACGCACCGGATTCTGTCAGAACACTTCTTAATCCTGCATCAATACTTTGAGCTCTAGCAGACTGAATTCTGCCCATCTGTGCGTCTAATTTGGCCTCATCTCCGCCTTCAAATTGACCAGTATCTGCATTGTAATTCCAGCCTGAACCACTTCTCGACTGAATCCATCTTCTTATACCTTCGTAATTCTCGGTTAAAAGGTCTGTGCCGGATCCTGCGACAGCATCATCGGCTAATGCCATGCCAAAATGCCCGTCTTTTTTTGCTTCTTCGCCTGCATGACGCCTATGAGTAGTTTCGGCGGCCTTTATGTCTTGTCTCCAATTTCCTAATTTGCCACTAGATCCAATAGCTCCCATATTTGCCGCAGTAGATAATTTCTTGTTAAGCCAATCCTTTTTCGTGCCCTCATCAGCACCTTTTAAGAAGTTTCTACCCTTAGTGCGATTTAGTCCTTCTTTTGCACCTTTACTCCCTAGACCACTGCGCATTTTGCGCTGGCGGTCAAAGAAGCCTCTACCCCTGTTTTGAGCCATTCCTGAAATATTGGCAAACGCGCTTCCAGCGAGCTTAAACGTAGCTGGGATTAAGAAATATGGCCCGATATATGCAATCCATTTCAGAGAGAAATCTATAAATCCGGCACCATTGGCCTCGTGAATAATAAAAGCGAATATCTTGCCTGTAGTTATAAGAACCATTATCACGGGGAACAATAGTAGGAGTTTACTGAATGAGTTCCACCAAAGCTTCCAGAGTTTGTCATTTCCGGGGAATATCCAACTTAATATAGCAAGAGGTCCTACTAATATCAGTGCTAATAGTAATACCTGTCGGAATCCAAGTAATAGAAAACCAATTAAAAGGCCGACGAATGCCACTAAACCAAAACTCAAAACAATACCTATCGTAGCTACTGGTCCGATAAATATAGCTGCCCCTATACCGAGCAATAACCCCGTAGGTGCGATTACGTAGCTTGTTAATGCGCCTTCTGCACCGCTAAAGATGTCGTCTAGCTGAAGAGAGTTTATTCCAGCCTCGCCTACTACTCCGCCCATCAATCCTGCCATTCCCTGTCCGGCTATGTTTGAGACGTCCACCATGATTCTGCAGATATCCCAAGACAAAGCTATGAATAATACTGCCGCCAATAACCTCGGCAAAGATCTTTTAACCGTGTAAGCATCGATGAAGCTGAACCCGACCATTGTTCCGATCACCATTACAAGAAATATAGGTATTAATAATATGTAGGCTAAGTTTCTTATTCTTGCCCATGACTCTTTTAATCCCGTACCATCGGACAGTTCATTAAAGTCAAAGTTTAAGAATCCGACAATGGCTTTGTCGAGCGAATCTATTAAGCCCTCCATAAGATTGATTAGTGGGCAAAAAATCCAGCTCAACGCACCTCCGTTACTTTCGCAAGATGGCTCGGGTTCGGAATCAACGTTAGATCCTGCGCCGTCTAGGCCTGAGCCACTATTAGCTCCTGTTCCTGGCGCCGAAGCGAACTCTGAGCCAGTTAGACTGACCTCCACTTCCTCAGACTCCATACAGTTATTTTCCTCTTGAGCATAATCGGCCAAACTAATCCAGGCAAACCCGTTTCCGTTGTTTTGTATGGCGTCACTCTTTAAGGAGTCTCGAGCGGCTTCCCCAACTTTGTCTCTAGGCTCTCGCACTACTATTCTTCCTGTAGTAGCGCCTACTGAACTAACGATAATGGAATCGCGGCAAGACGATTCATCACTTAAATATATTTGACTCAAAGTATCATCAGCATCGTCAGTAAAAACCCAAGCATCTTCATCGGTAGACTGTATGAATTCACCGTTCCACGAGAAGGAAACTTCGGCACGCTCGGGATTGGTTAGATTAACATTAATCTTGCTCCCTTCATTAATACAGCCCGACGGAGAATCGACTCGTTTTTGGTACTCTGCCGTTGTGTCGTCATCTCCCGGATTGTCTACCTTGTCTCCTGCTCCTGCAGGATTCCAGCTAATATCGTTAATTATATCGGCGCAACTATCAGGATCGTCCACTCTATAAAAGAACCAATTATTATCGTGATTGTCGGATTTAAATACGGCGTTATTTAAGCTGGCGTCCGAAGAAGAAGTAATCTGTAAGTTAAAGTTATCTCTCCATGAAGCGGTGATAGGAGTAAATGAACCGCTCTGGGCGTCGATTTTTATAGTCGGCAAGAATAAGATGGATACAAAAAGAAGCAGCGCAAAGCCTGGCAGCAGCCTAATCGATTTAACGTTTCGGAAAAGTATCATGCTTAAGCAAATAGTAGCATAAATCTACCCGTTATTTAACCCATCGTCACTGTTTTAAAATTCTTAAACAGCTTGAGTATAGTTTTTGACTATAATGATTACTTAAAGTTGATTTGTAGTGAAGCTATCTACAAATGACTCGACACATGGAGACGCATCTAATCCGTTAGGGGGTATTACCTTTCCCTCTTCGGGAAAATTGAAATAAGTAATGCCGAAATTTCCATCAGTACCCCTACTTAGCTCAATAGTAGATCCGCCACCGTAAATAGTATCTATAACAAAATCCATACTTAACTCAGTATCTTCTACTCCATTGATATCCCATTCACTAATAAATCCTGTGCAGGCTGTAAGATTCGGGATGCTGTAACTAACACGACTCACTGCAGACATCGGAGTGTTGGGATTTAACTCAAAGCCGTCTTTATCATAAAAAGTATGCGTATCCTCGCCGAATGGTAATAAAACATATCCGTATGTAGCTAAGTGTTCGCCGCGCATGTGTCTCTCTGTTGTTCGTGCATTGGTGACAGAAGCTATGTCTCGGTAGAAGCTATCTCTAACATTTGTTGTTTCTGATAGAGCTTCAAAACATTTATCTTGCTCAGGTAGTTCTGAAATATTCATTGTGCATGCCAAAAGTCCCAGTGTTTGGTCTAGCATTTGTTCGGGATTTTCACCAATAAACTCAATCTCGGTTATGGTTCCAGACGGAGTTTTGATAGAAAGTGTCGAATCAGCGCCTTCATTGTTATTTACGCTAGTAGCTACAGTGCCGATGGGCGCTACTTCTATAGTTACAGGTGTTGGAAATGTTTCTGTTGACGGGGTGCTAACTTCAGTGGCGAATTCTTGAGCTTCGGATCGCTCAGATG
>JALYRK010000047.1 GCA_030855355.1 bacterium
TACCATACGAAGTTCTTTTAGATCGTAAGCCTCAAGCTCAACCATAGTATCTGAAACTTCACTTCCGTAAGCTCCAACGTTTTGGAAAGGTGTTGCGCCAACAGTTCCGGGAATCAAACTCAGAGTCTCTAATCCTGACAATCCTTGCTCAACAGAGTATGCTACGGCTTCGTCCCAGTTTTCGCCGGCATTAAACTTTAATAATTTATCGCCTATCAAATCTTTGCCTTTGATGTCCATAACAATCACCAGCCCGTCAAAACCTTCATCTCGCCAAATAATATTGCTACCGCTACCGATAGGCAATACGCATTGGGTATTTTTTACAGCCCAACTAATAGCTTCGATTAACTCTTCAATAGTGGAAACCGTGGTTAAATAACGTGCCTGACCACCGAGCCCCATGGTGCTATGTGTCTTTAATTCGACGTTCTCATTCATCCTCATCACTTTGCTATTATACTTTAAATCTTGCACAGTCTAGCCGAGTAATATAGCATTTATAGTGTATGAGAGAGTCAAAGATGCCATATGAACAAATTGGACGCAAGCTAAAGTTCTTTAGGGAGCAGGCCAGGGAGTCACTTGAAGAAGTGTCTGGAGCAGTAGAAATTGCAACTGATGAACTAGCAAAGATAGAGCGCGGCGAAGTTCGCCCAACCGAAGATATTTTGGATTTACTGATTAGTCACTTCAGCCTTGCTGATCATGAAGAGGATAGACTGTGGGAACTTGCTGGCTATTCCAAGCTTGGCCAAGAAGGTCAGAATCATACTATGACAGCGCTAATGATGCTGCCATACGATAGTCGGATTGTATACAGCGATATGGCTCAAGTAAGTGTCAATAATTTTGGTGTCGTTATGAATTTCATGCAAGTAGGCGGCGCCGGAGGCAAACAACCGCTAGCCATCGCAAGAATCGGTATGAGCCGAGAACACGCCCAAAGCGTTTTGCAGCTTTTGCAGCAGTCGCTTAATGCTGAGCCAGAAAGCCCAAAGCTTCTCGATAATCCTGACAATAAAAAGTAGACTATTGTAATGAACAAGGTAGAGGAGTTGCTAGCGTCGTTTATTCCGCCGCCACGTAGTCAGCGGGCAAATTATGATTTAGAGCGTGTAACAGCTCTTATGAATCAGCTTGGCAACCCTCAGAATTCTTACCCTGTTATTCATGTTGCTGGCACTAGTGGAAAAACATCCACTTGTTATTATTTATCAGAATTATTTAGAAGCTCTGGTTATAAAACTGGATTGACTGTTTCGCCTCATATTGCAAGCGTCGGGGAGAGGTTGCAAATTAACGGCGTATCATTACCGGATGAAAAGTTTTTGGAGTATTTTGCAGTTTTTAGCGAGCAAGTTGATCTAGAATCAATCAAACCGACTTACTTCGAGGTGCTGGTGGCGTTTGCCTATTGGTATTTTGCCTATATGAAGGTCGATATAGCGGTTGTAGAAACGGGGATTGGCGGTTTACTAGATGCAACTAACATCATAACTAACCCCAGCAAAACCTGCGTAATTACAGACATAGGGATCGATCATACTCAGGTATTAGGTAACTCAATTGCCGAAATTACTGCCCAAAAAGCCGGAATTATTATGCCCGGAAGTTCAGTTTATATGCTTCAGCAAAACCAGGAAATTGAACAAATAATCGAAACCAAATCTGCGAGTGTGGGAGCGAAACTATGTATTTTGGATGAAGTAGACCAGGACTTAGATTTACCCCTGTTCCAAAACAGAAATTTTAGCCTATCTGTACAAGTTGCTCGCGACTGGCTTACGAGTAATGGTAAAGTGTTATCAGATGAGGTCGTTGCCACTTCCAGTAATATCCAAGTTCCCGGCAGGATGGAAATATTCAAAGTTAAGGGCAAAACCATCGTTTTAGACGGTGCGCATAACCCACAAAAACTAAATCAGTTCGTACGTAGTTTCAAAGCTAAATTTCCAAATCAAAAACCAGTGCTGGTGTGTGCCATGCTTGCGAGCGGCGAAATACGCGTTCGTGATAATGTGGAGCAATTACTAAAGCTAGAGCCCGCTAAAGTTTTTGCGACTGAATTCGTAGGCAAGCAGGATCTAAAAAAAGCATCAGTAGCGGCAAGAAAACTGGCCGAAGAATTCATTTCCGCTGGCTATAACCCAATACTACTCGATTCAAACACTGCTCTAAAGAGGGCGTTACAAGAAAGTACTGAAGTAATTGTATTAACCGGCTCGTTTTATTTACTGTTTGACCTAAGGCCAGATGTCATTGCACTCCAAGGTTGATTTTAATCTGTTAAAATGCTACTCTAACAAAGCTTTTATTAGTATTTATTGGTACCAAAAAGCAATTCCGATTGTTTTTTGAAAAGGAGGCGTGAGTGCCGATAGTATTGCGGCGAGAAATCCGAAACTTGTTTTAGGATTCGTCGTCGCAAGACCAAGGTCTTGCTCCGACGAGGGCCAGTAGCTCAGCTGGTTAGAGCACCTGCCTCTTAAGCAGGGTGTCCGGGGTTCAAGTCCCCGCTGGCCCTCCAAATGAAAAATCCAGTCCTCGCCGACTGGGTTTTTCATTTGGTGAGTTATAGCGGGACTCGAATGCCGGACACGCCAAAAGGGTGTACGAGGTGAAAAATGCCAGTGGCATTTTGCAAGAGAATCTTTCAGTTTAGCAACTTGTTGCTAGCTTGAAAGTTCTGGGCCTGCAGAATGTAGGCAAGTCCCCGCTGGCCCTCCAAAGAATGAGTCTTCTGTATGATGGGGATTTTTCATTGGAGAGAGCTAACAGGGTTGATTATGAATCATTAGGACAAATTTAATGCACGCGCTCAAATTCCATGTAGCCTGCGTAGCGATCTGATACTCCTACGACTGCGCATCCTTTATCACCCTGTGAGCCGTACAGTATATCAGTATAATCAGCTACATCGTCCGTAGCAGGTTTAGGCTCTGCAAACGGAAAATCCGAACGTTTTGCAACAATGCTTAGTGGTCTAAGAATTCCCTTAGGCTGCGAATGATCCGGGAGGCTATAGGCATATCTACCTAAACGATAGTGCAGCTGTTTTTTTCGTTCTTCGTTGAGTGGAGCGCATGCTTCGTGTATATCAAGCTCAAACGAATTATTGCCATTTCTTTTTATGTTATTTACGCCTGTGTGTACATCTCGCGCTAATAGTCCTTCTGTTATCAGGATGCCGTCATTGACTAGTTCGGGTGTAATTTCATTAAGGAACTTCACTCTCCCTGCATAAGAGATATGGGGATGAGGCCTTCCGAATACGTCAATCTCTGGAGTCTCCTGTCCCTTAAAATCAATTGGTGAAGGAACAGTATTTTTTAGTCCTGGAATACTATGCACTAGTTCAAGTTCGTCCAGTTGATCACCACAGTAAAAAACTTGTTCTATGGATTCAACAGTGTAGGGATCGGCTGCTTTGGGGGTAGCTATAACAGTACTTACACACCAACCGACGCGAGCATTACCCTGTTTATCTAAGTATGGTATGTTTCGAATAAGTCTAGGGTCTTCTCCCTCAACAATCATTGCATCTCCATAACTAATTAAGTATGGTTGGTCAAAACCACTCCTTTTGAGGATATATGGAACAGATAATGTATTACCCAGGTGTTGGTGTATGGGTTCGCGACGAAAATATGCAAATAGCTCACCCTTTTGCGGTCCGTCCATTATTTCTTCTAGTTGGCTAGGGTTAGTAAGAATTTCGCCTGCCGGAACGTCCGGTGGTGTTTCTAATATGCATGTATTCGTCACTACAAACTCGCCGAATCGCATTTTATCTGCGATATCGAGCGGATTTTCTTGGTATTTACTGTCCATTAATTGAAAAGCATAAGGCTCATCATTAATACCGTATGTTTGTTCAGAAAATAGTAAACTCATGATATTTCGATTCAACTAACTATGAAGTTATTGTGTCACCGTGAGTAGATAATTACAAATATTATTCTATGAATAGTGGAGTTACTCCCCTCAGATATATATTACTGTCCGTTATTGCATAGTAAGTAATGAATTTAGTTGCGCCTAGAAATACTAATGGCCTCCAACAAACAGCTATACGAAAATGTCCAATTTTAGTTAGCTAGCAAGCGTAAAACTATTTTGAATGCTATAAGTAATCTTAGCTACCACTAGGTTAAGTGATATGATTAGCTCTATGCGATTTCAGGCTAGCCGCTTTTTCAGAGACAAAGAAGGGAAG
>JALYRK010000015.1 GCA_030855355.1 bacterium
GCATTTTTAAATACAACTTGTGGCAAATGGCTAAATGCGAATAACTATGAAAATGCAAAACTTCGTGGTTGGATTCCTAGTTATCCTGAAGGAGCAAGCCTGCAGGGGCCGGATCCAGAACCTTGGGAATATGTGTGGGTGGGCACTACGTCTCTTTACGAGTAATTTCACGGTTCTAATTGCTTGAGAATACCTTTTATATCTGTTAAAGTAGCTTTAATGACTACCGCTGAATTAGCGGCTCACATCGAGCCGATAAATATTAACGGGCTCAAAGGCCGTATGCTATTTCTGCCTGCTCCTAAAAATAAAAAGCGTGAGATTTTATATGTATACGGACATCATTCTAGCCTGGAGCGCTGGGCTGGGTTCGCTGATGATTTGAATCAATATGGTGCAGTGACGGTCCCTGACCTACCCGGTTTTGGAGGGATGGATAGTTTTTATAAAATTGGCATGAAACCGACACTCGATAACCTGGCTGACTACCTTGCTAGTTTCATAAAAATGCGCTATAAACGTAAAAAAATAACCCTGTGTGGGTTGTCTTTCGGTTTCATTGTAATTACCCGGATGTTACAACGCTACCCGGAGTTAAATGATAAGGTTGAGATATTAGTTAGCGTCGTAGGGTTTTCGCATAAGGATGATTTTAGCTTTAGTAAAAAACGATACTGGGGCTACCGGATTCTTGCTAGTATATTTAAACTCAAGTATCCTGCAGTTATATTTAAAGGTCTTGCCCTACATCCTATGGTAATCAGAAGATTTTACTCCAAAACTCATAACGCAAAGAAAAAGTTTGCCGAATTAAAAACTGAAGACGTAGAACGTGCAACAGAGATGGAAATTTCTCTTTGGCGCAATAACGAAGTATGCACCTATATGCATACAACCGTGGCAATGCTCACTTTGGATAACTGCAAGGTAATCGTGCCACGTAAGCTATATCATGTGTCAGTTGCAGCAGATAGATATTTTAATAATAATGTGGTTGAGCAGCATCTTAATATAATATTTGACGAAGTCGAGGACATCAGAGCCGTTGTGAGCAATCATGCGCCTACCGTAATTGCAGACAAAGAGGCCACCAAGGACATTATCCCTATTAAACTCCGTAGGTTATTAGCAAAGAGGCCATCATGAAAATCGCAATAGTATGTCCGTACAATTTAGAAATTCCCGGCGGAGTACAGGAGCACGTGCTCGCTGAAGCGCGGGAACTTCGCCGTCGCAAACACAAGGTAGTTATAGTAACTCCGAAGCCTCGTAGGCGTAAGAAACCGGCCGATAAAGGTATTTACTATATTGGCCAAATGGCTCGTATTCCCATGGTCAATAATACTCAAACGGATTTTTCAGCTACTGCAGACTTAAATGCTATTGAAGATTTCTTTGAAAATGAAAATCCAGACTTACTTCACATGCATGAACCAGTTGTGCCGATTGTTTCACGCCAATTACTTTCTCAGGCAACCTGCCCAGTTGTTGGAACTTACCACGCCGCCCAGCCTGAAAATATTATGGGACGAGGTCTAGTAAGTTCGTTCATGCCATACGTAAGAGCAGTTACCAAGCAAATAACCCGTATTACAGTAGTTTCTGACGCGGCTAAAATGCTGTTAGAAGACGAAGATATTGAACCGATCATTATCCCCAACGGTGTAGATTTGAAAAAATACAAACCTATGGCGGTTAAACGAGATCAGAATCAGGTACTTTATGTTGGCCGGCTGGAAAAACGTAAAGGAGTATATGAGCTTCTTGATGCCTTTTTAGAGCTAAAACGGCTTAATCCGCAAGCAAGACTAGATATTGTCGGCGGCGGCCCACTCTGGAGCAGATTGCAGCGTCGAACTGCAGAATTACAGCTCAAAGATGTTACATTTCATGGATTTGTCAGTGACGCTGATAAAAGACGTATGATGAGTACCTGCGGAGTGTTTACTTCTCCGGCTACGCACGGTGAAAGTTTTGGAATTGTCTTAGTTGAAGCTATGGCTATGGGCTGTGGTGTAGTTGCGGGTAATAACCCAGGTTACAGAACTGTTATGAAAGATCGAGGCTCTATATCTTTGGTCGACACAACTAATAGCGAGGCTTTTGCCGCACGACTGCATTTATTTATGACTGACCCCAAATTGGTTAATGTCTGGAAGCAGTGGGCACGTCAGACTATTAAGCAATATGATTGGCCGATCGTAGTAGATCAGTATGAAGAGCTATTTAAAAAATTAGTATGACTATAGGCTTTGTACTTGACGATCGGCTTGATAAGCCGGACGGCGTGCAACAGTATATTAATACTCTTGGAAACTGGTTATCTGACAGAGGCCATTCAGTTTATTACCTTGTCGGCGAAAGTCCTTCTATGAAAAATAGGAATGACGTTATACATCTAGGTAAGACACTAGAAATGAGATTTAACAAAAATCGCATGGGAGTTCCCCTGCCTATTAGCCGCCAGTCTGCAAAAAAAGTATTTCATAAAATAGATTTTGATATTTTGCATGTGCAGATGCCATATAGTCCACAAGTTGCTTCGCGCATAATTAATGCAGCCCCAGCCAAAACCGCTATAGTAGGCACCTTTCATATATTGCCTTACTCTGCTCCTGAAAAAATTGGAACGCGATTACTAGCAGGCACATTGCGCCGAAGTCGCAATAAGTTCGACAAGATTTTCAGCGTTTCTGAGGCAGCTCAAGGTTTTGCCAAAAAATATTTTAAAGTCGAATCAACAGTGCTGCCAAATACGATTAATCTAAAACTGTTTGAATCAGCTGGCAAAATCGAGGACTCAGGTAGGCAAAAAATAGTTTTTCTCGGCAGACTGGTTAAACGTAAAGGCGCCTTAGAACTTATGAGGGCATACGAAACTTTGCTAGACATAGAGCCCCAGTTTGCCTCAAGCACGGAGCTAATAATCGGAGGCAAAGGTGAGCTTATGCAGCAACTTGAGCTAATGAAGAGTGATGTGAATTCAAAATATAAGAGATCCAAAATTACATTAGCCGGCTTTGTAAACGAAAAAGACAAGCCGAAATTTTTGAGACAAGCTACTTTGGCGGTATTTCCTGCAACCGGTGGCGAGAGTTTTGGTATTACGCTTTTGGAAGGTATGGCTGCCGGAGCCGAAGTAGTATTAGCCGGCGATAACCCTGGCTACAGATCTGTTATGGGTAAAATTAGTGGGAGTATGTTTAATCCATCTGACAGTGGTTCGTTTGCCAAAACTATGAAGCACCTGCTTACCGATGATTCAGCTCGAGCCGAATTGCATGAGGCGCAAGCTAAATACATAAAAAAATTCGACGTAAACATTGTTGGTAAAAATCTAGAGGCAGAGTACATTAAACTTGCATCAGCAAAACAAAAGCAACATAATAAACCCTAAGCATGAATCAAAGAGACGACATACACGTTACTGTTTCCAATAAAACTTTAATTAGGGTTCTCGTTTTTATAATCGGTACCTTTTTGCTTTTCAGATTTGTAAGTAATGTTTTACATCCTTTAACACTTATACTTGTTTCAGCTTTTCTTGCCATGGCGCTCAACCCTTTCGTGCAGTATGTAAAGAAGCATATGCGTATCAAAAAACACGGAATGGCGGCTCTGATTTCTTATCTGACAGTCTTAATCGTTCTGGGTAGCTTTTTTGCCCTTGTATTGCCACCGTTTATCAGTCAAACAATTGATTTCCTGATGGATCTGCCGTCAATGCTTGAGAGTTTACAGCAAAGAGGTGGATGGCTAGGTGATCTGGTTAGGCGCTACGAGCTAAGTGCTGAGCTTGAAAAACTGGCTAATGGTTTTAGGGGCAATCTGTCCAATTACACTGGAACGGCATTTAATATTGCTAGCCGTATTGTAGCTAATCTTATTTCGATTATTACTGTCCTGATTTTGACATTCATGATGCTTAATGAAGGACCCAGAGCTAGCGAATGGTTTATGGGTCAGTTCCCAGAGCGTCGAAGTAAAAGATATCGAAAGCTCGCTAACCGTATCTATGGAGTAGTAACAGGCTTCGCTAACGGTCAAGCAATTATTGCGATACTTGGCGGATTCTTCTCATTAGTTGTTCTATTGATTGCCAGTGCTGTTTTAAATGTAAATATTAATGCTGTACCGCTAGCCGCACTGGTTACTTTGTTTGGGTTTATTCCAACAATTGGCAGTTACATCAATGCCATAGTAATCACACTGATATGTTTAATCGCTTCGCCAACATTAGCACTATTTATGCTTGCATATTACATTATTTATCAACAGGTAGAGAATGCGACTATTCAGCCGTACATACAGTCAAAAACCAATGATTTATCACCACTGACAGTATTTATTGCGGCTCTACTTGGGCTTGGATTCGGCGGTGTGTTGGGTGGACTTGTGGCTATACCTGTAACAGCAACAGGTAAACTACTGCTTGAAGACTGGCTTGACGATCGGCAATATAATGCTAGCACTGCTCATCCTGCCAAAAAGTCTTAATTAAAGAGTTCGTATATCAGTAGTCTAAGTTTTATGGTTCCAGATTACTGTTGATCCGGAATCTTTTAGTTCTATCCCAGTAGCTAGCAGCTTATCTCTTATATCGTCTGAGGCTGCCCAGTTTTTATTTTCACGGGCAATAAGGCGTTCTTGAACTAGCTGCTTTTGCTCTTCACTTAGGTCGCTCCTTACAAGTTTTATGCCAAGTAGTTGTTCAATTGTATCGAGTAAATGACGACTAGGTGATTTGTTGGTCTTAACTGCTTGATCGAAAGCCTGGTCAACTAGAGAAAGAGCTTCAGGGCTATCCATATCATTTTGTAGGCTAATTAGAACTGCGTCAGCTGATTCGATGTCGTCTTGTTCGGGTAGCTGCCAAACTCTATCGGCTACAGCTAACCAATTATTAAGGCGGTTCTGCGCAGCTTGCAAGATTTCCCAGCTAAAATTTCCCTCTGTTCGGTAATGCTTCGACAATACCATAAGTTTAAAAGCAGTCATATCAAAACCTTTATTTTTTATGTCCTGCAGAGTATATATATTGCCCAGTGATTTGCTGATTTTTGTACCATCAACCTTAATATGATTGGCATGAAGCCAGTAATTACTGAATCTTTTTTCAGTTATAGCCTCTGACTGAGCTATTTCATTAGTATGGTGCACTGGGATGTGATCTATACCACCAGTATGGATGTCGATTTGGTCTCCTAGGATTTCTTTTGCCATTACTGAGCATTCTAAGTGCCAACCCGGGAAGCCTTTACGATCTTTTGATCCCGAAGGACTATCCCATTCCATATCGCGCTTTTCTGCTGGACTGCTGAATTTCCATACTGCAAAATCTGTAGGATTCTTTTTTCCTGTATCAGCAACACGAGCTCCAAATTGTAAACCGTCAATATCTAATCTCGCCATCTTACCGTATTCACTGAATTTAGATGTGTCAAAATACATGCCGTCTTCGATATTGTAGACATAACCTTTTGTTTCGAGTTCATTCACAAAATCGATTTGTTGATGTATAAAGTCGGTCGCCCTTGGCATATGCGTTGGCCTAGTTAATCCCAGTTGGTTATATGCTTCATCTTCAGCTATTTTGATATATTTCTCAGCAACTTCCCAAGCCGTCATGCCCTCTTTTAAGGCGCCTTTAATCATTTTGTCTTCACCAGCATCTTCATCACTCGTTAGATGACCGACGTCTGTAATGTTTTGAACGTGTTCTACTTCATAGCCGCTCGCTCTGAGTGTACGAACTAGTAAATCCCAGTAAATATATGCTACCCAGTTGCCAACATGCGGTTGCGAGTAAACGGTTAGCCCGCAAGTATAGAGCTTCACTTTACCTTCTTCGAGAGTCGTAAAGTCCTCATTACTACGCGAAAGTGTGTTAAATAATATCATTTTTTAGCAATTCTTCGGCTTTAGCAATTACTTCTGATTTCAATTCTTCGAAATCTCGCTTCTCGGTAATTTTAAAGCCTGCAGCATATGGGTGACCGCCGCCGCCAAAGTGCGCGGCTAACTTATCGGCAATGTTACCTTCTGAGTTGCATCTTATTTTTGCGGTAACCTTGCCGTCGTTATAAACCTTAAAACCAATCACTATCTTCACACCAACAGTCATGCGGATATCGTCCATTACCAGCATTGTAGGGTTATAAATTTGGCTATACTTTTCAATTTCTTTCCAGGGGATAGTAATTGTGGCAATTTGCCCGCCGCTATATAGCTGTACACGCTGTAGGAGTTCTCCTTTATATGGCAATAGCTCTGGTTCCTTGCGCATAAGTTCGCGGCGTGCATTTTCCAATTTAGCGATCGAAACCCCAAGCTCCATAAGCTCAGATACAATTCTGACGCTTTCTGGGCTCGTGCCTTCGCTTGAAAAACCCAAACTGTCGCTTAAGATAGATACAGTTATCATTTCGCAAGCGTCGAGCGGTAGTGGCCAGTTTCCTTCTTTAGCAATTCGATATATTATCTCGCCAGTTGCCACACATACTTCACTAATTGTTTCTGTCGCCCAGCTAATCCCACTTGTCTCAGTATGGTGATCAATTACCAATGTAGGTTTAGACTTCAACCATGAAAGCTGTTTACTATTATCGAGAGTTTCAAATAAAGTTTCTGTGTTAACGTCAACAATAATAACTAAATCACAATCAGTCGGTGCTTGCTTGGTTATCCGGTCCCAGCCAGGCAAATATTTCAAGTGAGCTGGCATATCTATCCCGCATACAAGGTTAACCTTCTTTCCTTGTTCGCTTAATAATGCCTCAAGCGCTAAAGACGAGGCTAAGCTGTCGCCATCCGGATTATCTGCCTGTAAAACGCATACTTTATTAGAATTTAGTATCATGCCCCGTGCGGTATCGTAGCTACTCATAATAGTAGTTTAAACAGTTTACACTTATCAGTAAACTGTTTAAATTCTCTGACGGTTTTCGAGAGCGCGGCCTAGACTCAGTTGATCGGCATACTCTAGGTCTACACCGACACTGAGGCCTTGCGCTAGACGTGTTATTTTAACTTTACTACCTTCTAGTTGCTGTTGAATATAAAGAGCGGTGGTTTGCCCTTCAACACCCGCATTTGTAGCTAAGATTATTTCTTTAACTTTATCTTTTTTAATGCGAGATGTGAGTTCTGAAATGTGAAGCTCGTCCGGGCCAACCCCGTCGATCGGTGATATTAGTCCGCCGAGTACGTGGTAAGTACCTTTAAATAGCGCCGTCTTTTCGATGGCTACAATATCAAAAGAATCCGCCACAACTGCTATGACCGTTTTGTCTCGCGATGGACTATCATAGAGCGGCGAAACTTTAAGGCCTGCGTCCATCATTGCGAACGTTACCGGACATGTAGCTATGCCTTGGTGTAATAGCCCTAGAGATTCAGCAATTTTATTACTTGAAGCAGGATCTTTTCTGGCCAAATAATATGCGTAGCGTTCAGCAGTGCGAACGCCGACCCCAGGTAAGTTTCCAAGAGATTCTATCACGTCTTGCAGGGTCTTTGGCAGTATATTCACTAAAAATCTAAAGTCCTAGGTTACCTAATCCGCCTAATAACGGAGCCATTTTATCTTGAGCTAATTTCTGGCTGGCATTAATAGCTTCTTTAACGCCCTCTTCGACCCATCTCTCAAGCTGGCCAATATCTTCTAGATCCACGTACTCTGGATCGATACTAACTTTTTTAAGTTTCATTTCACCGCTCATCTCTACAACTACGGCGCCTTCACCGGCTTCAACTCTTACAATTGCATTTTGAAGTTCTTTTTGAGCTTTTTTTACCTGCATTAGCATTTTAGCCTGATCAAATTTAGACATACAATCTCCTCTTTCATACTATATTTTAACAGATTATATGCTATTGATTAAGGGGGTTAAGAGTTACTAGTACAACTGAACGGTCAATGACTAATTTTCGGTTCAACTACGGCTTAATTGAATAAGTTTCGCGGGTAGCTGGCGCTTTTGGCCAGGCTACAAAATAACGGCTAACTTGGTAAAAACACGATACGGCTACAGCAATAATTATTAAGCCCGTTCCTAAATAGCGCGCAACAGGATTCTTTGGAAATACTTTAAGCCATTCACCCAGTAAGAAGCTTAGCCCGTTGGCAATTATGATGTAAATAAAAGGCAGCAAAATTATCGCAGCACCTAAGCCGTAGAACCCTACAATTAGCGTCGCAACCATTACGCATAGCCAGATTAAAGGAGTTCTTTTAAGACGCAGATGGTAACGGTAAGCGTAAACACCGAGCAGCAGTAGCGTGCCGCTAAATAAGTCCAAAAGCGGCAATCTACTAAGCCAGAATTCGGGATTATGTGGAGCTGCATATATCAAAGCCTTTGGCAGTGCTATAAAGTTATGGGCGACAGTTCTTATATTTATTGTGTCGGGTATTAGAAGCCAGTCTCTAATAAGCGATGGATTTTTGTAAAATGCATAGAAAAGCGGCGCAGCTAATATAAGAACAAACAGTGCCACGCCAGCTGTATGTCTTGGCCCTATCTTTCTGAAGAACGATACTATTTTTTTTGCATATAGTGCACTAAAAATCGCGAACACATAAGGTGCTGTTGGCACGTACAAAGCTGAAGTGAATACTAATGCTAGAACATATGCGAAATACTTTCGGCGAGCGTAGTGTTTAAACCAGAATAACCCTACTAATAAAACAAACCAAATTAGTAGAAGTGCTGTTGGTGTGGCGTGACGGCCAGTTGCCAGCAGCCAGCTTGAGCTAGCAAACATGACAGTCGCAAGATATGCGATTCTTGTTGAGTGCCATTTTTTGACCAACTGATAGAATGCGATGATTACTAAAATAACAAAAATGGTGCTGACTGCTCTAAGAGCTTCTGGTGAATAAACCTGAAGCTTAGTTAATAAATATACTATTAACTTATGCGGTAGATATAGTGGGTTTGCTAATATTTCTGCTTTAGTAGAGGCGCTGCTTATCGCATTGATTTCGAGCGCGGACATGCCCGAAACCAGGTTACCTAGCTTATAAAAATAGAGCAAAAATAATATTAATATACTTGCCAGCCCGGCAGCTCCGACCCAAGTTACGTACGGTTTAACAACCGCGTCATACACCTTTTTCATCTTAAAAACATTATACACTGAAATTCTCTAGTGCTTAGTCTTAGTTTTCAGAATTTTATGCTGAAAACGGCTCAGACTGTCGACTGTCAATAGTTCGGAAGCGTTGTTTGCCGTTATCGAAATATAGCTCGACTTGACCGACTGGGCCATTACGGTGCTTCTTAATGTATAAATCAACTATTCCTTTACGTTCAGTATCGGGATTATAGTAATCCTCTCTATAAATAAACATAACAAGATCGGCGTCCTGTTCAATTGAACCAGATTCACGTAGGTCGGCAAGCTGAGGTATCTGCGGGTGTCTGCTTTCGACAGAACGGCTCAGCTGACTTAATGCAATTATCGGTACATTTAACTCGCGTGCTATGCCTTTTAATCCTCGTGAAATCTCTGATATTTCTTGGACCCTATTTGAATCTCCGCCAAAGCGGCTTCCGCCACTCATTAACTGTAAATAATCAACTATTATTAAACCTATCTCTCTTTTATGTGCTTCGCGCCTGGATTTAGTCCTTAAATCAGACAATGTAATCCCCGGTGTATCGTCAAAATATATAGGAGACTCCCCTAATGTCCCCATAGCTTGACTGATTTTCTCGAAATCGCTAGTACTTAAATTGCCCGTTCTGAGGTTCCAAGCATCTACACCTGCTTCTGCTGCAAGTAAACGATCTACTAATTGCTCTTTACTCATTTCTAGCGAGAAGAACAATACCGGCGCACCGGACCTAGTCGCGACATTCTGCGCGAAATTAAGTGCTAAAGCTGATTTCCCCATACTTGGTCGTGCAGCCAGAATTATTAAATCGCTTTTTTGGAACCCAGCTAGTTTATTGTCTAGATCTCTAAAGCCGGTTGGAACACCTCTTATTTTACCCTTATCTTTATGCAGCTCATCTAATCGCTCAAAACTATCACCCAAAACATCCTCGATACTTACGAGATCTTGGCTGACATGTTTCTGGCTGACATCGAAAAGCCTGCTCTCGGCAGTCTCAATTAGCTCCTGAAGCGATTTTTGCTCATTGAAGCCCAGTTCGGCAATATCTTGGGAGGCTTTGATAAGCCGGCGGCGGATGGCTTTAGTTGAAATTATATTGGCGTATTCTTCCACGTGAGCTGCTGTCGGAACATAATTTGTAAGCTCTGTAATATATGAAGCACCGCCCACAACATCGAGTATGCCGGCTGATTTGAGTTGATCGGTCAACGTAAGAATATCTATCGGCCGGTGTTTGTCGTATAAAGATTTAGCTGCTTCATAAATATATCGGTTGCGCTCTTCGTAAAAATCGTCTGCAGAAATAATATCTGCAATCTTTACAATAGCTTCACTGTCTAGCATCAGCGCTCCTAATAAGCTTGACTCGGCGTCGAGGCTTTGAGGCTGAAGTTTACCGGTTTTATCATCCATAATATTAGTCTAGCAACTCTGCTCCACCGAAAATATTGCTTATGCTCTCAATATCGTTATCAGGCATTCTATTATCGGTTTTTGGTGCCGGCTCTGTATTCTCCAGCTCCACAGGTAGTGCGTCTTGATTAACTTCGGTTTTCACAGTCAGCTCACTTTGACCGCTGCTGTTTAAAATCTCAGTAAACTTTTGCAAGTTACGTTGTTGGTTCAGCTGCTTTGCATGAAATGGAAATTTAAAAGTAAGCAGCAGAATATCGCCTGTTAGATTAACTTCGGCCATTCGTAGAAGCCCATAAAGAGTGCTGTATTTAGTTTTAGACTCGTTCAATATATGTCCCCAGTTGAACTGTGACTGAGATATGGAGGGATTTTCGGTGGCTGTGAGTTCGTCTTTTGCTTGCTCAGGCGTTTTTTTGATGGCTGGTTTCTTCAAGGTTTCTACTGGTGCTGCTGGAAGTTTATCAGGCACTGATTTTACCGTCGCTGATACTTCAGATGGAACAGCAGCAACCAAATTATCTTCACTTACTTTATTTGAAGCCTTATCTGTCTTTACACTTTCGCTGGTTAATATGCTTAATAAAGCTACTTCAAGCGCAGACATCGGGTCATTATAGGTGCTTATTAATAGAAGTTCTTTAAGTAATTTCAGTGTATTCGCTTCCGTAAGTAATGGCTTATTATCTACCAAACTACTACGCAGCCTCTCTGACAGTTGAATACTAATCTGATTAGCTGAAAGACCATTAACTCGTAAACGTTGAGTTTCGTCTAATATTTTTGCGGCATTGCTTGATACTACTGCACTGAGTAGAGCATCAATGTGCTCACTGCTTGGTATGCCGAGCAAGCTCTCGGCGCTTTCGGAAGTAATGTTATCGCCATAAGAGGAAATCTGATCCAGTAAACTCAAGGCATCTCGAAGTGA
This sequence comes from bacterium, assembly GCA_030855355.1. GTDB lineage: Bacteria > Patescibacteriota > Saccharimonadia > Saccharimonadales > SZUA-47 > JALYRK01. The sequence goes on from JALYRK010000015.1 coordinate 11,469, forward strand.
ACCGTCACTAAAGTTAGAGATCTTTTCGATAGCTGAACGATCGATTGTGATTTTCTCTTTTTTCGCTACTACTTGTAAATGTGAACTTATATCGGGGATGCTTACCTGTCGGAATGGGAAACGTTGAGTACGACTAACTATGGTAGCAGGAACTTTATGAGTCTCAGTTGTTGCAAGAATAAATACTACGTGTTCTGGCGGTTCTTCCAGCGTCTTCAGTAGCGCGTTGAATGCTTCTTTTGTTAGCATATGTACTTCGTCAATAATGTAAACTTTGTATTTGGCAATTGATGGAGCTATATTAACTTTGTCGCGAAGGTCGCGAATTTCATCTATTCGCCGATTGCTGGCAGCATCTATTTCGATAATATCTAGATGCACCGAGTCATCGGTATAGGGAATGCCGTTTATTTCATGGGCCATAATTCGGGCTACACTAGTCTTGCCGACACCTTTTGGCCCAGTGAAAAGGTATGCATGACGTATTGCTTTCTTTTTTAAGGCGTGCTCGAGTGTCTCAGTGATATGGCTTTGACCTATTACATCACTAAGCTGTTTTGGCCGGTACTTTCGATATAATGCTTCCCTCATAATTTTTTGAAGGGGCCTGACCCTCCGCACTCGCCAAAATGAAATTTTGACTCTGTGCTCCTCCACTGCTGTTAGTCTAACGACTTATTCGCTCTGCTCAGTCTATGTAAATATTATAGATGAAACCGAAGAATTATGATGTTGTGATTTATTTATAATCCGGACGAGTTGGTAATATATTGCTAGCCTTTTCCACTAATGGCATAGTGGAAACGGCTATGCCAGCGTAAGTAACGACAGTACCTAGTGCTCTAAGCGTATTACCCGAAACTTTGTGCTTATGACGGATAATGTTGCCAACTGAGTGAATAGTCAATCCTGCTGCCATAACAAGTTTTCCTTTATATGCCAGCGTGTCTGATTGTAACGTTAATCTATGTTCGTCCTCTGGGTTTAAGAGCTTATCAGCTACGTTAACAGCTGTATTTATCCCTAAGAACCATCCGGTAATTTCTCCAGTAAATGGCCCAACTAACTTTTTAATTTTCATCTGCATATCTTAACAGGTATGCGCACTATAACCATGAGTAGTTTCAAGTAAGACAATTATTTCTTTTCTGAGGAAGCTATTTTCAGTTCTCGAGCATAGCATTTACCACACAGTGATTCGTACTGAATTTCGCTAGCGCCGTCAACTGCTATCTGGTTGCCGTCAAAAACAAACTTGCCGTGCTGCTTACGACCGTTGAATAATGCCTTGCTGCCGCAGCGACAAATAGTTTTGAGTTCTTCGAGACTATGAGCTAGCTCAAATAATCTTTTGCTTCCCGGGAAAAGCTTTTTCTGAAAGTCAGTTCTTATCCCATAACAAATGACAGGGATAGCATGCTCCACGCTCAAATTAAATAGTTGGTCTATTTGCGGTGTAGTAAAAAACTGTGCTTCATCAGCGAGCACGCAGTCGACAAGCTCTACATCCTTGTCCCACTGTCTGATTGCTTTTGATAAATCAATATCAGGTGATGCTAAAATATCAACTTTGCGCTTTAAGCCTAATCGACTGATTATCATTTTATCGCCCTTATTGTCAACTAGAGGTTTGA
>JALYRK010000016.1 GCA_030855355.1 bacterium
ACGCTGATAAATTCGTTCCTCTCGTCTTCTAATGATTTCTCGTGGGTAATATCGCGAAGCAAAATCACAAAACCTCTTTCGCCCTTTTTGCCGTATCCCAAATGCACTGGCGCTATGCTTGTATAGAGGCTTACTGTGCTTTCGTCTTCATAGACTATTTTTAGGTCTCTGGTCGCAGTTTGTGTCTCTGTAGAAACTACTAGGTTCTGGAAGTCAATTTTTTCACTTTTGTTGTTTTCGGTTTTAATAACACTGCCGATTTTTTTGCCCTTGATTGAGGTATTGCGGTCTAAGATATTCATTGCAGCACCGTTATACAGCACTATCTCGCCTTTTTGGTCGGTAGCAATTACGCCGTCAGCCATACTGTTGACAAGGCTGTTCAGGCGTTCTTGATCCAGTTGCGCCTCGCTAGTCCGTTTTTTACCAATCATTACCTATATTTAATCATAAAAACATAAGCTGAATGTAAATAATGTATCTAATAGACAGTAGAATTCGGAATAACGTCTGTGTGTTTTGATTTTAGCTCCTTGCGAATAATTTTATAATCCGGGCAGAATTTAGCAACTACAGCCCAAAACTTGTCAGAGTGATTATGCTGCAGCGTATGCGCCAGCTCATGGATAATCACATAATCAATCAGCTTCCAGTCTAGCTGAACCAGATATGTATTTAGTGTGATGTCATTTCGGTTACTACAATGCCCCCATCTGCTCTTCATGAATTTTGTTTCACCATTTTTATAATCGACTTGTATCATTTTCGAAATATCTTGCAGACGTTTGAGGAGTAAACTTTCGGCTTCTTTGGTTAGAGCTCTTTTGGCGCCGCGATGAGCTGCCTGCTGGACGTCTTCGTTGTATGATTTAGAATTTCTTGGGTAACGAACTAAGACTGTTTGCTGATTAATCCTAGAACTCGGTTTAATTACTTCATATGGTTCAAAAAATAGTTTATGGACTCTGCCTATCTTATCGCCTGATTTAAGAAGCGGATCTTCCTTAACATGCTTTAAAACCCAGTCTTTTTTCTGCAAAAGAAACCTCAAGGCCATATCTTCGCTAGTACCATATGGCGCACTTAAGCGGATTTTGCCGCCGTTAATACTTAGACGAATACTCCTCGAACCTTTTCGGCGCGCAAAAATTATTTCGCCGATGCCTTCGGCCTCAATTATTTTCTGCATTATTCAATTTTAACGGATAGAACAGTTTACGTATAATTGTTTAGCGAATGACAATGTTGCGGCGAGAGTGATCGACGCGCCCACCATGAGGGATGAGATTTACGAGGCCCGGCTTAGTGATGCCAGATTCGACAGGTTTGGTTAGAAGGCCCATTTCCATTAATTTGCGCATAATCATGTTTTTCTGAGAGCTGAACGTATGCTTGCCTGAAAGCACTATAAAATCTTCGTTTTTTGGATTCTGCATACGGCTTAAGGCATGCTTGAACTGCTCGGGGCTGTACTCTGCTGAATATTTGTCATCAGCCTTACGGCGGTCTCGGCGATTTAAACGAGCGTAAGCCGACTCAAAATCAGTCTGAAGCCATACAAGCACTGGTTGTGCATTACGAGATCGTGCCATATTGCGTAGTCTTTGCCTTGAAGCAAGCCGATCGGCATTGTTATCTAAGATTACCGACACGCCAGAGCCTAAAAATTCTTCAGCCATATACTCTGCCAAATGGCTTACTATCCCGTTCTCTTCGTCGTTATATGTTGGACGTTCAAACAACTCGGCCCTTATGCGGTCAGTCTGGACATGGGCGCATTGCAAAACTTCAGCTAACTGACGCGAAAAATATGTTTTGCCGGAACCAGGTGAGCCGTAAAGCAAAAATAATAAAGGTTTACTGGGCGTTAGCTTTGCATTCATTACATATATTTATAACAGATTGGTACACGATGTAAAACCCCCAACAGAGATGACAAAATCATTAATTTTTCGTAAAATACGCTAGTCGTTAAGTCTAAATTCCAAAATTTGCAGCTCCGACTGTAATATTAGGAATAGTCGACTTTAACGGGTCAGATTTATTACCGGACAAACTTTTTTCCGAAGCGTATTGAAACTGGATGCTAATATCAAATTCACGAGAGGATTCGTGAATTTGAAAGGAGTATGCAAGCACATGATCGAAGCTTTTGGTGGTTAACCAAAACGAGATTGGTGCGCAGCTTACGACGAAGGGGCGTAGCTCAGTTGGTAGAGTACCGGTCTCCAAAACCGATGGTCGCACGTTCAAGTCGTGTCGCCCCTGCCAATTAAAAAGTCTAACTTAGCGTTAGACTTTTTAATTTTATAATGTTGCAGTCCGATTGATCAGGTAGTGTGATCCCTGTAAAACTCTGCTGCTGCTTCACCAAGTGGAATTTTAGTAACAGGTTTGCCCCCATCCCCTAAAATTACAGGCCTATTTAAAAACGGAAATTCTTCTTCAGTAATAACTGATGATTTGGCGGGCTGGTGTTGTTTTTGTTGTTCCTGGGGACGTTGACTATCTGCAGCAAATACGCTGCCTTCACCTTCATTAAGCCCATCGCCATAGCTGATTTCACCGAATGCCATTTTTTAGACCTTTCTATTTGTTCTGTATCTACTTTTTATTATAATCCCGCTGTCAATAAAATTACAGAACTGCTTCAGTAAAGGCTTTTATCAGTTTAGCTAATTTCTTATTATCTAACTGATCTATCTTTGAAATAGCCAGGAGTCTATAGTTTTCGACTGCATCTTCAGCCTTCCTGAGCGAATCGGACGTTTTTAATATAGTTACGATTTCTTCGCCTGAATTAGGATCTGATAATAATTCTGCTAATTTTTTACCGTCCTTGCCTGACAAAGTCATGATTATTGGAAGAGTGTAGTTGCCTTCCTTGGCATCGCTTAAGACAATTTTGGCGGTTTTATCTGAACCGCCGGTGAAATCATTAATATCATTCTTATACTGAAAAGCGATTCCAAAATAATTACAAAAACTCGCCAAGTTTACTAAATCATTTTGGCTTAATTTAGATATTTCTCCGCCAATCAAACAGCATGCCTTAAACAGCGAGGATGTTTTTCGTACAACCGAATCTTTTAGCTGGTGCTCGGTTCGAGATAAGTTAAAGCGATCAGTTAGTTCCATTGCTTGGCCTTCACAAAGTTGAACTACAGTATCTGCTAAAATTCGTCCTGCTTTTGAGCTAACACTGGTTGCCAGAGCGCAACCCTTAGCAATAAAATAATCTCCTGCTAGGATTGCCGTGTCTACACCCTCCTTCGAATTTATAGTTTCTATTCCCCACCTGATACTGCCATTGTCTATAATGTCATCATGAACCAAGCTGGCAAGGTGGATTAACTCTACAGAGGCTGCTAACGCGATTATATCGTCGTTAATTTCTTTACCGCAATGATGGGCTATGGCAATGATTAATTTCGGCCGAAGCCTTTTACCACCTGCCCCGAGAAACCGGTTTATACCCATGATGTTTTCAGTCGACTGTTCTTTAAGCATTTTATCGAGTAGGTCTAAGTAAGCAGGCATATTCTCTACGCCTAAGTCGTAAATAGTCATTTAGATTTACTATAGCAAATGACTTAGTATTATTCTGATACTAAAAAATTACCCTTAGCATCGGGATCGAGATGATCATGGTAGGCATAGTAGCCTGTCTGGTTGAGAGTAATGCTCTTAGGTTTACTACCGCTAAGTACTACTTCGAATTCACCGCCGTAGCTATCGTGATTTGGATGAATTCCGAATGTTATTTCGCGCTTTTTGCTGTCCTCATTTGTAAATGTTAGCGTGTCGCATCTCCTAGCTTCAATAAGCGCTGGAGACATCACACCGTCTTTAATCGTAACTTTGTGATTATCATTAAGGCCCTGACAGGCTCCTGTCTCTTCACCGCCTATCTGCGCTATGCCTTCATCTTCGGCTAGCCTTGTCGTCGCTTCGTCTGGGGTCATGTTGTAGTACAGATTATTCATAATAAATACTGAACCGCCGACTACGACAAGGATCGCTGAAACGGTTGCACCGAAAAACACGATATTATAAAAAGGCTTTGGTCCACGGCCTAGATGCAAGAAGAAAAATATTTGAATCAACATCTGGATAAAGGCAAACCCTAGTATGGTTACAAGTAATTGAGTTCCGCGTATTGTTTCGTTGACTACTAAGTAAAACGGTATTACTGTGAATATAAGCGACAGTGCGTAACCAATTACATATGACCGCATTGTTCCGTGCTCGCCGTCATGCTTAGTCTTTGAAGAATTATTATCAGATTTCATATTAGCCTCATACGAACGCCATTAAATAAACTACTGTAAAGATGAAAATCCAGACTATATCGAGAAAATGCCAGAATAAACTCAAAAGTGCCAGTTTACGAACAATATGATTGTCTAGGCCGCGCTTTATAACAAACGCCAGTGTTATTGCAAGCCATAATAAGCCTGATGTTATGTGTAGACCGTGAGTACCTACGAGTACAAAGAAAGCTGACATAAAAGCATTCGTAGTCATAGTGTGGCCTTCGTGAATGAACTCATAGAACTCATACATCTCGATACTTAAGAAAGATAGTCCGAGTAGGAACGTTAGGCCAAACCAAAGCAGTACTTTGTTTTTGTCGCGCTTACGGGCAGCAATCATACCGATTCCGCAAGTAAAGCTACTTGTGAGTAGAATTAGTGTTTCAGCAAATGCAAGAGTCGGACTAAACAAATCACGGCCCGCTGGCCCGCCCATAGTGCTATTACGAAGTACTGCATAAACTGCAAATAACACACCGAACATTAGCAGGTCCGTCATTAGATACACCCAGAAGCCGAACATTACTCTGTCGTTAGATTCTTCCTCGTGCTTGGATATTGAACCGGCTGCGGTATGTGTCATCGTTTTTTAAACCCCACTAATCCTAATGCCCAAAAAAGAACTATTCTTATGAATTCGATAAGACCCATATCTTCTTCGACTTCTGCTGCATGTTTTCGCTCTACTTCAGCATGTCGCATCCTGGATGCGTGTTTTCTTTCGGTTTCTTCGACTTCTGCTGCTGGGATAATATATTCTGAATCATCATTAAATGAATGAGTTATAAAGAAGATAATTATTGCAATAATTGAAACCACCCATAGCCAATCAATCTCCCAGACGAACCCAAAGCCGGCTAGAAAAGCGAATATAGAAATATAGACTCCAGATGCAGTGTTCTTAGGCATATGAATATCTTCGTAAACCGGTTTGATGTGACTTTGCTGCTTCAAATCCCAAAGCGGCTCACTTGATTTTATTTGAGGAATTATTGCGAAATTGTAGTGCGGAGCCGGTGATGCAACCGACCATTCAAGTGTGCGTCCATCCCATGGGTCACCCGTAGTATCGACTAATCGGCGTTTTTGCATAAAGCTGGCGAGAATCTGTACTACCTGCAGAGCTACACCTGCACATATTACAAGGCCGCCAATAAGCGCCATTATAAAGAATGGCTGCCAGCCGGTTGAGGCTTCATAATGGTCAAGCCTCCTGCTTGCACCCATGAATCCCAATATATAAAGCGGCGTGAATGCTAGGAAGAATCCGACCAGCCAGCACCAGAATGCGTATCGCCCGATTCGCTCGTTCAAACGGAAGCCCGCCATTTTTGGGAACCAGTATGACAGTCCGGCAAAAATTCCAAATAACACTCCTCCGATAACTGTAGAATGGAAATGAGCTACTAAAAATAAGCTGTTATGAAGTTGAAAATCAGCAGGCGGTACGGCTAACATAACACCTGTAATACCTCCAACAGTAAAGACCGCGCCAAATCCTAAGAACCACAACATAGGTGTATCAAGCCGAATCTTGCCTTTATACATAGTCGCGATCCAGTTGAGAACCAGAGCACTCGTAGGAATAGCTATCAGAACTGTCATCATGCCAAAGAAGACATTTACATTGGCACCGGCGCCCATAGTAAAGAAGTGATGCAGCCAAACAGACAGCGCAAATGCTGAGACGCCTATCATTCCAAATACGTTTGTTTTATAGCTCGCCAGTCTCTTCCGGCTAAATGTACTTACAACTTCTGAGAATGCCCCGAATGCCGGAAGAATCAGAACGTATACTTCGGGGTGTCCCCACATCCATATGAGATTGGTGTACATCATGGCGTTACCACCACCAGTAGTCGTAAAGAAATGTGTACCGAAATAGCGGTCAAAGAATAGCAGGAATATTGTCATTGTAAGAAGTGGAAATATCGTAACAGCCATTAACATGCTGCAGAGTGAACCCCAGGTAAACATTGGCATTTTGAACAAAGACATACCGGGAGCTCGCATTTTGAAGATTGTCATTATAAAGTTAATGGCGCCCAGCGTCGTACCAATACCCGAAATCTGCAAACTCCAAATCCAATAATCTACCCCAACCCCAGGGCTAAACTCTTTACCCGATAACGGCGCTATTGCTAGCCAGCCGGTCGCAGCGTATTCACCTCCAAATAAGAAGAACATGTTAACCATCAAGACGCCGGCAACAAACAGCCAGAAACCAAGAGTGTTCATAAATGGTGAGGCCAAATCCCGGGCGCCTATCTGGAGAGGTACTATATAGTTAATAAGCCCAAAAATTAATGCCATTGCCACAAAGAACACCATGATGTTGCCGTGCGCCGTGAATACTTGCTGGAAATGATCAGCCGAGAGATATCCTTGAGATGTACCAGAAGCTAGCGCCTGTTGGAGCCAAATCATAATTGCGTCTACTCCGCCGCGGATAAGCATGAATCCGCCAACTAAGAAGTACATTATTCCAATTTTTTTAGGATCAGTCGTCGTTAGCCAGTCGTTCCACAGCCATTTCCATCGTTTTTTGTAAGTAATTAAGCCTACTACAAACAATCCTGCAATTATGAAGGTAACTGAACCCAGAATAGTGAACCATTCATGTGGTAAAGCGTCGCCGTTCAGTTTGCCTAAGAAAAATTCCCTCATTAGTGCCCTTCCTCATGAGAGTCATATTGTTGTGGAGCTGCCTCGTGTCCGTGTGAACCCATGTATTTATTAATCAGATCAGCATAAATATTTTCATCAACACTCGCATAAAATGCTACTTCGTTTTTTTCACTCGGAGCCAGTAGCTTTTGGTATTCCCCCGTGTCGAGAACAGTAGAAGACTGTCTGCTGTTCTGCACCCACTGATCAAATTCTTCAGTAGTACTAGACCGCGCTATAAACCTCATACTAGAAAATCCGGCGCCATTAATCTCGGGGGTGCTGCCCTGGAAGTCGCCAGTTTCGTTGGCAATTAGGTTAAGACGATTTATATGACCGGTCATGGCATAAAGCTGTCCACCCAAATTAGGTATCCAAAACGAGCTCATCGGAGACTCGTCGGCTGTTATCTGAAATTCTACAGGAGTGTTAACCGGAATCTGCGCAAAATTTACAGAGGCAATTTTTTGATCTGGATAAATGAATAGCCATTTCCAGCGCATCGCTATAACTTGTATGGTCATTGGCTTGACACTGCTACTGATAGCCTTACGAGGCTCGAGACGATGTGTTGCCGGCCATAATATTAAGCCAACTATTATGGCGATAGCACCAGGAAAAGCCCATAAAAATATGATTAGTGGCTTGGTTTGTCCTGCGTTTGGGTCATATTCGGACTTAGTATTAGTATTACGGTACTTCCACACAACTAAATACATTACTAAAACAACGGGAACGGCTATCCCGGTCAGTAGTACTATCAGTGACATTAGTAGCCTGTACTGTTCGGCAGCTATCATTCCTTTAGGCTGAAACAATGGAATGTTGGCTCCTCTAAGCATCCAAGCAATCACAACAGAAAAAACAATAGAACCTAAAACCGTCAGAACAATAGCTCTCTTCTGATTTTTCTCTTTTTTTCGCTTAGGCATTAGTTATCCAAAACTTCTCATTACTACCTATAGCTAAACATAAACACTATCCGGATATCAATCCCATTATCTTATAACTGCTGTGATAAACTTGCTTCATGTTGAGGGCGTATCTGAAGCTTACGAAACCTGGAGTAATGCTCGGTAATTTAATTACTACTATAGCTGGATTTTTGTTTGCGGCAGACGGCAAAATAAATTTGTTGCTTTTTGCTGCAACCGTAATCGGAACAGCCTTAGTTATATCTTCTGCTTGCGTTATAAATAACTACCTAGATCAAGATATCGATTCAAAAATGGAGCGCACCAAAAACCGCCCGCTAATATCAGGTGATGTTAATTCAGCAGCTGCTTTGGTGTTTGGTATTGGACTAGGAATTGTAGGCCTTGTCATTATTATATTATGGTCAAACTGGTGGGTAGCGGGCGTTGGGGCGTTAGGATTTGTCACATATGTTTGGCTTTATGGAGTCCTGGGGAAACGTAAGAGCGTGCATGGTACTTTAGTAGGCTCATTGAGCGGAGCGGCGCCAATTTTAGCTGGCTATGTAGCTGTAAATCCAGGAATTGATCTTACTGCAGTGATACTATTCTTGATTCTGTTTTTCTGGCAGATGCCGGAGTTTTACTCAATATCTATTTATAGAAAAAAAGAATACGCGGCGGCCGGTGTGCCAGTAAGTTCTGTTGTCCGTGGAGTAGCTACAACAAAGCTACATATCTACATATATACATTACTAACTGTGGCAAGCATTCTAGCACTAGCACTAATGCCGTTAGCATCGACGATGTATTTTATAATCATGCTCTTAGTAAGTTTATATTGGCTAAAAGTAGCCTTTGAAGGAATTAGCACAAAGAACGACAATGTTTGGTCAAAGCGCAATTTCCAAGCATCATTAGTTGTGCTGGTAGTGTTTTCAGTATTTATTTCAATAAATTCTTATTTGCCGTAAAATAAGCTTATGATTACTGTTCTTCATGTGATATTAGCGGTAATAAGTTTAGCGGTAGCTACATATAACTTATATAGACCAGCCTCAAGTCGACTCAAGTTAAGTTATGTTCTTGCAGCCGCTACGCTTTCGAGTGGCGTTATGCTCATTTTTATAAATAACGCATCTGTTTTGCGTACATGCATCACCGGTCTTTTGTTTTTCGCCCTGATCACGGCAATGAATACAGTCTCGAGCCGTAAACTAGCTTCCGTGAAAATTTAGACTTTAGATATATAATTGATAGCCCTAGCATTTTCATACCAGGGCTATCTTTAGTTTTTAACGTTTACAAAAGACCGAGCTTTTTGGCGCAAGCAGGCCACTGGCCCCAACCGCTGCGGGCTAACAAGATTTCTGCACGCTTTATTTGTTCTTCACGACTATTTTGGTGAGGCAAGCCTGTTCCGCCTACACCGCGCCATGTAGCTGGCAAGAACTGAAGTCCGCCGTAATAGCCGTTTCCGGTATTAATGGCCCAGTTACCACCTGATTCGCATTGTGCCAATCTATCCCAGACGCTACCGTTAGCTACAGCAGGTGCCGTTGAGGCTATTGGCTTAGTAGCCTGCTTTTTAGGAGCTGCAGCCTGTTTCTTAGCTGCAGGCTTTTTAGCCTGTACTTTTGATGCAGGTTTTGGAGCTGGTGCTTCTGCTGGCATGCCACGGCTGACAAGCTGTTCATCTGCCTTAGGGATTCTTACTTTTTGCCCAGGATAAATCACATCTGGATCTTTTACTTCTACATTGGCGTCGTAAATACGGACGTATGTAGATTCGTTTGCCTTAGCAATTTTGCTTAATGAATCGCCTTTGACGACCTCTACTATTTTCGGTTGCTCGGTTGTTTGTGTATTTGCTTCTTCGGCGTGAACCGATCCTGTGCTTGCGACGACAGCTAAAGCGCTGAACGCAGCAATGCTAGCCACTAGTGTGGTTAGTTTCATATCCCTCCTTGGGTTACTTATTTGTACCAGCGAACGCTTTCATATACACCCCTTTTAGATGTAGTGCGTATAAGCTGATTAAGTGCCTCCTCCTCACATATAGCGCCATGGGCGCTTTTCGAGACACAAGTTTAGAGCTTACAGCAGCCCCCTGCGCTTCGTCAAATTAGTTATCCACAGCTTTAGATACAACTTCTTGAATTGAGTATTTTCTTGCTGTGCTCGTTACAACGCGCATATCTAAATGAAAAAACTTCCCCTTTCGAGGAAGTTTTTAAAATCAGCAGCTTGCTATACTACAAACGTTTGCGGTTGTTGGCTTTCACAAACACTATGTAAAGTGTTGCTAAACCAACTAGTACATAGATAAGTCGGGCAAAGTCGCCGGCTCCAAAAATCTCTGTTACTAAGTTAGTCTCAAGTACTCCGATCAAAAGCCAGTTTAGACCACCGATTACCATCAGCGCGAACGCTACCTTGTATACTGTTACATTGTCCGTCATAGTTCCTCCTTTTTGCTCCATAATCATAGAAGCTTATTTATAACATAGCGCTTATTTTAAAAAATTGGTAGAGTCTTGCGTGGTTTGCTATAATTTACTTAGCCTATGTGAGGGCTTTCGTATCCGCGAATTCCTCCTCGCAAGACTTATTTTCATAGCCGGGTTCGCCCCGCCTATCACTTACAACAACGTTTCAGTGGTTAAGTACGTCAAACCACAACATCTCTTTTAAATGTAAGTGAGGATTTTATAATGCGTATTTATTATTTCGGTGAATTAATCTCCGAGGTCGAATTGCCTAGCAGAAGCAAAGTTGCCAAAACCCAAAAGACCGACAACACTCCCTTTAAGATTAACGCCTTCCCCGGCGCCACTTGGAGGCAACAAACATCATGAGAGAAAGCTTGAATGAGCCCGTAAGTGTGGTTTGGTACTACAATGCCAAAAACCGCCACATGCAGCCCTACATGCTGACCTGGAACAACCAGGATTATCAGTTGGGCAAAATCGATTACTGGCACAAGACCTGGGCCGGCAAACATCAGATTCATCATTTTTCGCTTTCCGACAAAGAAGGCGGAGCTTATTTCAAATTGGCGCTCAACACCGACACGCTTAACTGGACCATAGAAGAATATATGTCGGCCCACGATGCAGCCATAACCTACGGAGGTAATTATTCATGAGAAACAGAGCATACAAACAGCGCGAAGAAGTTAGAAGCATCTTGCACGCTATGCGGCTGGAGCTGGCAGCCGAGCGCCTGGCTCAGGAGCAACTAGGCAGCCAAAGCATGCTGAGGCTGGATCAGCTATTAACAAGAGCACGCCAAGTAAGCTCTTAGGCTGTCACTGAGGTTTGAGAAAAATGCTCTACAGCCAACTTGGCTAGCTTATGAGTTACCTCGCCAAAACCTTGAACGCAGGCTATGTTTTCCTTTGCCGCTAGCATAGCTATGTAGTCAAGAGCTACCTGCCTATTGTCGTAAGTATTTCCCCGTCTGGCGGTCTGATCTCTCTCTGCGCTGTAAGCCGAGTGGCGGCCGGCAGTGTTAAGTAGCCTAGATCCGACGCCCGGATGGAATCCTTCGGCTACAGCTAGCTGCTTAAGGTCCGACTCATCTAAGAAAATTCGTCCGTCAATCTGTTCCATAACCTAATTATATAATATCTATGAAAACAAGTACTAATCTCAACACATCACCCCCTAGAATAATGCATATCGACCTGAACTCGTGTTTTGCGACAATCGAGGCGCAGGCTAACCGGTTGCTGCGCGAGCGGCCCGTTGGAGTGGCGGCTTACGATACGCCGCGCGGTTTTGTGCTGGCTGCTAATTATATCGCCAAAGCTCAAGGCGTTAAGTTGGGCGTTAATGTCGGCGAGGCCAGAGTTTTGGCACCCGGCATCGTGATTATGACGCCTGACCCCGCCAAATATCGCGATGCCCACCAGAAGTTCAAGGATTTGCTACTCGAATACACTGACGACGTCCATCCTAAATCGATTGACGAGTTCGTTTTGAGTTTTAAAGGCGCCGAAGCGCTGAGGCGGGGCTTGACCATGGAAGAAACAGGGGCAGAAATAAAAAGCAAAATCTATGAGCGTCTGGGTGAAGCCGTTACGGTTAATATAGGAATCGGCCCTAACAGGTTTTTAGCCAAGTACGCCGCCGGGTTTAATAAGCCCGACGGTCTTACAAAAATTGACCATACTACTTTAATCAAATTTTATGAAGGTCAGGATTTAATGGATTTGCCGGGAATAAATACGCGCTATCGGCGGCGGCTTTTTATGGCTGGGATTACTACCCCGTTGGAGTTTTTGGCGGCTGATCGTATAAAGCTGCAGAAACAGGTATTTCAAAGTATAGTTGGCTACTATTGGTTTTTGCGGCTTCGTGGCTATGAAATTGATGCTGCTGAGAGTCAAAGGCGGAGTATTGGACATCAGTATGCCCTGCCCCAAAAGACCTCCGACCGCGAAGAGCTCAAAAGACTGCTTTTGAAGTTGTGTGAAAAAGTCGGCCGTCGCCTGCGCAAAAATGAACTCTACGCCGGCGGAATCCACCTTTATTTGGGGTTTATAAACTACCAGGAACCCGGACTAGCTGCAGGATTCGAAAACATGCATAAATTGCGTTCCTGGAAGCAAGGCACGAAGGTTTCGCACCGGCTCTATAGTACGGACGACATATATCAGGCAGCTTGCTACTTGCTCGACAAAGCGATTTTGTACGATAAGGTAAAAATAATGTCGGTGACAGTTTTCAATCTAAACCCCTGGGACCCGGAACAACTGGATTTGTTCGGCCAAGATCGTATGTTGCAAACAGGCAGACGGATAAGCGACGCCATGGATACGGTCAACAACCGTTACGGCGAATTTGTGGTAACACCGGCGACGATGATGGACATGCGAGGTACTATCCTTGACCGCATAGCGTTCGGCCAGGTTAAGGATTTGTAATGGTATAATAATGGCGATGAAGCGAACGAAGGTAAAATACTTTGCTAAAAATAAAAAATCACGTAGCGTCTTTAGCAAGGCGAACTCTGCAGTTGCTCTTATAGTAGTGGTGACAATTCTAGGAGGATATTCGTACGACAGATCAAGGGAGGCGCAAATAAATAATCAGACCGCTGAGCCAACTATTCAACAACAAACAACTGAAGAACAAACAGATGTAGCAGTAGAGCCAATAGAACAATCTAGTCCTGTGGTTGAAACTCCAGCGCCTAAG
>JALYRK010000048.1 GCA_030855355.1 bacterium
TACGCGTTGTTCGTTTAGTAGTTCTTCAACTAATCCTTTTTGTTTTGGATATTCATGTGAGAATCCAGCGTCAAAGACAGGGTATGCCATGAAGTTATGATATCATATTATAGGCTATTAAGCAATATCAATTATCTATTGACAGCTTAATTAGCACTCGTTTATAGTGAGTGCTAGAACTTGTGCAAAATTCGTGATTGCGCAAGATAAAATCTTAAGGAAAGGTTATCAAAATGGGAGTACCTATTCGGCCGCTCGCTGATTATGTTGTGGCGGTTCAAGATGTCTCTGAAGCCAAGACGGCTAGCGGACTTTATTTACCTGACAACGCCAAAGAGAAGCCTCAGACAGCTACTGTTGAAGCTGTTGGAAACGCCGTTAAGGATGTGAAGCCAAATGACCGAATTATTTACGGTGGTTATAGCAATACGGAGGTGAAGCTAAACGGCAGAACCTACTTACTTATCAAAGAGGAAAACATTTACGCAACCGTAAAATAGGAGTTCAAAATGGCTAAAAAGGTTTTTTATGATGACGATGCACGGCGCAGAGTACTAGGCGGAGCGCAGCTTCTATATGATGCAGTTAAAACGACTATGGGTCCTAAAGGGCGCAATGTAGTTATCGGTAAAACATACGGCGGCCCAACAGTGACGCACGACGGTGTAACGGTTGCAAAAGGTGTAGATATCGCAGATGTTGACGACGAAACACTTGGTTACAAAGTTGGTGCCGAGCTAATTAAACAAGCAGCTAATAAGATGAATGATGTCGCTGGCGACGGCACTACTACCGTGACGGTCCTTACTTATCACATATTGAACGAGGCCAATAAGCTTATCGCCGCCGGGCATAACCCGATGCAGCTGCGTAAAGGTTTGGAAGCAGCAACTCATGATGTTCTGGCTAGCCTAGGCAAAATGACCGAAGCAATAGAGACCAAAAAAGGGCGCGTCGCTGAAGTAGCGACAATAAGTGCCGGCGATAAAGAAATCGGCAAACTTATTGCTGACGTCATGGACAAGGTTGGCAAAGACGGCGTTGTGACTGTTGAAGAAGGCCAAGGGTTGGAGCTTCAGAGCGAAGTCGTGGAAGGGTTCACTTTCGACCGAGGTTTTGTTAGCCCGTACATGGTTACCGATGGCACCCGAATGGAGGCCGTTTATGACAAGCCGGCGATTGTAATTACAGATAAGAAAATCAGCAACGTTCAGGAATTCGTGCCATTACTCGAAAAGTTAGCCCAAGCCGGCAAAAAAGACTTGGTTCTGATAGCCGAAGATGTCGAAGCAGAAGCGCTTGGAATGTTGATACTTAACAGATTGAAAGGTGTTTTTAACACCGTAGCCGTAAAGGCGCCGAGTTTCGGCGACCGCAGAAAAGACGTCTTGAATGATATTGCGACACTTACCGGCGCAACCGTAATCAGCGAAGATCAGGGTTACACATTCGAAAATGCCGAACTGAATATGATTGGTTCTGCCCGCAAAGTAATCGTCACTAAAGACGAAACAACAATTATTGAAGGTGGTGGTACAGCCAGTAGTCTCAAGGCACGAATCACCCAGATTGCCGCTCAAGCTAAAGCCAGCAGTAGTGAATTTGACCGCGAAAACCTCGAGAAGCGCCAAGCTGCGTTATCGGGTAAGGTTGCCGTTATTAAAGTTGGTGGAGCTACCGAAACTGAAATTGAAGAAAAGAAATTCCGGGTTGATGATGCGGTTGCTGCTGTTAAAGCTGCTATGAGCGACGGTATCGTGCCAGGCGGCGGCGTAACACTGGTAAATCTTGCAAGCAGTATCAAGACTAGTAATTCTGATGACCCTGCTATTGCCGCCGGCAAAACACTACTGATGCAGGCACTCGAAAAACCATTCCGCATACTGCTAGAAAATGCTGGGCTTAACCCTGACGAGTGGTTACCGCAAGTCAAGAATGGCAAACCTGGACAGGGTATTGACGTAAATAACCCAACCAAACTTGTTGATATGAAATCTGTCGGTGTAGTTGATCCTACCAGGGTCGCAAAAGAGGCGATCCAAAATGCTTCGAGTATTGCCGGAACCAGTATGACTATGGGCGCGCTTGTAGTAGATGTGCCTGAACCAAAATCAAATGCAGGGCCTGACATGAGCGGCATGTCTGGGCTAGGGATGTAATCCTTCTCGCTAGATCTTATATTTTAGCTTTGAGCATAGCGAACCCGAGTCCTCAAGGGCTTTAGCGTAGTGGGGCTTGAAGTTCGGATTTATTCCGAACGAAAGTGGAGGAGCAGAGATCCTTCTAAAATATATATTGCCAAAAAGGTATTTTTGTAGTACAATAGCTTCATAAAGCACAGATGGTGGGCTTTAAGGAGTAGAAATGGCATTATTTGGCCGACGAACGACGACAACTGACATCCCTGAACTTCAGGAATATTACGCTGCAAAAAGAGCTAATAATTCTGCTGGTGCCTGGGTATTGGCGCTAATTAGCCTTATTATTACTGTATTACTTATACTAGGCCTATTCTTCGGTGGACGATGGTTGTGGCGTAAAGTTAGGGGCGGCGAAGACAGGGTAGTCACTACTACACAGGAAGCTTCTGATCAGATTGAGGAAGGTATTGAGTCAGATACCGGTGTTGACACTGATAACGTCGCACCAGACTCTACCGACAATGCCGCTGACACAAATTCGACTAATAACACTACTACTCCTGCAACTAACGGCACTTCAACCCAGCCGCAGACAGGCCAGACAGGCTCTACCGGAGCTAGCACTACTACTCCTAACACTGATGAAGAAATTGCAGCAGCCCGCGCCAGCGGCAATCTACCTAACAGCGGCCCCGGCGATGTAGTCGGCATATTTGTTGCTACTACTGCCGCAGGTTACGTCGTACATAGACAGCGTCAGCTAAAGCGACAGTAATTTAGGTCCCTAATAAAAAGAGGCCAATGCAAGAGGCCTCTTTTTGTTTATAATCTTATTGGGGCTGGTTTGTAGTGAAGTAGTTGATTTCGTTGATAATATCTAACAAAGCCTGGGCTCGTTCTTTGTCATCAGTAATCTTCTGAGCACTATCGAAGGCTTTTTTGAGCAATCGGTGGTCGTCGGTCGCCTGAATCATCATCATAGTTGTTTTGAACTGCTCCTCAGCGTTCTGCTCAAGATGATCAACTAGTGGCTGAAGCTGCGTCAAAGCCTCTTGCTTCATGCCTGTTAAATCTTGGTGGTCATTATCGGTAACGGCTACTGTTGGGGTTGTCGATGCAGAACCGGCATTAGAGGCATCACCAATCTGAGGTGCGCTTGGCGCATCGACGACTGGCTTATCATCTAAAAATGAAGGTCCATCGGTATCACTTAAAAAGCTATTTAGTGCTTGATCACTACCCACATCTGGCAAAGGGGCATCGGTAGGCGCTGCTAAGGGAGTATCTACAGGAGCTGGTGGCAAAGTAGGGAATGGATTGTCGTTTGCGCTCCCAAAAGTAGGATCTGCGGGCGGAGTAGCTGGGGCTGGCTGGGCTGCGTAAGGATCGGTTACTTGAGGAATTGCTGGATCGGGCGTTAAGCCACCACCCGAAAAAGTCGTGTCATCGGCCGGTGCGGCCTGCTGATTATCATTATTATCTGGAAACATCCCACCCCCTCACTGCCTGGTGGCAGCCAATATAAGATTATTTATCTTTCAATATGCTTATGTTAGCACAATTATTGATAGTGTTAAACTTATATAAGAGAGGGAAATGCTATGTTAGACGATTTAAAATATATTCATCAGCGAGACAGCCAGGACGCATTAGGAATTGCCGCTAAACAATGGCAGCAGTTAGAAGTGAGCTACGAGCTTGCAGAGCTAAATTTAGAGGTGCAAAACGTTGTTTTTGCAGGAATGGGTGGCTCTGCGCTCTGGGCTTTGCTGGCAAAAACCTGGCCAGGTCTCGATGTGCCTTTCGAAATAGTTCGGGGCTATGATATGCCTAGCTACA
>JALYRK010000049.1 GCA_030855355.1 bacterium
CTTATAGTCGGACTAGGCTTTTCTGCACTACTTGCTGGTCTCGAAAATACAGATTTTACAGCTGTACCTTGGGACAACGTCGTGCTGCACTACATAATGCCCGTAGCTATGATGATTGACATTCTAATTGACCGACCAGAAAGCATAATATCAGTCAAGCAAGGTTTGTTGTGGTTACTATATCCCATTATTTACGTTTGCTACAGCCTTACTCGTGGTGCAGTTGTTGGTTGGTATCCTTACCCTTTTCTAAACCCTGACCATAATGGCTATGGTGCCGTTGCTTTAACAATTACGGGCATAGTCATAATGGCTCTGGCTTTAACGTGGGTGGTGAGCAAATTATCAGGAAAAAACCGGACTATTTAGCAAACTACCTGATAGCTGAGATTGATCAGCGAGATGTTTTAACTTACAATCCTACTGTTTTCAATAGCGTATGTTAGAAATGCGTCAATTATCCTGCACTATTATTATTTTAGTTGCCAAAATTTGACTTCATGTTCACGAGTGCTATGCTACACTGCAATTATTATGAAAATGAAATTAGAAGCGATTGTATTACCGGTCGCTAATGTAGATATGAGTTTAGATTTTTACAAAAATACAGCAGGTTTCCATTTAGACCATGATGTTAGACCACGGGATGGTATGCGCATCGTACAACTGACTCCAGAAGATTCCGATTGCTCAATTATTATTGGGGAAGGTTTGGACGGGCTGGCAGCACCCGGCTCTATTCGGGGCGTGCATCTAGTGGTTGAAAATCTAGAATTCACAAAAAAAGAACTCATGAAAAAAGGTTTAAAAATTGGTAACTCTTTCGATGCAGGTAGCGTGAAATGGGCATTTTTTGAAGATCCAGACGGCAATACTTGGGAACTACAGCAAATCGATAAAGACGCACACCTTTAAAGTTAGATATTAATTACACTAAAGATACTGATAAGTAAAGGTCAGTGACCTTAGGTGATTATTTAATACATGACTTTCGCAGAAAGAAGGTCATTTTTGTCACATTTTGATATAGCTACGAATATTGCCTCTGGGGACAATTGCTAAACCAGTGTGTGTTCTACGACCTTCCGGGTTTAATACTGTGTCATTATTACGAGATACGTTTCGCATTCTGCCGCGGCTGATCATTGTGGAAGTACCGCCGCCGTCTAAATTAAGCATTGATACCATACCTAAACTTCTTGCAAATTCTGCGAATTCATACAGAAGCATACCTGCATCCTCAGGGCTGCGACCATCAACAACGAGGCCGACGATCTCGCAGGCGGTTTGACCTATACCTGCTCTCGGATTACGCTGTTCGTCGATGTATTCGTCATGGTCATCAGCCGTTTTTAGAAATCCCTCAGGGTCATTTTTGCCTTTGATAAGGGATGCACCGTTATGGACCAGCAGCGGTCCGGCAGACAACAAATCTCCATCAGGTATGGCCGGCAAGTTTCCACGGCGGTCAAATATTATTTTGCCTAGACTATCAACATACAGAGTTCCGCGTTCGCCAGCTACCTGCTCTGGAAAAGCTCTGTGTGGGATTGGTGCGCCAGCATGCCAGACCTCTCCCATAGGCAGACCATCAAGGAAATAACCGCCGTTGATGAGTTCCATATGGCCAGTACTTCTAGAATAATCCAATAGCGTACGTGGTTGGCTATCGATCGTAGTGTCTACTACTTCGATAGTGTATGTATCTATTGGGTATCTGGCTATATGCACGGTTGTTTCAGCGCCGTCCGATAGCAGGACGCGTTCACTATAAGCAGTGACCTCTGTTAGAGGCAGAGATTCGAACTGCATGGTCGTTATGCTTCTACTCTATTCATGTTAGATATTTATAGCATGTTAATGCTTAAAATGCAAGCATTTTGAAACATTAATAATTAGTGTTCTGTTGCTATCAAGCCGGATGTTACTTAAAAAATCCTTTTTGGGCAAGGGAACTCATAGTTCTTCATCTGCACAATATGGTTATGCTTTCGTTAATGAAGGTACCCCAAACAAGCCAACTCAGAGGCTTCCTCTTTATTGCTATTAGCCTATATTGGACCACTTAGGTGTAAAATAGTTAAGTTAAACTTAATGAAAAGGGGTAAGTGAAGTGGCGAAATATGTTGATGGATTTGTTCTGGTAGTGCCGAAAGGAAAAGAAGCCGAATACCTGAAAATGGCCGAAATGGGACGCGACTCTTGGATGAAGCACGGTGCACTTCAATATTTTGAGTGCAGAGGCGACGACCTTAAGCAGCAGGAAATGGGTGACCTAAAATCAAGAGCATTTGTTGAGATGGCTGGCGCTAACGATGAGGAAAACGTTTGGTTCTCATTTATTGTTTTTGAATCAAAAGAACACCGTGATGAAGTAAATAAAAAAGTCATTGCTGAGATGGAAGAGTCTTATAGCGATCAGACTGGTTTTGAAATGCCATTTGATATGAAAAAAATGGCATACGGTGGGTTTGAGGTAGCAGTTGAAGCTTAAAAAACTAGGGGAATACCCTAATGAAGCGCTATACTATAAAACGAAATAATAATTGAGGGAGACAGATATGGCTACAGGATATTGTGTTAAATGTAAGGAAAAAGGTGTTGATTTGTCAGCACCAGAAATTCACCAAACTGCAAAAGGTGGTTTCATGGCCAAAGGAAAACACGAGAAATGCGGAACAACTGTTTGCGCAATGATGTCTAAAGACAATGCAGAAAAAGCAGTAAAAGACGGCGCAACAAAATCTTACTAATAGTCACGTAGATGACCAGTAACTTAACTGGCAAAATACCCTTCAACAAGGGTATTTTGTTATTATTAGAAGTATGAGAACTACTTATGAAACAGTTGTATTAGGTTTTGGGAATCATGCGTCAATCGAAATTCCTGAAAAGAACCTCGCCGAGATAGGTAGTAGTAAACGGGCGCCGCTGAAAATTACTATTAACGGCTATACGTATCAGAGCACCGCAACTGGAGTTGATGGTAAATGTTTGGTAGTGTTTCCTACCCGAGACCGTAAAGCTTCGGGCGCTAAAGCCGGAGACCGGATAAAAGTAATTCTCGAGCTTGAGGATGGTTATCGTAATGTCGATATACCGAGTGCATTAAGTGAAGCTCTAGCTGCAAAAGGCCTAAAGGAGACGTTCCGCGACCTTACTTATTTCAAACGCAAAGAGTTTGTTCGGCACGTAAGTGAAGCAAAGATCGAAGATACAAAAAATCGCAGAATCAAAAAAATCATCTGCCAGTTACAACAGCGAGCATAGCTCGAATAAGGAGATACAATATGTCATTTCAAGCATACCTAGACAATATCGAGCAAAAGACCGGCAAAACGCCTAATGATTTTATTGTTATAGCTAAAGAAAAGGGTTTTACTGCAAACACTAAGGCGGGAGAAATAGCATCATGGCTAAAAGAAGACTATGGCTTAGGGCGTGGTCATGTAATGGCCATGGTGCACGTGATAAAAAATGGTCCAAAAATAAGCAGTAAACATGTGAATAGTGGCGGCAGTCATAGTGACCCATCAAATACGTTAAAGCTTGACGGCAAAGATAAATAGCGGGTCTACCAAGGCGGATGGTGAAAACCTAAACTAAAATAATTGCCCAGAACGAACAAAAATATATCGGACGCTTTGTAAGATTATGATTATGTTATGAAAGTGTTTCAGTATATACTTCGCCTATAACTAAGGAGTGACCAAAATGGCAGAAATAAAAGACAAATATCCAGCTACTTTTGATATAGAATATCCAAATAAACTTGATCGTTTGAGTTCATTTTTCAGAATTATATGGAGTATCCCCGCAGTAATCCTACTAAGTATACTTTCAGTGTCAGGTGGTGAGGAGTATGTGAATGAAGCCGGCAAAGAAGTATCTGCAAGCGGTGGAGGCATTATGGCTGGACTGTTTGTTGCTACTGCATTAATGATTTTTTTCCGTCAGCGCTATCCGCGTTGGTGGTTTGA
>JALYRK010000050.1 GCA_030855355.1 bacterium
AATTTGCGAGGAAAACATCCGCCGTATTTCTCTACGAGTTCGGGCATGCGAGATTCTACGATTGATGCGTTTTCCATCGGTTCAGCTTCGATATCACTATTCATTACATCAGTGCTAGTGCCTACCAGATTAAATCCATATTCGTAAGGAATGCTAGCAGCTGACGCTCTCGGCGACAGGGAGCTATATAGCATATTTGGGCTGTTCATGAACATGGCAGTAGCCTGAGATAGATTTTTCGGGGACTTAATAAATAGCGAACTAACTAAAGAGCGGGGATCGTTAGAATTGAATAAACGTTCCTTTAGCGGCTTATATCTTTGTTCTGCTACGGCAATATCGTAATCTCGTATGCGAAGCTGAGCTTCTTCTGTGTTTGTTAACTCAACTCCGCCTGCCAAGAAAGACGACATATTTCCTGCGAGCCTAACCCCGTACATCATGATATTTCCCAATTCCGGACCCTGAGCGTAAAGATCTACACCGGCGCCCGCCATAAAGTTTACTAACGAGCCTATAAGTTTTTCCTGGGAGGTGCCGAAGGCACCTAGCGCTCCATCGATCAATGCTGAGGTTACCTGACCTACCTGTTTTAGTATGGGTATGTTACCGACTGCATCATTGATATTGCAGGCTCCACCGAGAAACGGTACCTCATCTAGTTTGTCTAATATGTATGGTTTCTCCCCTACCTTACCTGGCTTGGCTTCACTGGGCATAGAATAGCCTTTTTTTGTATTACCGGCAGCCGCCTGCCAGGAATCGGCGGCATCAAAGCCTGCTTGCACCTCCGGATCACGATCATATAAATCACTTGCTAATAACCCCAGCTCTTCCATATTGACATCTTTACCATTTTTTATTTGGTCTGAAGCTGTGACATACAGCATCCCCATTCGGATCATTGGCAGGATAGTATTGGCATATTGTACACTTTCTGCGGCATTACCTAACGACTTTGCGGCGCACATTATACCTACTATTGCCGCAGCACCCCCCGCGAACTTAGCTGCGGTTGAGTTAGTCAAGCTTTTTAATTGATCGGAAAAATCAATACTTGAACGCGGTGCGTCAATATCAACAACCCCATCAACAACTTCGGATCCGGCATCTCTCGCTGCGTTATCTGCGCTATCACTAGCCGAATTGTCAGGTACTTCATCGTCAACACTATCTGGTGTTCCATCTCCGTCGTCGTCAGTTGATGGAGCGTTTGGACTAGTATCCTGAACGCCCTCCGCATTTCGCTGGGCACGCTCCTCTTTTTTATTAATATACCAATTAGTTAAATTATCTGTCTGCCTACGCCTTACATCTTTCAATGGGTGAAAATCAACGCCTCCCCACTTCTGAAGCAATCTTGAAGCAACTGCACCGCTTACCCCTTTTATATCAGATCCATTCACTGCCGTCCGAATTAGAGAGCGCCTATGTTTGAACCTGCCGTCAGACACGTCAATAACTCGTCCAAGGCTAGATCTGCCGTCGGGTAGCTCGACAGAACCATTAAGCATTCTTCCGTCAGATCCAACCGTTCCATTAGTATCAATTCCGTCTCTATCTAAATCATCTAATATACTCCCGGCTTTGTTTTCATCCAGCACCTCATAGCCCAAGAATCTGCCGGTGTTACGGTCGTACAACGACCTAAGTCCAGCGCTGTCTACTAAATTCTGGTCCCATCTATTAACAAATTTCTGTGCTGTTCGGCCGAGCCTTAGTTGCCTAGCGTCGTTTTGCCGTAAAGCGCGAATTAGACGCGAGGTTCTTATGTCGGAATCGTTCTCATTGCGCACCAAGTGTATTTGTCGTAAAAACTGACCGACTTGTAATAATTTAAATGGTCCGGATAAGAATCCACTTATACCGAGCAACCCCAGCACTAATGCGATTACTCCACCTCCTGCAGTAACACGCTTGCGGGTTAAAGCGCCACGAAGACGTTCACCTCTAGTCGAAGGGCCATTCTCGTTTCCTGTAACTGGATCATAGCCGCCGTAGTTGAATTCATCTTCTTTGCCCGTCGTGCCAGCCGCTTGGCCGTCAGAAGGGTCGGCGGTCTTTTCCTTGTCTGACAAATCGTCGCCGTCAAGCTCATTATTTGCCTCGCGGGCAGGGTTGTTTTCATCATAATCTGAATTATCGGCGTTCCAGCTATTTTCAAGACCGTCGTTGGTTTTTTCCTGCTTTCCATACCAACCAGGCTCGCCGTCGTCGTAACCACCGTCTGATTTTGGTTTGTCTAATAAATCATTTGAAGACATAGTTTTTGCTTATCGTAACTCTACTGAACCATTATAACCCTGTTGGTTTAAATCCACATCTCCAGCTGGCGGCGGTGCATAGTATTGCTCGGGCTGCTGCTGAGGCTGAGGATTTGGAGCCGACTGCATGTCGCCTGGATTTGTCGTTATTAGAGATGTTTCGGTTGGGCTGGCAGCTATCTGGATGTGGACGTGATTTTGCCCAGCAAAGAACAGTCCTTGGCCAACCGGGAACTGGCTAAGGCGCTTTTTTTCCTCGCTTGTAAGTTTGAACGTGTCGCTTAAAACATCCACGGCAGAGGTGGATTGTTTGAGTAAAATCTGCATCGAAGCGTTAGCGACAATTGCCCTTCCCATGCGTGAGCCCATGAAGTCTTCGACGTCCTGGGTAATTGTAGTTATTCCTAAGTTGTACTTACGCGCCCGCTTTGCGAGTGAGAATAAGAAACTAGCGGAGTCCTCATATTTCATCAACTGCCATGCTTCGTCAACAACTAAAATTCGGCGCTTGCGATCCGATTTAGTCTTGTTCCAAATAAAGTTCAAAACAATATACATAGCCACAGGGCGAAGTTCATCTTCGAGATCACGGATATTGAAAACAACCAACGGATTATTGATGTCGATGTTACTCTGCTGGCTAAATATGCCGGCGAAAGTACCTGTGGTGTATTTTCTAAGGCGCTGAGCCAGCTGTGGGCCACTGCCGCCCATATGCAGGAGCGTTTCGTACAAGTCAGCAATTGTCGGCGCAAGCGAACCATGTGTCAGTGGGTCGTTAGTAATACCGGCTTTTGCGTAAGTTTCTATCAGAGCTGCATCTAGGTCGGCTTCCTCGGCTGGCGAAAGCGCTGGCATCATAGCGTTACCCTGGTTGGCCATCTGAGCTTGAGCGCCGCCCATCATTAGTCTTAACAGTCCGTGAAGAGTAATAAGGTTTGATCTTAGCGGGTTGTCGGCTTCCTCCTCGGTATCTATGACCTTAGGCAGATCGAACGGATTAATGCGCGTTACACTGCTCAGTGAAAGCCTAACGTATGCACCGCCAACGGCTTCGGCCATGCGCTGATACTCGTTTTCCGGGTCTATAATAAAGACCTCAGTGCCAAACATCATACTTCTGAGCGCTTCGAGCTTAACGGTAAAGCTTTTACCGGCGCCAGACTTGGCGAATACTACTGAGTTACCGTTCTCAAGTGAGAACCTATCAAATATAACAAGGCCGGAGTTATGCATATTGATTCCATATAGAATCCCATTGTCTTGAGTAAGGTCGGCACTGGTGAACGGAAAACTAGTAGAAATTGCGCCCGTGTTCATATTGCGTCTAATCTGTAGCTGATCCATGAACTGAGGCACGGTTGAGTTTAGGCCTTGCTCCTGCTGGGCACTAGCCGGCTTGCTGTATATAAGCTGCTGACCAAGCATACTTTCAACCTTATGACTAACGAACTCTAGCTCTTCCTCACTGCCAGCATAAATCGTGAAGTAAAGTCCGAATCTAAAAAATCTTTCTTCGCCGACTTGCAACTTGTCTCGCATCTCCTCGGCATCCTGAATAGCTGCTTGCTTGGCT
>JALYRK010000051.1 GCA_030855355.1 bacterium
CAAGTTAGCGAATTATATGGAAACGAAATCGCTGAAGAAGTCAGAGTGATTTACGGCGGTAGCGTCGACGACCATGATGCCAGGGCATACTTAGAAATCGAAGGTTGCGACGGCGTCTTAGTAGGGGCGGCTAGTCTGAATTATCATAAATTCAGTAAAATTGTAGAAACTGCATTCGATGTAACTCAGACGAAGGACAGTAATTAGTCATGACGGCTAAAAAAATGACTGATGTTTCTAAGCCCGACTCAACGCCAGCCAATGCTACTAGTAAACCGATAATACTTGGCCACAAGCCAATGGTTGCCGACCCAATGGTTAGCGCCGAATCGAAAGAAAAAGCAGATTCTAAGCAGCCTATGACATCTTCTGCCCGGAGTATTCAGCCTATTAGTGAAGAATTTACACAAAAACCCCAAGCAAAAGAAGCCGAATCAGAAGCTGAAGTTAAAGATAATTCTGATGAAGCTGAGATAATTCCTGTAAAAAAAGCAGCCCCTAGACCAGTTGATACTGAAGAAGAGGTTAATCATGACAGAGAAGAAGAGATAACTACTGATGATCAAAAAGCTGAAATTGCCAACCAAGAAGAAAATACAATAGAAGGCGAAAGGCAACAACGCCTAAAAGCCATTATTGAGAGCAAAAAGTACAATGTGCATTTCAGGAATCCGCACAAAGCGTCTGCAAAAATATTCGTAACAACGGTTTTAGCAGTATTAGTGCTCGGTGCTTTAGCTGTGCTTCTTCTAGACGACGCTGGTGCAATAGACTTAGGTATAAATCTGCCCTTCGATATTATCAAATAACAAAGGAGGAGCTTGCCGCATTTTGCGGCCCCAAAACTACTTCTTTCAAAACAAGTTTTGAAGCGTAGGTTTTCCTGAAAACTGCCTCAGGCAGTTTTCGCCCTCCAGTCTTGCCCGAAATAAATTCGGACTTCAACTGCCACCCCTGAAGCCAATGCTATACGCACTGGTTCGCTAAAGCTCAGTTTTTTGTAAGTATTACACCAATAAGCCTTAATAATTAAGCTATAATTAAACCCTAGTGCAAGATATTTTTGAGGGTTTAAACGATGAGCAAAAGAGAGCGGTCCAAACAACGGAAGGGCCGCTTTTAATTCAAGCTGGAGCGGGTAGCGGCAAGACAAAGACACTTACGCATCGTATTGCGAACATATTGTCGCAGAATATAGCTCGGCCATCTGAAATCTTAGCTGTCACATTTACTAACAAAGCAGCTAAGGAAATGCGTGCAAGAATTGCTAGCCTTGTCGGACGTGATGCGACAGACAGAACTTTTATGCCGTTTATGGGAACTTTTCATGGAATCTGTGTTAGGCTTCTGCGCCAAGACGGCGAATCTATCGGCATATCCAGGACCTTTGTAATTTATGACGAATCCGATAAACTCTCAGCTTTAAAACAAGTTTATAAAGCCTCTAATATCGATGAAAAATCTTTCCCCACAAGAGTTATTGGCAGTCTAATCAGCAGCGCCAAGAATGAAATGATAAGCCCCGATGAATATGCGAATATGTATCTCAGTAGTCCTGCTCAAAAAATTGCCAGCGAGGTTTACCCTAAATATGAAACAGCTCTAAAGCTGGCAGGTGCACTGGATTTTGATGATCTTATCGCTGCTACAACCCGCATGATGAAACAAGCTCCTGAGGTGTGTGAGCGCTGGAGGAAGCAGTTCAAGTACGTAATGATAGACGAATATCAGGATACTAATGCTGCTCAGTATCAGCTAATAAGACAATTAGTAAATGCGAAAAGTAACATTGCAGTTGTTGGTGACGACTGGCAGTCTATTTATTCATGGCGGGGAGCAGATTTTCGGAATATCCTACGATTCGAACGTGATTATCCGAAAACTACAGTCATAAAATTGGAGCAAAATTATAGGAGCACCAAGTCTATTTTGAATGCGGCTTATTCGGTTATCACTAAAAACGAGCAGCGAAGCGAGAAAAAACTTTGGACTTCCGCCGAGGGCGGTAAGCCAGTTCAGGTAATGGCGGTCGGTAGCGCAAGGGCCGAAGCCGAAGGTGTGCTACGAATCATCAGAAACGAAGTATCCTCGGGCAAGAGAAAATATAAGGATTTCGCCATCCTTTATCGTACGAATGCACAAAGTCGTTCTATCGAGGAGGTTTTCGTGCAGTATGCTTTGCCGTATCGAATCGTCGGCGGTGTGCGCTTTTATGACAGAAAAGAAATAAAAGACATCGTTGCCTACATGCGGATAATCTACCAGCCGAATGACCGAGCAAGTTTCGAGCGCATAGCAAATGTGCCTAACCGCGGGATAGGTGCTGTGTCGTTGGCGAACTTTTACGAGTGGACTGCAAGTAATAATATGACGATATTAAGTGGGCTGGAGCAGCTGCACGAATCTCCGATACGAGGCAAAGCTTTGACCGGCTTTTCTGAGCTTGCTCAGTTAATTATCAGGGCTAGGGAATCGGCTACAGACGTTTCCGTGTCAGAAACTCTAAGGCTTATACTAGAGCGGACCGAGTATCTTGATTATATCGATGATGGCACACCTGCTGGCGAAGCTAGAAAAGAAAACGTCAAAGAGCTCCTGAGTGTAACCCGTGAATATTCAGAATTTGGTTTGCAAGGATTCTTGGAGGAAGTTGCACTGGTCAGTGATATTGATAGTGCTGACTTCAGTTCAGATTCTGTAACGCTAATGACTCTGCATGCCGCCAAAGGTTTGGAATTTCCTATTGTTTTCATGGTTGGCATGGAAGAAACAATATTACCGCATTCTCGTGCTCTTTATGACCAGTCTGAGATGGAGGAGGAGCGTCGACTCTGTTACGTTGGTATGACAAGAGCCCGTGAGGAGCTTTATCTTGTCCATTCAGCCTCCCGCTTACTTTATGGCGGCGTGCAGCACAATCCACCGTCAAGATTCTTAAGTGAAATCGGAGCTGTGGACATAACCCAGGTATCATCCGGTTTAGCCAATTTAGGCTGGACTGAACGTTTGCAAAACTTAAGTATAGACAGTCAGGAACCTAGCTATGTACCAGAGCTAAATGAAGGCGACAGAGTTAGGCATCAATTGTTCGGTGAGGGCGTGGTGGTGGAACTTGATGGCGACAATGCCGCTATATATTTCAAGAACAAAGGCACGAAAATCTTAAACATAAGCTTTGCACCAATAGAAAAGCTTTAATTCGTACGATTTAACTGATGAGAATTCCCTCCTGCTATAATGAGATGTTGTTATGAAATTCAAATCAGGTAAAAAAGTCAGGCAAATCGATCTCGGGCATCCCTTTATAATGCCGGTTCTGCTGCTGTTCGGCTTCGTGATTTCTATTATGTGGGCGTTGGTATCTTTTGGCGGGCAGACTGTCGGCGCCAAAGACACTAGGATTGTCGTGGTAAAGCACGAGAACGAATCGAGAACTGTACCGACTCGCTCCAAAACAGTAGGTGAATTATTAAAAGTACTTAATCTTGAACTGCACGAAAAAGATAAAGTTACACCGGGGCTTGATTCGCCAATCCTTGAGGACAATCAGACTATAGAAATTGCTAGGGCGA
>JALYRK010000017.1 GCA_030855355.1 bacterium
ATTTGGTGATCCCGGCGGGATTCGAACCCGCGATCTTCTGGATGAGAACCAGATATCCTAACCACTAGACGACGGGACCTTTTGTCACGTCCGGGGTCCCCGCCGAACTTGTTCGGTGGGGTATATGGACGGGACCTTCGTCACTGCCTAAAGGCAATATTGTCATAAGTGGCGACAAAACACGTCCGCTCGCAACTTTTGTCAACATTGCCAAGTCAGCTTCTCTCAAAAACAGATTTGAATCAGTTTTTGTTTAGCTGCTATTAGCTGAATTAGAGTAGCACAACAGGGGTAGAAATGCAAGATAAATTTGACAAAATCATACATCAGTAATATAATAAATTATTATGGACTTATCACTTGATTTTGGCTCGCTGGAACCGCTTTCTCATCATTATATTTCAGAATCGGTAGTGTCTGCAGCCCAACTTTCAGGGCCTGAAAGTACGCCTGACCCCCAAAGCTTATCATTAGGAGAGTCAGCTGTGTATGGCGTGCTTGCAGTTGCAGGAGCTATATTGGTAGGACGTGCGCTAAGACGGGTTTTTGTAGAAAGCGAACATCCTTGGCTTCAGGATCGTAATACTAACCGAATCGACCCAGACGCTTAAGAGTTTAAGTGTGCTAAAAATTCTACAAGTTGACGCGGAGTGATTTCAGCCTTTACCAAATAGCCGTCGGCAAGTTTCTCGATTGATTCACGCTTTTGATCTTCTTGGTCAAGATTGGTTGCAATAATAATCTTGGTTTTGAGGGGGTTATTAACGGTCTTAGCACGGATTTCTTTGAGCGCTTCGATGCCGTTTAGGTTAGGAAGCATAATATCTAAAAGAGCTATATCGTAAGTATTCGTCATTATCTGCTGAAAGCCATTTATGCCATCGGCGGCAACCGTAACGTTATAGCCGGCTTTTTGCAACGCCCTGGTATACAGTTCGCTGATAAAGTGTTCGTCTTCGACAATTAGTATTCGTGTAGGGTTCATTACTGCTTATATATGTTATGGTTTTTAATCCAGCCGTGGGCTCCCCTAATAATACCATCTTGGCTATTAGGATCGGCCTGTGAGGCTACGGCACTATAAGGCAAAAGCGTAAACCTAAAGGTACTGCCCTTACCTTCGTAAGATTCAGCGCCGATTTGACCGCCGTGCGCTTTAATAATTGCATGACAAAGGTAAAGTCCCAGCCCAGTGCCACTAGCTGTACCTTTACTTCTATGCGATCGATAAAATTTTTCAAATAAGTGAGGCAATATTGATGACGGAATACCGACGCCAAAATCTTGGACTGTAGTTTCGATTTGCCCATCTTTGGACAAACCACTTCTGACTAAGATTTGGTTACTTTGACCGCCGTATTTGACCGCATTTTCAATTAGATTGTTCAATACTTCCCTGATGCTAATGCTATCAACGGCGACTTTGGGGATAGCTGGGTCTATGGTTAGCTCGATTGTCTTACCATGAACTTGTGCTCGCAGCTTCAGGTCGCTAATTGCGGATTCTAGCAGCGGCTGCCAATCTTCTTCTCTAAGCGACAAAGTCAGTTGGTTCTCCTCGACGCGAGACATGTTTAGGATATTGCTGACAAATGCAGTTAACTGCTGGGCGGCAGCGTTGAGCTTTTCCATGAATACTTTAAGTTCTGGGCTTAAGGTTGGGCCTAGCTCGTCCTCAAAGACTTCGATATAGCCCCTCATGATTGTCAGTGGGGTTCTTAGCTCATGAACGGCAAGAGCTAAGAAGCCGACATCGTGGTCATCCTGTGAATAGTGCTCGGTCTGGTCGAATAGGGCTAATATGGTTTCGACTCCACTGGGACTATCTTTGGTAAAGTACGCGCCTAAATCAAATTGTTTGAAAGCCTGCTGCTCACCTACTTTTGCTCGGACACGGAACCAAATATGTTTGTCGCTAACTTTACTAGTTTGCGCACCCTTCAACCAAACTTCGTAAGTGTCATCGCTTGGAAACATTAGATTAATAACGTCGAATAATGCTTGCCCATTTACGTCATTATTAATCCCGAAGTAGTCAGTGGCAGATTTATTTATATAATTAATTTTTTGGTCGGGCCCGACGGAAATTATCGGTAATGGGCTATTCTCTAACACATGTGTCATCAGTACGTTTGACGGGCTTATAGGGGCAGATCCCACTGGGCCTGCTACGTTAGTTATTCCATTTACTGGCCCAGTCGAGGAGTTAAGCGGTGGGTTATCTTTTATTAGGTTCCAGAGAGCCTCAACCAGTTCTTTGCCAATCTTCAGGCCTTTTGTAGTCGGTTCTGAGTCTGAAACTTCAGGCCTATATTTATAAAGAAGCATTTGCTTCAAAAGGCGCATAGGTTCTGCAATCTGCTTTGCTAATATAAGTGTAATAATAAGGCCGATTATTAATACGACAAATGCCAAAACTATGTATACAATTGTGCCATCTAAGTTTAAAACTTCCCTGACTAAATAACTTACACCCAATAAAGTTCCTGAGAAAGCCAGTAGTCCAAAAAATATCCTGAAACTTATTTGATCTACAAATTTGTGCTGGTAATCCATCTTATGGTCCAGCAAAACTTATCTTATCGGCACTGCCTACCATCGTAAACCATGTTTGACCAGGATTCACACCAAGTGGGTTGCCCGCAACATCCTTTAATACAATCTGGCTTGCTCGGTCAGCTTTGGTCCATGTTCCTTCAGTAGCTATGCCGTTTTGAAAAACATAGGCTTTACCGCTGCCGATAGTTCCGTAAACACTGTGAATTCGATTAGGATGAACTCTGTATGGAATAACTAAAGCTACTACAACTTTAGGACTTAACTGCGCCCCCGAACGTTCATCAATGTGTGGTCGGCCTGCCAGTACACGATTGTAGCTGTTTGTTGCAGCGGCATAATCGTAATGTACGGCATAAAGGCCGGTAGATGGATTGATATTAATACTAATTGCGTTTGGCGTTGCCGAAGCGGCTTCAACGCCCCTTACGAGAGAAGTGAAGCTACTGGAAGTATGCCCTCTCTGAGCTTTAACTCCGTCAAGTGCGGCTGTCGAAGTATAGAGGTTATGTGGCGCGTAGCGACTGCTGACTCTTTGAAAAGCTCCGCCGTTTACACCATGTTCTATATCCTTTACGCCAAGCTGACGTATTAGACTCAAAGCCTCGCCGCTGCCTCCTGCGTGAACATAAGATGCATCAAATCCTAATAGCCAGTCGATATAGTATGGCCTGGCGCTTCGCACTGGTCCGATGTAATCAGGCTGACCTTCCTGGAATAAAGCTAAGAATCGAGTGATTCCGCCCTCGGCGATGGCTTCGAATACTACTCCGGCGTCTTTCAGGCCTGCTTGCGGCCTAGCATCGACACTGTTCTCAATCATCACACCTGTTACAGAGCGCTGATTTAATTCAGGGGTTATTTGAACACCAGTTAAGCGTGAGGCTTCAGTCGTAGGCTTTGGCGGCTCTTCAACTTTTGGTGCTTCGACGACAGGTTCCGGTGCGGGCGGCAATGGTTTAGAGTTGACGAGCTGGTATATTCCAAAAGCTATTGCCGACAGTAACAGCACAGCCGCTACACCCGCAGCAATACGATGGTTTTTAGAGGCTTTCTCCCATTTATTCTTAATTCTAGTAGGTACAGATTCTTTCGACTTATTAGGTCTGTTGATATTTTGGGGAGACGAACTGGATTCTTTAGCTGCCATTTCTTCAGGCTCAACAAATGCTGGTTCTTTGAAGTCGTCTTTCAAGTTCTAATCCTTTTACTCATAGTTCTTATGTATATTAACTCAAAAAGCTAGTTCCCGCCAAAAGTGTTACAATTACAGGGATGAAATCAGACTTAGTTGAAAAAATTAGCAAATTGATGGCGGCCGATGCTCAGCTACTAAGTCGAGCTGAAATAGAATCCAAATACCCGTCACGTGAGCTCGCTGAGGGTGCCGAAGTCACGCGTTTCTGCCCTAGTCCTACAGGATTTGTCCATATAGGTAGTGTCTACACTGCCCTAATCTGCCAGTTCCTAGCTCGGCAGACAGCTGGCCGATATATTCTCCGAATTGAAGATACTGACAAAAAACGTGAAGTCGCCGGCGCCAAAGCTTTAATAGCTACCCAGCTCTCCTCGTTCAGTCTGTCCCCCGACGAAGGTCTCCAGCCTAATGGCCAGGAGCAAGGAAATTATGGACCGTACTTACAAAGCGAAAGGCAGGAAATTTATCTTGCCTTTGCACTTGAATTATTAAAATCCGGCCGAGCTTACCCTTGTTTTGCAACTTCTGAAGAACTGGCAGAGGCAGTTAAAGACCAGCAAAGTAAAAAGCTGCGACCAGGTTATTACGGCGAATGGGCATTATGGCGGGATCGTACTGACGAAGATGTCATAGCAGCCATAGATGCCGGAAAGCCTTTCGTATTGCGCTTTAAATCCTTAGGCGACCACTCTAACCGTGTTGAATTTATGGATGTACTCAAAGGCTCTATGAGTCTGCCAGAAAACGATCTCGACGTGCCACTTATTAAAAGTGATGAGTCCCGGCTGCCAACTTACCACCTCGCTCACGTTGTAGATGATTATCTTATGAAAGCTACAATAATTTTGCGAGGCGAAGAATGGTTGCCATCGACGCCCCTGCATTTAGAGCTATCAGACGCACTGAACATTCCAAGGTTCCGCTATGCTCATTTAGGGTTGATTTCTATTATTGATGCATCAGGCGGCGGCAAGCGTAAGTTAAGCAAGCGAAAAGATGCCGAGGCTGATGTGGATTTCTGGCTAAAAGCCGGCTACCCGATCAGGGCTATCAAGGCCTATTTACTAGGTCTGGCAAACTCAAATTTCGAAGATTGGTATCGCGAAAATCCTGAGGCACCGCTTGAAGATTTTGAAATGTCGCTGCATAAATTAGCTGCAAGCCGCAGCCCTCTGCTCGACATGAAAAAAGTTGAGGATTATTCCAAAGACGAAATTGCCCGTTTGCCACAGCACGATTTTGAAACGGCAATAATGCAAGCTTCGGGCGACAGCTTACGCACTGCCCTAGAACAAGACATATCTTATACTCAGGCGGTTCTAGCTATAGAGCGTACTGGTGATAATAAGCGTAAAGATCTGGCTAAGTTTAGCGACGCTTTCGAGCAGTATGGATATTTTTATAACGATGTATTCGCCGAAAGCTTTGCTCCGCGGATTCAAGAAGAGCTATCTGACTTTAAGCCTGAAGTTGTCGCAAGTGCTTGTTCTAAATTTTTGAAAATTTACAGCCCCGAAGATAATCAGCAGGCGTGGTTTGACAAACTTAAGCAAGCAGCCGAAGCTTCCGGGTTTGCGCTAGACAACAAAGAGTTCAAAGCTAACTCTGATAAATATAACGGTAATGTAGCTGATTTTGCGCGGATTATTAGGGTCAAATTAACTGGCAAAAACCGTACGCCAGATCTACATGCGATTATGCAGATAATGGGCGCTGAACGCGTAACATCTAGACTGGCTTAGTTACTTAAATAGCATCAGCTTCGCAAAGCGTCCAACAACACGCTACTTTGCGAAAATGTAATCAATATTTCACTTTGGATTAATTTAGAGGCTACTGGCAAGCTTCGAGATTTGGTCAGTTGTCAGCGAGGCATTGCCTTCAAGCTGATACCAAACACCTTCGTCTACCCAAGTAGCATTGCTTTGATCATAAATATAAATCGTTTTGTCGTTGTCTTGATATGTTTGGTAACGTGAATCGTTATTCAACACAAAATTAGCAAGGAGAGCGTCGTTGTTCCAGTTGCTAGTACGCTGTGTAAGAGCAAATTCTCGGCCGTCGCTGGTATTGCTGCCAAATCGCACTACCACTTCGCCACTCTTATACTGAACCGGTCCGCGGAAACCGAAGCCACTAGGGTGATAATTTGGCATCTTGGCGCTAAAGCCTGCCCTGCTGGAAGCAACCCGCATGGCAAAGTTAGGTACATTTTGGTAAGCAAAAAATATACCGAGCATTACAAAAGCTGCCACTAAACTGCCGGCCCTGGCGACTCTGCTACTTATACCAAGTTTGTGACTAAGCTTCTTTCGCCTGGCTACCGCATGTTTAGGCATGTGATGAGATTCGGACTTCTGCATTGCCTGCTCAACTAAAGAATGAGATTTACTGTGGCTACTCGCGAGTGACGATGATTGGTTGTCGGCATGTTTTCTAAGAAGCTCCAAATCTTCTCTAGGATGAGCCACCATGACAGGTTCTAAGCGTGTAACACTCTGTGGCGCAGGACTACCGAACTTAGAGATCAAGGGGCTTTTTGCGGATTTTGCTTCTTCATGGGTAAGAGCTCTTTTAGCGTCAGGTTTTTTTAGTGCGCCGCGCATCAGCGTCTGTGATTTTTGTAGCTTACGTTGCTTGGAGAAACTCGGGCGAACTATGTCATTTCGAGGTCTGGAAAACCCATCAATATTTTTGTTGGCTACTGGGCCGCCCAGCACAGCATGACTGATTAATTTTCCGGTTAAAGCGTCGTAGCGCTTGCCGTTAACCTCAATGTAGGTTTGTTTATTCATTTTCCTTTTATTCTTGTTTTAAGTTGAAAGAACAAGTGTTATCTTATAAAAAGATTACACTTCTATAAACATAAGCGCAAGTATTTTGAGCACATAATTTATTCCAAAACTTGATACTAAGTGATATATACTTGATACTACAAGATATGGATTATCTAGATCCCAAAAAGAAAAAAGCACATATACGAAGACTATATCTCGGTTATTTTTTGATGACTGTAGCTATTGGCCTCGCTACTTTAATACTTGTTTATATTGGTAGTGGCTATGTGCCAAGCGAAAATGGTTTAGTCCAAAACGGAATGATTTATGTAGATTCGTCGCCTGGCGAAGCCTCGATTAAACTCAACGGACAACAGCAGCGCGGGAGTACAGACGCTAGACTTGTTCTGCCGGGCGCTACTTATGACATAGAGCTTTCAAAAGAAAACTATCGGCCTTGGGCAAGAACTATCGTCTTGGACGACGGTAAAGTTTTAAGAGTCGCCTACCCAAAACTTTACCCAGTAAGTCTTAAAACTAATGTAGTACAAACTATCTCAAACTCTCCCGATCTTGTAAGCGGCAGTATCGATAGACGATATATCTTATTCCACTATCTTGCTGAACCTCTTAAGTTTTCAATTTTGTCAGCAGAACAGCCCTACTCTGCAGCTCTCGAGATTAATATCCCACCAAACTTAGTGAATACTGCTAACGCTGACGCGCAGTATGAGGTTATTGAGTGGACTGAGGATTCCCGCTACATCTTGCTTAAAAGGTTTGGGACAGCTGGTAATGAATATTTCTTATTTGACCGAGAAAATGTAGCAGTTGTCCGCAATCTAACCAGAGATTTAGGGCTGACTGCTGATGTTGAATTAACCCTTAGAGACCGGGCCTATAACCGCTACTTAGCTTTCAGTCCGGCTGCAGGCACGGTAAGTCGTATAGATTATGAAAATCCTTCCCAGGCTGCAGTGGTTGTTAATGGAGCAATTGCTGCGAATGGCTTTGAGAATAATAAAATCCTGTATATTAAGCCGCACGAATCTGATCCACAAAAAGTCCGTGTCATGTTACTAGAAGATTCGATAACTTATAACATCCGCGAACTTACAAAATCAGATAAATATTTCTTGGAGATGGCTAAGTTCGGTCGCTCCCTAGTACTACTTTGCGGCTCAACTGGTGATAAAAGAGCCAGCGTTTATCGAAACCCCACTAATTATTTACGCAGTAATCCTGATAGAACATTTCCATTGGCAACTACTACGCTGCGCATCGACGAACCTCAGTTTGCAAGTTTTTCTACGGACTCCTCAAGAGTAGTGCTTTATGGAAGCGGCCAATTCTCTAGCCACGAGTTCGAAACCGACAAAACCTATAATTTTGGCATTGACATACCGTATGACAACGCCGAAGAACTCAGGTGGATGGATGGTGCCAGGTTGAATATTGTCAGTGACGAAAGTGTATATAGTATGGACTTCGACGGTAGTAATCTAGAAAAATTAGTGGCCGCCCGTGCCCAATACGGGGTTTACTATGATCGTAACTATGAGAATATGTTATCGTTTCTTGTAAATAAAGAGCAATCTTTGTTCCAGCTAACATCTACAAAGCTTATCGCAAACTAGCTTATTTTAATTACCGAAAAGGCGTTGCCATAAGCTTGGGGCGTTGCTTGGTAGGACCTGGGGTTGCTCATTCAGTGCAGTGCTAGATGCTTTATTGGCAGAAGGATCAGGGCTTATCTGTTCTGCTACAACTACCCTGCGATTTATTGAAGTGCCGGGAGGGTCACAAGTTATCAGAGTGGCTGTGTTTGGCT
Source organism: bacterium (assembly GCA_030855355.1). Lineage (GTDB taxonomy): Bacteria > Patescibacteriota > Saccharimonadia > Saccharimonadales > SZUA-47 > JALYRK01. The sequence continues at coordinate 8,363 of JALYRK010000017.1, forward strand.
TGCTAGCAGTCCCAAGTACAGAAATATCGGTCGGTGGCACGATACGATTTTCATAAACCTGATAAGTGTACCTAACGCTGTTTTTTTGTAAATAAAATATATCTCCAGTTTCAAGCCGATTTAGAAGTACAAACGCGAATTTGTATTTACCTTTGTTAAGGATATTATTGCTTGAATGCCCGACTATCGATACGTTTCCCTGCTCACCTGGGTTAGGGGTGCCTTCGTAGTGGACGACGCCGTTCTCCAATGCTGCTTGGACGGCATTTTCTTCATTAGTGCCAAGCCCGTAAACTACCGGAACCTCTAAATTAATTTTGGGAATAATAATCTTTGCTTCAGTGCCAATGGTGCCATTAACCCCAATGATAGGTGTTGCGCTAACACTGCGGCTTGGGCTGATAAACGGCGCTACGATTCGTTCGTTAAAAAAGCTGAATGACACAAGTATCAGCGCAAATACCCCTACACCAAAACCAAACCCTAACGACTTTAAGTGTTGTTTCTTGCTTAATTTTTTTCCGCCAGTAGTATTTTGGATTATTCTGCTTTTAAGTTCAGCTACAGTTAAGTTACTAGAATTGCCACGAGTCACGCTTTTGTCCTTAGATGGGCTATGAACAGTTCCTGCAGCTCGACTATCAGGTTTATTGCTTTGACTAGCTGCTTCAGCCCGGTTAGCCTTTATTCTGGAGTGTTCCTCGTAAAACTCCTGCCAGACTTTATGTTTCTCGCGGTCTGGTAAAGAACCGTAGTAAGCATGCCATTCTACCTGTATTTCAGCTATAGATTTGCCCGAGTTATTTAGATCATAAATATATTTCTGATGCTTGCTGCGATGCGGTCCGGCCGCTTTTGCTTCAGCAAGCTCCTCTTTAGCTTCTGGTTCGTCGCCGTAAAGAGAATTCAGCTTGGCCCTTATTAGCTCGGCTGCCGGGTTGGTGCCGGGGTTTTTATCAAGTTCGGTAATGACTTCAGTTGCCTCTTGCTTGTCATCCATAAGTTCGTTAGTTTTAGCTAATAATTCACTAATGTCATCGTTGCTAGTTAAATTTAGCTTTATGGCGTCGTCGTCATTATAGCTTTGTATCGGCATAATCGTTTTCATCTGATTATAATTATAAGCTATAACTCGTCCCCTATCACATTTTTAGCGTCAAACTGTTACAATATTTGTTGCAGTAGCCGCGGTGGTGGAATGGTAGACACGCCAGACTCAAAATCTTGTGAGCGTTACGCTCGTGCCGGTTCAAGTCCGGCCCGCGGTACCAAGTAAAAGCTCGTGAAGTCTCTTTTTGTGAGACCTCACGAGCTTTTTGTCTGCTATGCAGACGACTTGAATCTTAGCGCTATACAATCTGTAAAGTATGTACAGTTTCAAAAAGTCGCTCAATGTGTATATGTTTATCTAGCGTGAACTCGGAGTGCCACTGGCACTCCTCGGGTTCAAGTCCGGTCCGCGGTAAAACTTGAACGGGCGCAGCGCTGTTTAAGTTTTAGCGGAGCTAAAGGCGAAAACTGCGAACCGCGGTCTGCGAAATTTTTCCGTCAGGAAAGATATTTGTAGATCAAAGTCCGGCTTAGCTAGCACCAAAAAAGCTTTAAGGCTGTTCTTATGCAGATTTCTTTAAGCTGGGACGTGAGAATTCCTCTAGCACCCTAGCATATTCGTCCATATTACTATTTCCGTTGGTGAAATCTCGCAGAATTGTTAGTGTAGAGCCACTTGAAGATGAAGTGGGACAGAGTGACTGAGGCGATACTATGCTTATGCCTTGCACATAACGTAACTTTTCTTCTTCAATTCTAGAATTACCCTTTTTAACTTGAAATTTTACTCTTCCCCCAGATAACTTACCGATTACGTCGTAGCCATTTCTTAAAGTACCTGGACTGCTTCGATCTCTAGCAGTATCTGTCAATAGAGCATAGTCTCCATCTTTTCGTGTATTTATTGCAGACCACCAAGTACAAGCAGCTACTGCTATTTCGGCAAGCTTACTTCCGGCAAACGTATTTGATCTCTCAAAAGCTTTTCGCTTTTCTAAAGACCCAACAAAATCCATAAGTCTCTCAGTAGTTCGAACTGCAGCATTACGACTAACTTGGTCATGCCCAATTAATCCTACTACTGCTGGGACGCATGCAAGTACAGCGCCCGCGTGAATTGTGTGGGCACCATAGGAATTATTGACATCTATGAGATCTAAATGTAGGTTTTCTAATCTGTCAATCGCTCTTCCTGCCCTAAGTTCCCTCTCATCCCTAGTTCCCTCATACGTCAATGCTGCAGAAATTAAAGTATCTGAGTTTATTCGTGCAGTATTAGCAATCCTAGATATTTCCGTATTTCTTGCCATATTAATAATAGTATTACAAAATCTTTAATAAGCAACCAAATGCGTAAGATGAAATTAAATTGTTTTGAAGAGCAGTATACCTAAGCCAACACCCATTGCGTCGAATATTATGTCGGACAGAGTATTTCTTATCGTTTCGTAGCCGAACACGATTCCGAATTTGGCGGCCAATGGCGAAACTATAAATAACTCAAACGGCTCCCATAGAACTGTAATAACAAAAGCCCACATAGGCCCCAGCAGTAAGCATAAAATTATTGCGTTAAGCATATGTATAACGCTCCATATGTCGAAAAAAGAATTGTTTCTAGGCGTGTGTTTAATCTTATACATCAGTTTTCTCCATTAATGAAGTTACAATAGTTTCAAGTTGCTTTTGGGGGTTTTGTAGCCACCAAACGCTAGTCTTTGCAGCGGCTTCTACTCGCCATATTTTATTTTCTGGTGCTGGCGTACTCACCACTTCCCCTTTTAAAGAAATAATAAGATTGTCGTGAAATCTGAATACCGTACACGCCTCGGAGTTTTTACTAAACTCTTCAGCCGCTTCTATAACTTGAACCAAATTTGATGAGTGAAGAAATGGCCTTACCGATCCTATAAGTGCTGCGAGCTTCTGCATTTGGGCAAAACTAAGAACAAGAGTGGTATTTTTTCTTTTAAATAGTTTGTCGGCAAAACCGTAAATGCACTCAACTGCATCCTGAGATATCGACAATAAGCCATCGTACTTATCACAAAAACTTTCGACTAGCATTGAGGTTTCGCTGTTACGGCCTAAGTCTCCCGCCAGAAGTACGCAGTCTGACCAGCTTGCCTGCGCCGTCCATTCAGCCAATGCGTTCTTCGCAAAACTTCCGCTAAAGTTGCTTGGCGCAAAATAACCTTCGCTGATTATTTTTCCAAAAGCTTTATGCGTGGCCTCGGGCATTAGTACCCTAGCACTTCCT
>JALYRK010000018.1 GCA_030855355.1 bacterium
CTCAGTGGGAAACGAGGTGAGATTTCTTAAACAATGAGGATGTTGGCTTAGAAGCAGCCATTCATTTAAAGAGTGCGTAACAGCTCACTCATCAAGAGATCTTGCGCGGAAAATGTAACGGGGCTCAAGCATATGACCGACGATATGGATGCGTAATTTATTACGCGTGGTAGAGGAGCGTTCCTATCTGCGTTGAAGTCGAACCGCGAGGTTCGGTGGAGCGTTAGGAAGTGAGAATGCTGGAATCAGTAACCATAAGGCAGGTGAGAATCCTGCCCACCGAAAGAGCAAGGTTTCCTGGGCAACGATAATCGTCCCAGGGTTAGTCGGTCCTAAGCCGAGGCGCGTAGCGTAGGCGATGGACAACAGGTTAATATTCCTGTACCGGTATTACTTTGTTTGCATGACACGGCATATTAGCGAGAGCGGACTATTGATATTTCCGTCTAAGTAGTAGAAATGGCTACAAATGAAACGTTTGAATAAAACGAATTCTCGTGAAGGTGCTGGCCAGAAAAGCATGCAAACGCGTGGGTAATGCCGTCCGTACCGCAAACCGACACAGGTGCTCAGGTCGAGAAGACCAAGGTGTACGAGTGATTCTTCGTTAAGGAACTCGGCAATACAGCGACCGTAACTTCGGGATAAGGTCTGCCCCCTCACAATGTTTATAATGTTGTGAGATTTGCCTCAAGAGTTTTCTTTTAACAAAAATGTAGATTAATGGTTTTAGTAACACCTAATATTTACAGAGCGAGCAACAATGAGAAAGAAAGCTTTAGAACGTCTTTTTACAATGCCTTTATAAGTATTGTGAGGGGGCCGCAGCTAAAGAACCCATGCAACTGTTTACCAAAAACACAGGTCTCTGCTAACACGAAAGTGGATGTATAGGGGCTGACTCCTGCCCGGTGCTGGAAGGTTAAGGGGAGAGCTTCACGGCTTGAACTGAAGCCCCAGTGAACGGCGGCGGTAACTATAACCGTCCTAAGGTAGCGAAATTCCTTGTCAGGTAAGTTCTGACCCGCACGAATGGAGTAATGATATGGGTACTGTCTCAACGAAGAGCTCGGTGAACGTGCATTGACGGTAAAGATGCCGTCTGTCCGCAGCAGGACGAAAAGACCCTATGGAGCTTTACTACAGCTTGACATTGAATCGAGCTGCAATATGTGTAGCATAGCTGGGAGACTTTGAAGCCTAGGCGCCAGCCTAGGTGGAGTCGAAATATGAAATACCAGCCTTATTGTAGTTTTATTCTTACGTGTCCCTTTAATTGCCGCTGACGCTTATGAGACACCCTTTCAGGGTTTCTCATCGCGCGGTGCGACTGGCAAAAGCCAGCTCGCTCCGGCTGCTCTTCCCGACGGAGGAGAAGATAAGTCAGAGGTTATTACAGGGACGCAGACAGTGTCTGGTGGGTAGTTTAACTGGGGCGGTTGCCTCCTAAAGAGTATCGGAGGCGTTCAAAGGTTGGCTAGATACGGATGGAAATCGTATCGATAGTGCATGCGCAGAAGCCAGCTTGACTGTGAGACCTACAAGTCGATCAGGCACGAAAGTGGGAGCAAGTGACCCGCTGTATTAACCATTTATGGTTTATGAGAGTGGAATCGACAGCGCAAACGGATAAAAGTTACCCTAGGGATAACAGGCTTATCGGGCCCAATAGTTCACATAGACGGCCCGGTTTGGCACCTCGATGTCGGCTCATCACATCCTGGAGGGGGAGCACCTTCCAAGGGTCCGGCTGTTCGCCGGTTAAAGTGGTACGTGAGCTGGGTTCAGAACGTCGTGAGACAGTTCGGTTTATATCCGCTGTGGACGTCAGGAAAATTGAGAGAATTTGACCCTAGTACGAGAGGACCGGGTTGAACGCACCGCTGGTGTACCAATTGTGGGATCTACCTGCATCGTTGGGTAGCTATGTGCGGACCAGATAAGCGCTGAAAGCATATTAAGCGCGAAACTGACCTCAAGATTAGTTTTCCCTATGGAGCCCCCTGAAAGACGATCAGGTTGATAGGCGCAAGGTGTAAGAGCAGCAATGTTTTCAGCCGAAGCGTACTAATAGGGCCATTGACTTTCTAAGATCAAGGAGACGAATCCATTTGCTTGGGTTTGGCTCTTTGGTAGTGGAAGTGCATCAATCGACTAGTTATTGGTTTGTATCAAAAGATATAAGCCTGTCGTTATTTAAAAATTGACGCTACTCGTGACCATAATAAATGGACACCGATGACGCAGATTCCCGCGAAATGTGGGAGTTGTGCTTGAGTGAAGCGCTAGGAGATAGTGAAGCTTTGACTGAGTCGTACTTATAGTACGGCGAAGGAGAAGTCTGAGCGTATATCGACAACGCGATTCGCCAAGAGCGTCGGCAGGATTTCAAGCTAAGCTTGAAATGAACCGATGCGGCACAAGTGCCACATCGGTGCCCATGGCACGAGGGAAACACCTGTTCCCATCCCGAACACAGAAGTTAAGCCTCGTAGCGGTTACTATACTGCGTTTACTCGTGGGAAAATAGCACGGTGCCGAATTTTATAGAGAGCCTCCGAAAGGGGGCTTTTTATTTTGTAAAATTCGGGTTTTTAACTAGCTTGTAATGGTAGTAATTATCACTTAATAAATACCTGACTGAAATTCAAAAGATAATTGCTTGATGCTGGTTCTTTTTCTTGGTGTACTTTTTTAATGTTTTTTAGTTGACAGTTAGTTAAAAAGGGAGTAAACCATAAGTACAATAAATGTAAATAAAAAGTGAAATAACATGAGAAATCAAGCAGAACTACTTCAAGGCACTAATATACCAACCGACGAACTTGCAAGCGTTGTATTTACGCCTGAACAGCAAGAATTCTTGGCAGTTGCTGAGGGTTTTGCATATAACGAATGGTCCAGAGTCTGCGACGTAGTAGGCTTAGTTGCGGCAAAAGACGAAGTGCCGGTAAATTATAACGAATCGTTGCAGCGGGCTGGCAAGTGGGAACTTGATTATCCCACTAAACAAGAACTTCAGAGATAACTTTTCGACTTATTCCGAGATACTAATTCCATTATCTATAACAAGTACTCTTTTAATTTTCCAAGTATTCGTCGTTTTCGCTATCTGTTATCCATCTTATTTACGATGCGATGGAGGGGTAGCCAAGTCCCAAGGAAATTGGTTGTGGCAAGAACTTAATAAATTATTACTTACGAGGTAGGGCGGGTTTGTGTTGGAGCATACGTGTTGATACGTAAACACCAAAGATGATCAACCAGATAGTTTGCGGATGTGCCACTAGCCGCTCCATGCCACCTATGCCTAGGCCTAGATAGTATTTTGTCGCAAATAAAGCCAAAGCGATTAGCGAGAATATACCCGTACAGATTGTAAACATACGAAATGGTTTATTTAGGTAAAGATAATACCCGAGAAGTATCAGGCTGATGTTACCAAAAAAGAATGGCAAAAAAGCGCCAATACCGTGCATGGTACCAGCAACATCTGCCGGGAAAATGCCGACCATTGCGGCGCCTATGCCACCAATTCCCATCAGTATAAAACCTAACTTGCTTCCGCTATTTCTGCCAAACTGATGATAGAGCAGCAGCGAACCAAAAATCATACTGAATCCTAATAGTACAAGCGACGCATTCATCCAGCTATACCATGGCGAGCAAACATAGCGACCGTCATATATCTGGCACATAGTGTTGCCAAGGTCGCTTATGGTGTTATCTCGGATGCTATAACCAGTAGGCCACCCGGCAGCTACGATAAACTGAAATATAAAAAACTGAGCGCTAGTTATCCATATAATTGGGCCAACATATGGGTGTCGTTTGTAAAACTGTTTTATACTAAGCGAATCTTTCACAATATCAGATTAGCACTTTTGCATTAAATCTCGCACTTTCACATTCGAGTGCAGGATTATATCTACAGGATTATGTTGAGAATAATAGTTAATAATAAACTTATGATTATGCTAAAAAGCCAAAAAACCTTGATGTATACCTTGCCTGATTTGGTAGCTGACGATGTTTTGTGAAGTTTTGTCATTAGCTTAGTCTACCCACTTCTTTATCTCTAAACAGTCGGAATTGTTACTTAGTTAATTCTCAAAATTGCACGTATCGCCACCACTGCTATACTGTTAAGGTGCTTAAGCCTAAACGGTTAAAACCAAAAATAATCAAAAGAATAGAGCATCGATTCAGCATGCTGTCTTTAAAGCGGCAAAATTACTTGATTTTTGCCGTAAGTCTTACCCTTGCATCAGTGTTTTATGGGTTAGTGTTTTTCCCAAAAAATATCAAAACTTCATATAGCGCCCACAACTGTGTTAGCCAGCTGAGTTTACTGCCAAATTTGCACCATACAAATGACCCAGAGAAATATACTGTAAATCCCGAAGACGAACTAAAGCTAGGAAATTTGCCGATAATAGCAAAATCGGTCTGTTTTGAGCCAACATCGACACCAACAGAGGGAAATTATAAAGTCGCCTCCGCGCCACTAGGCTTGCCGGTGTTCAGTAAAGTATATTCCGTGTCGGTGCCTGCTAGCCCTCAGCCCAATCTAAGCGTGCTAAATGTGCCAATACCTGTGTATGAACCTTTAATAATTCCTATGACGGCTGTTGATGAGCTGTTTACTTATTATCTTCAAACGGACACTCAACAGGCACTGTGCGTGTCTGAAGGGCAGGCCATTTTATGCGATATACCTTCTCTCAAATTGGAGCAGGGTAAAGAGTATGCTTTTAAGCTGCTACGTCAGTTCAAGGCTGATCCAGTGAGTTATTTAGCAGAACAGAAACTAACTACACTTTCGGCAACCAGCGTTACTGAAACATCGATTGCTCCAGGCAAAACAGTTTACGAAAAACCGGCTAGTATAGTTTTCAAAACGGACAAGTCACTTAAATCAGCGCAAATTACACTGTTCAGGAAGGCCGAAGCTAGCAAAGATCCAGTGAAAGGGCAGGTTAAGGTAGAGGGCAATCAGATTACTTTCAGCTTTGCTGCAGAACTGGCGCGTTCAAGCAGTTTTGAGGCAGTTATTGACGGCGTTCGGGCGGAAGACGGTTCGTCGCTTGCTGCACCTTATAGCTTAGCTTTCCAGACTTCAGGTGGGCCTAAAGTAACCAGCGTTAATATTGGCAAAACTGGGGTGCTGCCCGGTGCAGTAATTACCGTCAGTTTTGATCAGGTGTTGGATCCGAATTCTAATATTAAGTCACTGGCAAAGATTACGGGTGCTCCGGCTACAGTTAGCCAGTCTGGTAGTCAAGTGAAATTTGCTCTTGGAAGCGTCGACCCGTGTACAGACTTTAGTATTTCGGTAGACGGAAAACTGACCAGTGTTTTCGGAGTATCTGAGGCAGAAAAATGGTCGTATAGTTCCAGGACACGCTGTCACACTGTTTCGACAATCGGCTATTCTGCTAACGGCCGAGCCATCAATGCATACAGTTTTGGTTCGGGTGAAACTATGCTTTTCATAGGCGCAACACACGGTAATGAGCGAAGTGGCGGATATCTTATGGATAGATTTATTGAAGACCTTGAAGCCAATGCGCGTAAGATTCCTGCTGGGCGCAGGGTCATGGTTGTCCCGAGAGTCAGCCCTGATGCTTTTGCTGCCAATACCCGCCGCAATGCTCGTAACGTTGATCTGAACCGTAATTTTCCTACGAATGACTGGAAGCCAGACGTAACAATGCCGGGTGGTCAATTAGTTGTAGGTGGCGGTGGATCAGCGCCGCTGTCTGAGCCAGAGAGCAAAGCGATTGCCAGCTACACTCTGAGCCTTCGACCTAGGCTAGTTCTGACTTATCATGCGGTTGCCAGTAATGTCATAGCAAATGAAGCTGGAATCTCCTGGAGTGCGGCTCAGAAATACTCAGCTTTGAGTGGCTATAGGCACATACCCAAGTCTCAAACAAGTGAGGTGTTTCAGTACGATACAACAGGGTCTTATGAAGACTGGCTATATGAAAAACATGGAATCGCAGCTCTATTGGTAGAAATGAGCAGCATGACCAACTCACAGTTTGAGCGTAATAAGGCAGCGATGTGGGCAGTATTATCATTATGAGAAAACCGAGATAGGTTTTCTCATCGTGCCGGGCGACTGGCAAAAGCCAGCCCGCTCGGACTGCTCTTTCCTGCAAAAAGGACACTTTATTTTCGAAATAAATTCGCTAAATAAAGTGGATTTCATATTAAATTAGATACTGAGCTGTAGCGAACTGGTGCGGAAGCACCGGCTTTAGGGGGAGGATTGCCGAATTCGAATTTATTTCGAATCTGCCAGGAGGGGTTGGCCCCTCCAAAACATCTATTGACATAAGCAATACATTGTGCTAAAGTTAAAGTAACTTCGAAAGAAGCAAACAAATTAGAGGGTATTTGTCTTACAGCGATGTGGGCAAAGATCCTCTTTTTGTTTATTTCAAAATAAGAAATGGTGGGAGATTAGGGAATAAACTTATGGCAGGAACAAAAGCTGGCGGCAAAGCTGCTGCTGCAACTAACAAATCAAAGTACGGTAGCGATTTTTATGCAAAAATCGGTGCTGCAGGTGGTAAAAAAGGCAAAACTGGTGGATTCTTTGCTAACCGTGAACTAGCCCGTGCGGCTGGTGCAAAGGGTGGCCGCATTTCTCGACGTACTAAGAAAGCTTAGTTAAAGACTGGTCGCTCACTAAGAACCGTCAATTCGTTGGCGGTTCTTTTATTTGTTATTTGCCTTCTGTACGGCCTACAAAAGCGCGCTAAGCTGACCTGCCATTTGCTGCCGCACTGGCTGCATTCGTACTGTTTGGGCTCTACCTGTAATCCTCTGGAGTTACAAGCAGGGCATTTGCTCCTAGCATGTAGCCAGTCGCGGTATGTGTCTAAGCAGTCTTGGATGTGCTCGTTATCTATTTTAATATTATAATTTTTTGCTAAACTTTTGGCTTTTTCCCATGCCTCGACTTCAAGTTTTAGCAGTTCGAAATCTGAGTCATAATTTTTATGGTCTAAGGCGGCGTGACTTACTTCGTGTATTAATGTCCATTTGGATTTTTCGTCATTTTTAGTAGGGTTGAAGTAAATAGTTCTGTGTTTTGGGGACCAATAAAATACTTTACCCGGTTCAAAGTTTAGGCTCGCAAAATCAGCTTTTAATTTATCGACTAAAGGCATAGCATTAGTATGTTATCAGTACGGCTAAGTAGCAACCTTGAGCAATATCAAGCGAGCTGATTAGCGTAAATGCAGCAGCCGTTGACAACAGCTTCTTCAGGATTCTGAGCTTTGAGGATAGGCGGAACATTTAGCAGTTTATCTTCGTAAATTTCGAGTTCTTCGACGAGCCTACCACTAAATTTTTCTAAATGTGTACCGACGCCGCCGCCGATTATTATGCAGTCGGGAGTTACATTAGCGATTACATTGATAAGCCCTATGGCAATGTTGCGCGCGACCGTATACCACTCTGGATCGCCTTCGGGAATTTCAGATGCTCGTTTGCCAGTTCGGGCTACAAGCGCTTTTCCAGAGGCAAATTCCTCCCAGCGCTGTAATTTATCTTCGTGCTCTAACAGCATATGCCCGACTTCGGCATCCCGCAGAGATTGGTCAATGTCGCCATTCGTAATAATTACGCCGCCGATTCCCGTGCTAACAGTTATGTAAAGTACGCGCTTGTATTTATCTTTGACGTAGTTAGCTTCTGCTAAGCCGGCCAAGTTTGCATCATTCTCCAAATAAGCTGGGCATTTTAAGAACCCGCTGACGTCGGCGAGTATAGGAACGTTCTCCCAAGGCAGGTTACCAAATGCCAGGCCTACTCCATTGTCGCGGTCAATTTTACCCGGGATAGCTATTGCGCAGACTCTAAATCTTTTTGTTGTAAGAGAAGCTACGTTACTAGCCAATTCTCTGATAAAAGTAGGGTAATCTTTTGGAGTCTCAAATTTGACTGACTCTTGTTTTTCACAATCTCGGTTAAAAACAGCAAGTAAGGTTTTTGTTCCTCCAACATCAATCGCTAATACCATCCTTTCTAGTATCAAGTATTAGGCATTTTGTGGCAAGTGCCAATACTTGCTAACAGATGTACGACAGAGTATAATTAGATACAAGTTTGGCGGAGTAACACTCTACGGGGTGCCGTAAGCAATAAGGAGGCATGTACACACATGTCAAAAACAGTAACTATGGATGATCTTTTGGGGTCGTCCGAAATTAAACAGCTTAAAGCTGGCGACGTCGTAGAAGGAATTGTTTCTAGCGTACGCAAACACGAAGTATGGATCGATTTGGGAGCTAGCGGCTCCGGAATGGTCGTGCGTCGTGAACTCAGTCAAGGTCAAAACGTTGAGCCAGGGCAAACCCTGACAGTAAGCGTTGTTGATCCGGAATTAGATGAAGGCTATGCGCTACTAAGTATGCGACGTGCCGCTAAGGACAAAGGCTGGGATGAGCTAATACGAGTCCGTGAAGCAGGCGAGACTATCGAGGTCCAAGCTTATGACGCTAATCGTGGAGGCCTATTAATCGAGCTAGAAGGTATCAGAGGCTTCTTGCCTGTGAGCCAACTCTCTGCCGACCATTACCCACGAGTTTCAGGTGCTGATAAAGACGAGATTATGCAAAAACTCGGCGCGCTTATTAAGATTCCACTTCATGTGAGAGTCCTTGATGTCAGCAAAAAAGAAAACAAGCTTATTTTCAGTGAGAAAGAAGCGCTTAAAGACCGAATGCAAGCAAGATTCGAATCCCTTAAAGTTGGCGACGAAGTAGAAGGTGTCATTACTGGCGTGATTGATTTCGGTGCGTTCGTAAACGTTGACGGTATCGAAGGCCTAATCCACATCAGTGAGATTAGCTGGGAACGTGTTGAAGACCCTCGTAAATACGTCAAAAACGGAGAAAAAATCAATGCCAAGATTATTGCAATTGACAAAGAACGCCTTTCATTGAGCCTTAAGCAGATGCAAGAGGATCCATGGTTAGGTGAAGTCAAGAAGTTTAAAAAAGGCGACATTGTGGAAGGACGCGTCACGCGCATCACGCCTTTCGGAGCTTTTGTTCAGCTTAGCCCAAGCGTAGAGGCGCTGGTACATGTATCTGAAATGGGTGGCGGTGAAGGCACCGACCCTGAAAAAGTATTCAACGTTAACGAGACCAAGCAGTTCAAGCTAATCGATATTGACGAAGATGCCCGAAAGATAGCATTAAGCCTTAAAGAAGCCGACGCTAAACCCAATAAAACTGCGAAAGAAAAAGCCGCTAAGGCAGAAGCTTGAATCTAGAATTTGTCTATGTAAATAAAGAAAGGAGGCCTGTGTGAACCGAAAAATAGAAGTAGATTCAATGATGACTGTCGGTACACTGGCCGAACTTTTGCTGCTGCCTGTAAGTAAGCTCATTACCGAGCTAATGAAAAACGGTATTTTCGCTACTGTAAACGAAAAGATTGATTACGAAACAGCACAGATTATAGTCGAAGAACTTGGCCTAGAAGTTGAGTTAACCAAAAAACAAGTCTTAACCGCCGCCGATAAGCTTAAAGAGCGAGCTGTCAGAAGACAAGAGGGTGGAGCTACGCGTCCGCCAATTATTGCAGTTATGGGGCATGTCGATCATGGTAAGACCAGCTTGCTCGATAATATCCGCGGTACAAGTGTAGTCAAAGGCGAAGCCGGGGGAATTACTCAGCACATTTCTTCTTATCAGATTGAACACAACAAACGCCCGATAACTTTCCTGGATACCCCAGGCCATGAAGCATTTGCAGCTCTGCGCGAACACGGTGCTCGACTGACTGACCTTGTGGTTATTGTAATCGCTGCTGATGACGGTATTAAGCCGCAGACGCTAGAAGCAATCCGATTTGCCCGCAAAGCTGGCGTAAAGATGATAATCGCTATGAACAAGATGGACAAAGAAGGTGCAAATGTCGATCGTCTAAAACAGCAGCTCGCTGAACAAAATCTGCTAGTCGAGGAATGGGGTGGCGATACAGTCACTATGCCTGTTTCAGCTAAGACAGGCGAAGGAGTTGATAAACTGCTTGATATGGTGCTTTTGATGACTGATATTGAAGAGCTGACTGCTAAAATTGACGTTCCGGCCCGCGGGTTGGTTATAGAGTCTCATATGGAAGTCGGTCGTGGCCCAGTGGCTGTCGTGCTTGTAGAAGAAGGAACACTGAAAACTGGCCAGTTTGTCGTAGCAGGCGAAGCTTATGGCAAGGTTCGTAATCTAGAATCCACACTCGGCAAACCTATCAAAGAAGCGCCACCCTCAACTCCGGCAGTGATTTCTGGTTTTAAGAATCTGCCACAGTTCACGGATGAGTTTCAAGTAGTTGCAAACGAAAAAGAAGCCAAAGCGTTAGCCATATCTCAAAAAAGCGGAACAACTTCAAATGCGTACACGAATCTTTCGGGATCTGAAATGCTAAGAATTATGTCCCGTTCGAGCGATTTATCTGAACTAAACATCATGGTAAAAGCCGACGTCCAAGGCTCACTTACTTCAGTTATCGATAGCCTCAAAACACTTGGCACTGAAGAAGTGGCAGTCCGAATCGTAGGCTCGGGCGTGGGTAACATCACTGAAAGCGACATATACATGGCCTCAAGTTCTAAGGCTATAATCTATGGTTTTCATGTAGATCTGCCTGCTGGAATCAAGCAGCTTGCTTCACGCGAAAAAGTAGTTGTAAGGCTTTATAAGATTATTTACGAGCTAATTGATGATACGAAATCAGAGTTATCTGAGCTCCTTGCACCTGAAATCATCGAGACCGAAAAAGGCAAACTCGTCGTGAAGGGCGTGTTCAAAACTACCAAGAACGAAATCATATGCGGCGGGGAAGTAACTTCCGGCAAGCTGACGTTGCCCGCAAATGTAAAAATCGAACGAGGCAAAGAAGTCATTGGCGAAGTGGAACTTACTGGCCTTAAACGTGGTCCACAAGAAGCCAGTGAAGTTGTCGAAGGTGAAATGTGTGGAATGTCTCTAAAGACGACCAGCCGTATCAATATTGAAGAAGGCGATAAGCTGACTTTCTTTACTCGCGAAACTAAGGAGCGTAAGCTGTAACTAAACAGCTAGGAGTTCCAAGTGGCAGAAGATTTCCCTAAGCCCAGTGACGAGAAGTTCGTACCATCAGACGAGTCGCTAGATGATGACGATGATGAAGAGGATGAACCCAAAGAGAAAACTGAGAAAAAGAGTTCTCGGGGTATTTTTGAAGCTTGGTTAAAAGGTGAAAAAACTAAAGATTCCGAAAAAGATTCTAAAGCCGAAGAAGCTGACGAAAAGCCTCAAAATGCTTTGCAAAAACTAGGCTCAATATTCTTTGACAGTGAAGGACGCGAAGTAGAGGCTTCCGAAGAAGTTAGTACTGTTGAAGCCGCAGACGCGGAACAATCAGAAGAGCTTTCAAACGAAGATTATGAAACTAATAGCGAATTATCAGAAACAGAAAATATAGTAGAAGGTGCACCTGAAATTTCCGAAACTCCTGCTTCTGAAGCAGAGCCAGAAAATGATTCCGAA
>JALYRK010000052.1 GCA_030855355.1 bacterium
CGATTTTAGATTAATTTCTTCCGAGCTAAATATTACTTTTGAGCCGCAAAAGTAACAAAAACTCCTGGGCAAAGCTTGTTCAGAAACTATCTCATTGCCAAATAAGACAATATTCGGGCAACTCGGAATAGGATTACCTATTCCTCAGACACTCCCTCACTCTAATTGTCTATTTGGCATTCGCTAATTAGGAACAAGCTTTCGATGCCCAGACCCAAAGCTTCCAATACACAGCGGGTTGGTTCTTTGCTTCGTTTCTTGCCAATTCAAGAAATGAAGGCGCCTAACAATTTTTAAATTGTGGCGAAACCAGGATTCTAAGGAAAATATATTATATTTCTAAAGCTGTGGATAACTAGTTGACAGCTATTGCACCCCAATAACGTTCATGCTTAAATGGCTGGGTATATTACAAAATTAAAAAATCCAAAATAATAAGGAGACATCCAAATGTCTAGTGCAAAGGCTCAAGTACGCCGCCTGTCAACAGCTGCTATAGCAGTGTTGTTTACGTGTGCGGTCGTATTGCCAATATTAATCTCGCGTAGGTCATACGCTTACGGACAACCTACTGAACGATCAATAGATATTTCTACTTCAAAAATATCTGCAACAGATACTGAGTACACAGTGTCATTTAAAGTAACTGCCACGACGGCTGTACTTGGTGTTGTAGTGGACTTTTGCGATAGCCCACTTGTTGGTACAGTTTGTACCGCACCAGCAGGCTTCAGCATCAACGAAATCAACCTAGTGTTATCGGGCCAAACAGCCAACATAACACCATTTACTGTGCATGCTAACTCATCAGATGACAAGGTAATACTTACACACGCAACCGGCTTTACGCCAGCAGCAGGAGAGGTGGTTACCTTTACACTTGGTTCTACTGGTGCTAACGATGCACCGACTAACCCATCTGGCATAGGTAGTTTCTATGCAAGAATATTAACCTTCTCTACCGAAGCAGCCGCCCACACTACATATAGCTCAGGAACTACGGGCGCAAACAACCCTCCGTCAGCTACAACGATTGACGCCGGTGGAGTTGCTATGAGCACGGCAAATCAGCTAACAGTTAGTGCTAGGGTACAGGAAGTATTAACTTTCTGTGTCGGTACCACTGATGCAGCTACTACTAACGACTGCGCAGACATTTCAGGTACAGTTGTTGATCTAGGTGTCGTCCAAAGCGGCGCACCAAGTATATCGCCAGTTTCAGCAATAAATGGCGGTAATGCAACCAATGGCCTCGCCATGATCCGTACAAACGGTGTTAATGGTGTAGTTGTTGACTACTTTGCAGAAGCTGTAACAGGCGACGCAGGTGCTCAAGGATATGCAGGTGGCCTAGGCGCACTACGTGTATCAGGTTCAACCTGTGCAGGTAACGGTACGATTGCTACCGGTGCTAAGACCGATCAGTGTTTCAACAGTGCTGGTACTACACAGTTAGTATTCGCTGGTGCTGATGAAGGATTCGGTATGACAGTATCGAGTGTTGATACCTCAAACGGTACTACAACTAATGTTACACGTGATGCTAATTACGATGGAGATGGAACGAATGGTGCAGGTCAGGGATGGGCATGGAGCGAAACTACTACTGACACAATCGCTAGTTCTACAGCCTCAGGAGTAAAAGTTGTCGATGATGAAATGTTAGTGCTACGTTTTGCAGCACAAGCAGCTGTGACTACACCAACCGGTCAGTACGGTGTCACAAGCACATACATTGCTACCTCAAGCTTCTAGTACATAGTTACTTCAACCAAGTCCCCCTACACCAACTAGGGGGGCTTTTATTTTTTATTTAAACTAACAGTTAGCCAAATGTATAATCATTAAGAAGAATATAAATAAAGCTGTGGAAAAATGCTTGAGCTTAACCTGAAACTCGTGTATAAAAAGAGGTGCATCACCTAAAACAAAAATTACAAATTAAAAGGAGCGCATATGAATAATGCACCCGCCCTTGTTAAAAGGGCAAACCTGCTGATTTTAGCAGGAATAATGGCTTCGGCCACGCTTTTACCAGTCCTGCTAACGCAGAAGGTATCAGCTTACGCACAGCCAACTAATCGGTCAATCGACCTTTCCACATCAGAAGTGTCAGCAACAGATGTGACATATACAGTTAACTACACAGCGGCAACATCAAGCACAATAAGAGGCATTGTCATAGATTTTTGCGATAGCCCACTTGTTGGTACTGTTTGTACCGCACCAGCAGGCCTCAATACCAACTTTGCAACACTTGCACTGGTTCAGACTGCCGGTATATCAGGCTTTGCTGTAGATAGCTCCGCAGGAGCATCTTCTGCTAACCAAGTAGTCTTAACTCACGCTACAGTGGGAAGTGCCATGACCGCAGGCACAACTATAGTCACCTTTAGTTTAGGAGCTGCAGGTGCCGCGGATGGGTTTACTAACCCTTCTGCTAATGGCAGCTTTTACGCGAGGATTGCCACCTACACATTAGCAGCCGACGCAATTAGCTATGATTCTTCGATCACGGGGGCAACTAACCCCGGCGCTTCAGCGCAAGACGCTGGTGGAGTTGCTATGAGTACTGCAAACCAGATTACAATCAATGCACGCGTACAGGAAGTCTTGGTGTTCTGTGTCGGTACCACTGATGCAGCTACTACAAATGACTGTGCAGATATCTCGGGTACAGTAGTAGACTTGGGCGTTGTCCAAGCTGGTACACCGAATATTTCTCCAGTACCAGTAGTAAATGGTGGTAACAACCTCGGAGGCCTCGCCATGGTCCGTACAAACGGTGTAAATGGCGTAGTCATCGACTACTTTGCAGAAGCTGTCACAGGCGACGCAGGTGCTCAAGGATATGCAGGTGGCCTAGGCGCACTACGTGTATCAGGTTCAACCTGTGCAGGTGACGGTACGATTGCTACCGGTGCTAAGACCGATCAGTGTTTCAACAGTGCTGGTACTACACAGTTAGTATTCGCTGGTGCTGATGAAGGATTCGGTATGACCGCATCTGCAGTTGATGTCACAAATGGAACGACTACTAACCTAGTTCGTGACGCAGAATACGACGGTAACGGAACAAATGCAGCTGGAAACGGATGGGCATGGAGTCAAACTACTACAGATACGTTGGCTAGCTCTACCGGATCTGCAGTAAAAGTTGTTGACGACGAAATGTTAGTCCTAACTTTTGCAGCACAAGCAGCTGTGACTACACCAACCGGTCAGTACGGTGTGACAAGCACATACGTCGCTACCGCTTCTTACTAGTACTAAAAAAGCTAGTATGGATGGGGGTCGATAAGAGCTTTTGAGCAACTAGTAAGATCCAATAACCACAACTGTTTTAGGAAAACGATGCAACAAAACTAAAAAAGCACTAGAATAATAGGGTAATGTCAGCGAT
>JALYRK010000053.1 GCA_030855355.1 bacterium
CACGCTAAAGCTCGCCTAACGGCTCGTTCACTTCGCTCATTTAGAGTAGGAGGGGCTCTGCTCCTCCATCATTGTTCAAACTAAATTTGAACTTCTGATTCCTCCTCGCTATAGCCGCCAATAAATGGCGGTTCGCTTTGCTCAAATATACTCCTATATAAGAAAATTATTTTGAAACAAATGCTATAATTATCAAGTGAATAATAGTACAAAAAAAGTATTTGTTGGATTATCGGGCGGTGTAGACTCCAGCGTGGCAGCTTTGCTTTTGAAGCAACAAGGCTACGATGTTACAGGCGTTTATATGAAAAACTGGAGCAAAAGCTTGCCCGGATTCCATTGCCCATGGCGCGAGGATTACCAAGATGCTAAACGAGTTGCCGTCCAACTGGGTATACCGTTTGTGATGTACGATTTTGAGGAAGAGTATTTTGATAAAGTTGTGCAGTATATGCTCGACGAGTTCAAAGCCGGGCTTACGCCGAACCCTGACGTCATGTGCAATCAAGAAGTTAAATTTAAGCTTTTCCTAGATATGTGTACCGATAACGGTGCCGACTATATTGCAACAGGGCATTACGCCAATACTGCTGATGGAAAGCTCTATGCAGCTGCGGACGCAAGCAAGGACCAAACATATTTTCTTTACCGCGTTAAAGGCGAAGCCCTGAAACGGACACTTTTCCCCTTAGGAAACTTAAAAAAGACTGAGGTACGAAAACTAGCTGAAAAAGCTGGGCTGGTAACGGCAAATAAAAAAGAAAGCATGGGAATTTGCTTTGTTGGAAAAGTTGGTATCAAAGAATTCTTAAGCCAGTATGTCGAGACAAAACCTGGCAAAATAAAAGATGAAAACGGAGTAATTGTAGGAGAGCACGACGGAGCAATATTCTACACTATCGGTCAAAGACACGGGCTTAATGCGGGTGGCGGGACTCCCTATTATGTTACCGGCAAGGATATGTCAAAAAACGAAGTCCATGTCACCAATAAAATAGATTCTGAAGATTTGTGGCAAAAATCTGTAAACCTTACTAGCCTTCACTGGATCAATAAAGCTGCTGATGACACAAAAAAATATTTTGTAAGGACGCGTCACAGAGGACCTTTAGCCTTTGCCAGGATTAAACCGACTGACAAATCTTCCAAATCATTCGTGATTAAATTTGATGAAGCCCAACGCGCACTTACCCCAGGACAGTCCGCTGTTATTTATGCTGACAACGAAGTGATGGGTGGTGGGATTATTGCCTAAGTACGGTATTAGCATCTATGCTTAGTGTATGAAGGGGAACAAACGATTTTTAAAGCCACTATTTATAGGGTTTATAGCCCTATTAATCGGCGGCGTTTGGTTTACATTTGGCCGTGGCGAAAATTCTCCAGCTGAACAGGTGACAGATAGTAATCAGTCGACGACAGTTACTAAAAAATACGAGCCTAACCTCAACACTGAGACTATAGTTTCCGGGCACAGTAATATCTGGGATTTAGTCTTTCCAGACACTGAGACTGCATTTTACAGCTTGCGGGCAGGTGAAATATGGGGCTACTCTCTAAAAACTGATGAAAAATGGAAAGTTGCCAGTGTGGGGCAAGTGCTAGCCCAGGGAGAAGGCGGCTTGTTAGGCTTGGCATTAGACACCAATTTCGCAGATAATCGATATGGCTACATGTGCTATAACTCCACCGGCACACCTAAATCAGTGCGGGTGGCTAGGTTCAGAACGGCAGAAGACCGTAAATCAATCAGCGACATTGTTGAAATTGTGCGCGATATTGAAAGTCAGGCCGGTCGTCATTCAGGATGCCGCTTGGCAATGGATAAAAACGAACATTTGTGGGTAGCAACTGGAGATTCGGCTCTTGGTACGTCCCCTCAGAATCCCAAGAGCCTAGCTGGCAAGGTGCTTCGGATTGACCGCGATGGCCGAGGTGTAAATGGTAATTTAGGAGATCAGTTTGATACTAGGATTTTCAGTTACGGTCATCGTAATATCCAAGGCTTAGTTCTGTTCGATGAACCTATAAATGGGTCATACGGGTTTACAGCCGAGCACGGTCCCGACCGTGACGACGAAATAAACCAGATTAAAAGCGGCAATTACGGATGGGATCCGGTTAAAGGGGCTCGTGGTTACAACGAATCTGTGCCTATGACAGATAAAACCAAGTTTCCGGATGCCATTGATGCCTTATGGAGTTCCGGGCGTAGCACAATCGCCGTATCAGGAATAGAACGTTTAAGTGCTGAGCATTGGTCTGCCTGGCGCGACCGTTTAGCCATAGCTGTACTCAAAGACAAGCAAATACGATTAATGGAGTTCGATGACAACCACAAGCTAATATCTGAACAAACACTATTTCAGAACGAATTTGGCCGTATTCGAGCAGTCCGCGAAGGTCCTGACGGTAATCTTTATTTTACTACCGACAATGGCAACGACGACAAAATTATCCGCGTCTCACCAAAGGCGACTTTCTAGTTTGTATCTGTTAAAATAAACATTATGACAGCGCAAGATATTAGAAATGCCTATTTGAAGTTTTTCGAGGAACGCGGCCACGCTGTGATTAATCGTGCTTCGCTAGTTCTGCACGACGACCCAACTACTTTATTTACCGGCAGCGGTATGCAACCTATGATTCCGTATTTACTCGGCGAGCCACATCCAAAGGGCCAGCGTATTGTCGATAGTCAAACTTGTCTGCGCGCGCAAGATATTGAAGATATCGGCGACAATCGACACACAACTTTTTTTGAAATGCTTGGTAACTGGAGCATGGGCGACTACTTTAAGAAGCAACAGATCGAGTGGATGTGGGAGTTTTTAAGTGAAGTTGTCGGGATAGATGTCAGTAAATTATATGTGACTTGCTACAGTGGAAATGAAGAGTTTGGCATCCTCAAGGATAGTGAAGCAGCTGAAGTCTGGGCGGGGCTTTTTGCAGCTAAAGGTTTAACGGTTGGTCAGGCTGAAATAGGCACTGAACAAGCTGGTTATGAGCGTGGAATGAAAGATGGTGAGAGAATTTTTTACTACGATGGTAGTAAAAATTGGTGGAGCCGCAGCGGTAATGAAGCAAATACGACCATTGGCGATCCATGCGGACCTGACAGTGAGATGTTTTATGATTTCGGCACGGCGCACAATCCTGAGTTCGGCGAAAATTGTCATCCAAACTGTGACTGCGGCAGATTTATGGAAATTGGCAACAACGTCTTTATGGCCTACAAAAAGGTTGGTGAAGGCAAGTTTGAAGCTTTAGAAAAACCAAATGTTGATCACGGCTCTGGCTTAGAGCGTATTGCGGCTGCGAAAATTAACAACCCAGACGTTTATAAAATCAGCATACTTTGGCC
>JALYRK010000054.1 GCA_030855355.1 bacterium
CCGGGGTTAAAACCTTTAATCCCCGTCTCTCTAGTTCGGCTTTTAGCTGGGGGGCAAATGCGCTCATGACGACAGTTTCACCAGTGCTCACTAGATTACAGGCGAAGGCATACTGGGCTTCTTTAAAACTAACCTCGATCTTGTCGAAGGGTAATGCACGAATCTTCGCTACCGAGGCCGGTAAGAAGGCCTTTGGGCACCAAGCAATTAGGCCTGGTTGAGAATCGTCAGGGGCTTTAATAACAGATATAGCTAAGTCAATGTCGTAATAGAAGCTATCCGGCCAGCCGCTAGATGCATTTGTGACACGTGGTCCCCAGCCATAGAAACGGCGCTGTGGCTTAGTCTGCAGGCTAATCACTTCGTAACCTAACGTATCAGCCAAGAACTTATGCGTGGCTAGGTCGGTTCGGTATTCAGTGCCAGTAAGCAAGTATTTACCGCATGGCAAGGCGTCGCCTTGTCCACTAAAGCGTAGATTGTCGGGCACCAATATGGTCTCAAACCCTAGATCGTCCAATATTTTCTTTGAATATGGCTCTTCTGCTTTACGGGCATTCGGCAGACGGCTCATTACAGCTTTTCGGCCTCTTGTCAGCCCCCAATTGGCTGTATAAACCCCGTCTTGGCAAGCCGATGGAGGGTCAACTTTTATAACTTCTACTCCAGCAGACTCGAGCGCCTCACGAATTGATAAATGCTCGGCCTTAGCCTTTTCTACGTCAACGGTTACATTCGAGTTCATATATGCATTAATCGCTTGGTTGTCGCTGAAGTAGTCAGCTCCGCTCATAAGTACTCGGGTGTTTATTTTTGTCATATGCTAAAAGCAATTTTACTACAAAACTAAATGGTTGTCTTTTTCATAAATAAGAGTAAATTGAGAATATAAAATTAAAGGAAATATAAACACAAGTATTATTGACTTTTTGGCAATAATAATCTATAATACTAACCATGTCTTCTCGTACCCATCGACCTGAAATTGACGCACTAAATGCCGAAACCGGCAGAAGATTAGGACATGGCCAAGACAATCTGGTTCACGCCTTAGAACTACCTGATTACGCTCAAACGCTTTTAAATAGGGGCGACTGGGTTCTTAAAGTTAGCCATAAGAATATTGGCGCAGAACATAAGCGTGATTGGAGTCAGGATCCTGTAGAATCTGCGATATCAGGCACGAGATATAAGAAAGAAAAATATGAAGTTTTAAAACACTTTTTGGGAAATTTTATCCCAGAATCTTTGTTTTTAGTAGCGGGAGTAGGCACCCAGGCCGGCGGGCAACGTCCTGCTGAAGTAACAATTCAAAGGCGAGTACCACAATACACGATAAGTGACTTACATGAGTCTCAAAAAGACGACCCAAGACTTTCACAAAATATTCTTGAGTTAATGACCAGGCTTCAGTATATGTACTCTGTTGTAGGTGAGGCTAATGGTCGTAGCGCCAATCGAGCTAGTATCGACGTAAAGCTAGACTTAGGTGGAGTATCTGACTTCGTTCGAAGTAAGCCTCTCAGTAGCAAATTCGAAATAAACGATGCAGCCAAAACAGTTAGGAAAAATAACTCGCCAAATTTATTAGTAGACCCGGAATCGATGCAACTTTATTGTATTGATTTCGACCAAGGCGACTGGAATCCTGGAATGAGCGGGACTAAAGAAACCGTATTTGCTATAGACTCTCACAGACATACATTAGCTAGAAATACTGGAAAGTCTGCTCTTGCCGGTTTCCTCACGGCGGGGTAAACAAACTATTATTTAATTTAGTGCTTTCTCGAAAGTCAAACTTGGATAATTATTAAGCTAGGGTTGAGATCAAGTACTGTCTTTCCGCCTGGCTAACTGGTTCCCCAGCAAATTCTCTATCCAATTCCTTGTGCAATAGAGGCAAGAGAGTAAGTATTTTGCGCGCCCCTTCGGAGTCCGCAGTCATTATGGTAGTAAGCTCTGAATAAGGAAATAAAATATCATTTACCATATCTTTAATGGTAGGTCGCTTTTGTTCAAGCTTGCATAAGCCTGTATAAAAGTCTAGAAGATCACGTTTTAAGCCTACTAGAAGCTTAGCTGGATCCTCAGCTCTTGTTGAATGTTCTAGGTCAACATGCCATGTTCCAAGTAGATTCGGCTGTATAGTCAGATTCCTAGGGTCAGCATCCCCATGAACCCGATCATTAGTTTGAAGCTCTAATAAAGACAATAATCCACGCCTGATCGTTCGCTGCCTGACTTCAGGGCTGATCCTCTGCCAGTCTATAGAGTCCAACGTAATGTGCTCCTGTTCAAAAAGACTAACCATAAAGGAGTTATCCCCGCTTTTAACCACCCCTATAGGTTTTACACCATTTAAGCCAATTCTACCTATATCGTGTATCGCTTGCAGTTCTCTGACTAAAAAGTCCTCTTTTTCGAGTCCCAGAAAAGGCTTAACCGCAACTGGTACACCATGTTCATGTCTTCTTCCTCGATAAGAATGCAGGGTAAGATCGCCAAAAAAAACATTATTTCTTGAATCTTCGCGTCCTACTGCTCTTGTCGGGGTTCCCATAAAACTAATTCTTTTGGGAGTTTTAGCGATTTCAAGTGGACTATCAGGATGAAAATAAAAACCATCTTGGCTTGGTAGATAGTCTTTCGATGGCTTAGACCCCTCCCTTAATAACGCTTGAGGCAAACTGCCGATTGTTCTTCCTTGTTGTAAGACATGATTAAACATTGTTAATTCATTGGTTATTGGAATGTCGGGGTGTTTATTTTTCATGTAATCCCTTTGCGACAGCATCTACAAGTGTTGCCCCATACTTCAGTGAGGCATGAGGAAGTCTCTCTAAATCATATTGCACTATGCTCCGAACGGAACTGATTGGAGCATCAATCCTAACGTATGGCGGTAATAATCTTAAATCGATTCCTTCAAATTGTGGTTTGGAAACAATAGTTTGTATTACGCTGAACCTACTTAATATTGTGTCGCCTGGAACAGCATCAAAATCACTATGAATTTGCCTCAAGCGTTTACCTAATACTCTGCCAATTCTAGACGCATTTACTTCAGTTCTAAGTAATCGCACGTACGAAGTCAAATCACGAGCTTCACGCGGTAAAGAATAATATCTGAAATTGCCATCTCTACGGACTGGAAAAGTATAATCTGCACTTGGAACAAAATCGCGCATATCATGGCCGTGTTCAATTAATACGCGTTGTTCGTTTAGTAGTTCTTCAACTAATCCTTTTTGTTTTGGATATTCATGTGAGAATCCAGCGTCAAAGACAGGGTATGCCATGAAGTTATGATATCATATTATAGGCTATTAAGCAATA
>JALYRK010000019.1 GCA_030855355.1 bacterium
GCAACTGCCGACGGTGTAGGTGCGCTATTGATTATGGATACTAAAAATACTACGGGAGATCCGGCAATTGGAAGTAACACGAACGCGCAGTACTATAATTCCTTTACAAATAAGTTCCGCTGCTATGAGAACGGCGTTTGGAAAGACTGCATTAGCACTACCAGTGTTAGAAGTTTTATTGATACAGTTTCTGATGCTGCCATCGACGCCAATACCACCAACTATTGGGATATCGGTGCCGAAAACAATAATCAGACACCGAATATCGTGTTATCACAAGCAAGCGGCAAAGCCATCTACGGCGTAGTAACTATGGAAGTGACTTCAACCGGAAACAACGACACTGAAATTAGTTCGAGGATTGAGCGAGGAATAGGATCAGTGCCAACCTGTAACACCGGCACTCAAGTTGGTGGCAACCCGGGTATTTTCACTACTAACATCGGAGCCGTTAAGTCGAGCACGGTGACTTTCTTAGACACTCCGAATACTACCAGTACGGTTTTTTATGTGCTATGTTCTGATGCAACAACAGCAGGAACGACCGCTAATATTACCAGGATTAGAATGACGCTTCAGGAAGTAAATAACACTAACTAAGTATTGTGAAAATATGTGTGAAAATAAATGTGATATGCTTAAGCTATAAGAGGGCGCAAAGAACTAATGGTAACGATTGCTGTTTTAAATCAAAAAGGCGGTGTAGGTAAAACTACTACAGCTATTAATGTGGCTGCATATGCGGCCAAAGCCGGCAAAAAAGTTTTGCTTGTCGACCTTGATCCTCAAGGTAACGCTACCAGTGGGCTGGGACTGGACAAATCAAAAGTCGAACGCTCGCTTTATGACTGTATGATTGGCGACGTACCAGTTGGTGACTGTATTTATGAGACATCTCAGCCGGAAGTATATTTGCTTCCTTCCAGTGCAGATTTAGCTGCTCTTGAAATTGAACTAGCGGGCAAAACTAGTCGTGAGCGACAGCTGAAAAATACCTTGTCTGGATTAACATTTGATATTATCTTAATTGATTGTCCTCCGTCATTAGGCATATTAACCATAAATGCCCTTACCGCATCCGACGATGTTTTAGTGCCCGTACAAACCGAATTTTATGCACTAGAGGGTTTAAGTCAGCTAGTTGACCTTATTCAGCGGGTAAAACAGGGCTTCAATCCAGATTTACGCCTACTTGGAGTGGTTCTTACTATGTATGATGGGCGAACAAGTTTAGCCGAACAGGTTGTCGCAGAAGTTGAGAAACACTTTGGTGATAGAGTATTTAAAACTAGAATTCCCAGAAATGTCAGATTAGCCGAAGCGCCTAGTTTTGGATTAAGTATTTTGCAGCACGATAAGTGGAGCAAGGGCGCAAGATCCTACAAGGCTTTAACGAAGGAGATAATAAACCGTGCCAAATAATCGAGGCTTAGGTAGAGGTATAGACGCACTTTTTACGGGAAGTATTGAAGATGTATTAAGCGAGGAAGATAAGAGCCGGGTTAGAATAATCAATATAATTGATTTAGTCGCGGATCCAAATCAGCCGCGTAAAAAATTTGACGAAGCAGAGCTTGCAGGACTTGCAGATTCAATAACTCGTCACGGCGTGCTGCAGCCATTAGTTGCTGTAGAACAAAACGGTAAATACCAAATTGTTGCTGGTGAACGACGCTGGCGTGCGGCAAAACTAGCAGGCTTAGAAAAACTACCAGTTATAGTGAGGACTTTAAAAGAATTAGAAAAACTAGAAATTTCGCTAATTGAAAACGTACAAAGAGTTGATCTTTCGCCTTTCGAGCAAGCATTATCAATATATAGATTAAAAAATGAGTTCAATGTAGAAGCCAGTGATATCGCAATTAGGCTTGGTAAAGCACAAACCACAATTAGTAACATAGTCCGACTACTTAATTTACCCAAAACTGCCATTAAAGCTTTGCAGGACGGTCATATTAACGAAGGTCATGCTAGAGCTATTCTGTCTCTGGACAGGCTACCCGACAAGCAAAAAGAATTACTCCAAAATATACTTTCTCAAAAATGGACAGTCCGCCAAGCAGAAAAATTTGCTCAAGACAATAAAGTTAAGCCCACCCGTTCCGTAAAAAACTTAGTCGATACCGGACTATCCAAAAAATTGAATACACAAGTTACTATTCAGTCAAAAAAACGTGGCGGCCAGATTATTATCTCATACAAAAACGCTGACGAACTAGCTAGAATCAAAAAGCAACTAAGTTAATCGAATTATCATCTTGCTCGCAATTATGAGTATAGCGAGACAGTGCATTAGCGCTGGCTTTAGGTGGGGGAAGTCTCAATTCAAATTTATTTTAAATTGAGACCGTGGGAGTAGGATTCCCCCTTAGAATGAACGTTGTTGACCAAATGGATACATTCTAAACTCGGCAGTACCGACAATATCTTTAGTCCTAATTGTGCCGAAATACCTTGAATCTAGTGAGTTAAGGCGGTTGTCGCCGCAAACAAATACTTCCCCTTGGGGTACTAATATATTTATATCACCCTCTGTAGCCGGAATAGTGCTGCCATAATCCGTATCAGCATCAACGCTGTAACCATTAGGGTGTTCGTTGTTAAATATTTTTATTGTACCGCCCGATACCATAACCCTGTCACCGGGTAAGCCGATAACTCGTTTAATTAGCTGCTTGCCGCTTTCATTGTCGACTGATAAATCTGGCTTATTGAACACTATTATCTCACCTCGCCCAGGCATATAAGTGTTGCCTCGCAAGCTGGCCCAGGTACGTGGTGCTTTTAATACCAGTAAGCGGTCGCCGTTGTTCATGGTAGGCTCCATACTTTCACCGTAGACTTCGTAAGAGTGAAAAACAAAGGTAGTTATAAATATAGCCAGAATCGGCGCCAATAATAAAAGTCCGATAGTCGAAAATATACTTTTTAGTCCGTCACGGTGATCATTAGTTAGTGGTTGACGATGCTCGACAGGTTCTGGGTATATATTCGATGGCGCTACATTATCTGATTTTGGTGCAGGGGGTATAGTTGGTTCCATCACAATAACTATACCTTATATTAAACGCCTTAGTAATGAATTTTTAAAAGACAAGCTAAACCGCTATAATATAAGGATTATAAATGGATAATTTCAAAAGACACAAACCGGTTAAAAGCGGAAATGCATCACCAGTAGACGGCTTCATTAATGCGCCTTCGACTTTTGGAAGTGTGCCTACTAAGCGCTTCGATAGAAATTACAGGAATAATTCGCCGTCCACAAATTTTACCGCAATCAGGCGCGAGACAAATAACGGTACGTTTTCTGCTGCAGGAGTTAATAGCTCCGGTCTCGCTCACAATCTAGCAGACCGAAATTCTGGAGAAGTTTTTGGAAATAATGAGAATATGGACTTAGTAGAAAATACCAGCGACGTAAAATCTGAAAAAAAGCGTAAGTTAATATTTGGCAGATCAAACAAGCGCTCCGAAAGAGGCAAAGATCGTTCTAGACACAAAAAAGTAATGAAACGAGCAGGTATTGCCACTTTAGTGGTAGTTTTGCTTGCTGGTCTCGGGCTAGGCTATGTTTATACTAAAATCAGAAGTATTTTCAAGGGTGGAGGCATCGGCGCTGCTGCCCTCCAAGAGAATCCAGACCCTAAGCTTTTAAATGGTGAAGGCGATGGACGCGTAAATATACTGATAATGGGTAAAGGCGGTCCTACTCAGTCTGACGGACCTGACCTGACGGATACAATATTGCTTGCCAGCATTGACCCAGTTCAAAAAGAGGCTGCCTTACTGAGCTTACCCCGAGACTTATGGGTTCGAGATAGCGGTACGCAGACCAAGATAAATGCTATTTATAAGTTTGCCAAAGACCGCTACTTGAGTAATCAGTCTACCAAAAACGACCTGCAAGGCGCCGAAAAAGCCGGTGCCAAAGCAGTAATGGACAAAGTTACCGAAGTGGTAGGGCTACCTATGCACTACTACGTGATGGTTGATTTTACCGCATTTCAGAAAGCAATCGATACCGTTGGCGGCATTACTATAGATGTAAAAGAGCCAGTTAGTGAGCAAATGCTCCTAAATGGCAGGCCTTATTTCCTAAACGTTAAGACAGGGAGTCAAAATTTCGATGGCCTAAAAGCATTAGGTTACGCTCGCTGTAGACATTGCGACTCCCGCTCAGATTTTGGTCGATCTGAACGTCAAAGAGAGATAATAATTGCACTTAAAGACAAGATTTTTAGCGGCGGAACTTTCTCTAACCCATACAAGCTGCAGCAACTGGTTTCAACATTCGGGAATAACGTTAGTACAGACATTGGAACTGATGAAATCGGCAGATTATATGAGATAGGGAAAGAAATAGGTGGCGACAAGATTTTGTCAGTTAGCTTAGTTGATGAACCGAATGTACTACTAACAACTGATATGATTTCCGGCCAGTCAGTAGTGGTACCCAAAGAAGGCACATTCGTTTATGACGACGTAAGAGCCTTCGTTCGTAACCGCCTTAAAGACTCATTCCTGCAGAAAGAAAATGCTCGGATTGCGATTTTAAACGGAACAAAAACTGCTGGCCTCGCCGGAATAACTACAAAGGAACTTAAATCGTATGGCTACAATATCGTCAGAACAGAGAATGCGCCCACTCAGGACTACGTTAACACCTATGTTATCGACCTAACAGGCGGAAAAATGCCATATACCCAGAATTACCTCGAAAAACGAATGCAGGTTTCGGCACAGCGCCAATTAACAGATGCTGGAATAAATACAACTGATATCGATTTTGTTATAATCATAGGACAGAATGAAGCAAATCGTCAGCAGAATTAAACCAGCAAGTGGTTTTGGGCATATAATGCACATGCTCTCTTTGCTTTTGTTTCCGGCTATATTATATATCTTAGTTAGGCTGGAGTTTATTCAATTAGCTGTAGCCCTGGTGTTATTTAGTAAATGGCGTATTTTTGCTGTCGGAACCAGACACTGGTTGACTAATATACGAGCAAACGCTGTCGATATATTCGTTGGCGTTTCGACGGTTTTACTGATGGCGCAAACCGATTTTCAAATTACGCAGCTAATAATCGCCGCTTTGTATGCTGTCTGGCTCATATATATCAAGCCAAGATCGTCCGAAATAAGTATCGGTATTCAAGCTATGATAGCTCAGACAGTAGCGCTCTATGTTGTGTACGATATTTGGGCAGATAAAAGCATACTTTGGCTAACGGTATCAGTAGGTATAATCTGTTTTATCTGTGCACGTCACTTTATGAGTACTTTTGATTCTGGTGTCGCAAGGACGCTAAGTTACTGTTGGGGCTACTTGACTGCATGCCTTGCATGGCTTACATCGCACTGGCTTATATATTACGGCCCTTTGGCTCAGCCGGTCTTGATAATTACAGTTGCCGGGTACGGTTTAGCAGCGCTTTATTATTTGCAGTATAACGATAGGCTATCTATTAAAATCAAAAAACAGGTAGTCGTATTAGTTTGTGCAACCGTATTCGTTATCATAATGTACTCAGGTAGTGCTGATAAAATAGTTCAGTAAGCTTTTAGGAGGGGTTTTATATGGAGCAGTCGACTAAGTCGCTAAAAAAACATGAACCGAGGGAATTATCCAAAATAATGATGTTAGTGGTAGCGGTGTTGTCCGGTTTCGGCGGCGGCTGGATTGCTAGCAGTAGCCAGTTTCACCAGAACCAGAACAACGCTCAAACTCAGCGCGAAGTGATATCAAGTGAAAGTGAGCTTATTAGTGGAATTAGTAAAGATGTAGGTGAAAGCGTCGTGTCAGTAAATGTGACCGGGACTGCCAGCGCCGAGGATTTCTTCGGACAGCTTCAGCAGATCGAGCAGCAAAGCGCAGGCACTGGATTTATATTAAATGACCAGGGCGTGATAGTAACTAATCGCCATGTGGTATCAAGTAAAGACGCAAAAGTGAGTATTACTCTTTCTGATGGAACCGAACTGACGGATGTAGAAGTAATCGGATTAACTAATTCTACCGATCCGCTCGATATCGCTTTTCTGAAAGTTAACGACACTAAGGGTAAGAAGCTTAAGCCTATAAAACTGGGCAAATCCGCCGATGTAGAGGTAGGCGACAAAGTAGTGGCAATCGGTAATGCGCTAGGCCAGTTCCAAAATACAGTTACCAGCGGAATTATATCGGGTTTCGGTCGTAGCATAGAGGCTGCCGAAAGCCAGTTCAGCAGCAATAGTGAAACGTTGATAAACTTATTTCAAACTGACGCATCAATAAATCAAGGTAATTCTGGCGGTCCGCTCGTTAATACTAACGGAGAGGTAATCGCGATTAACGTTGCGGTTGCTGGTGGCGGGGCAGAGAACATTGGTTTTGCTATACCAATTGACGACGTCAAGCCGCTGATCACTACTGTATTAGAGAAAGGTAAACTAGAACGACCATACTTAGGTGTACGCTATGCTTCTATAACCGCGGATATTGCTTTCACCTATAATTTACCAGTAGAAGAAGGGGCTTATATTATACCTTCTGATGGCGGCACATCAATAATCCCAGACAGCCCGGCCGCAAAAGCAGGATTACGTGAAAAAGACATAATTACCAAAATAGAAGGGGAAGCAATTACCTCTAAGCGAAGTCTTGTAAGTATACTTGGCAGCAAAACGGTGGGAACAGATGTGAATTTGACAGTCCTGCGTGATGGCAGTGAGCAGACAATAAAAGTCACTCTCGAAGCCGCCCCAAGTAACTAAGCTTTTGCAAAAACCTGAATAAAGTCGGATTCAGCAGTTTGCTTAAATCCAGCCATGCTTGCAATTTTAGTAAGTTCAGCGTGCTGTTGCGGTAAACTCTCAGTAAAAATAATCACATTTTTACTATCAAATTGCGAAAGATTTGCAACTTGATAGTAAAGTGCGCGGTAGTAGTCTAAGCCGTCAGGGCCGCCAAATATAGCGTGTTTTGGTTCGTGCATCGCAGCCTTATTGATGGTGTGTGAGTCTGGAACGTAAGGCAAGTTTGCCAGAATAACTATTAATCCCTTAAGATCCATGTTTGAAAAAGGTTTGAGTAGGTCGCCAGTATAAAAAGTTGCTTCAACTCCATGGCTTAGAGCGTTATGTTTTGCTGTTTGAATACATTTTTGGTCGATATCTGTTAAATGAGCTTGGAGATTGGAGATTGGAGTTTTAAGTTTTAATAATTCCAAATAGGTTGTTATGCCTAAAGCACCAGTACCTGTGCCAACATCTATGATATTGATATCTCGGTTCTCGATACCAACTATTTTATTAACCTGCTCAATTAACAGTTCTATCATAGCCTCGCTTTCCGGACGGGGCTGCAAGGTATGCTCATTAACAGCAAATTCCCGACCATAAAACTCGCTCTTGCCTAGGATATAAGCCATAGGCTCATGGACTATGCGTCTATTTAACATTTCAGTTAGTAATCTATGGACATCGGTCCCAAGTTCAACTTCCGGGTGCGCTAATATCCACGTACGCTTCTCACTGATCGTATTTGCAAGTATAACTTGAGAGTCTAAAACTGGGGTAGGAATATCAGCAGCTTTCAGAGCGTCTGAAGCTGACCTTAGCCACGAACCTATAGTCATTAAATCTCAGTTTGAGCCAGATTGTGTTCGGCTTTTTTTAGCTCTTCTAAAATGTCGCCAATATCGCCAGCTAATGCTGCCGGAATATTGCTTCGGCTATAACCAATGCGGTGATCGGTAATACGGTCTTGTGGGAAGTTGTATGTGCGGATTTTCTCGCTGCGGTCACCTGAGCCTATCAGTTTGCGACGCTGCTCACTAGATTTAGCATTTTGCTCGTCGATTTTTGCTTGTAATAATCGCGAGCGGAGCACGCCCATAGCTTTTAACTTATTTTTTATCTGAGATTTTTCGTCTTGGTTTGTAACGACCAAGCCGGTAGGCAAATGAGTTATACGAACGGCAGAGTCGGTGGTGTTTACGCTCTGTCCGCCGTGGCCACCACTCCGATAAACATCGATACGTAAATCATTTGGGCTTATTTCGACATCTGACTCCTCGGCCTCTGGCATGACGGCAACTGTTGCTGTGCTGGTATGTATTCGTCCCTGACTTTCTGTGGCTGGCACGCGCTGGACTCGGTGAACTCCAGCTTCTAGTTTTAGAAGTCCATATGAACCAACTCCACGGATGGCAAATATAATTTCTTTGAATCCGCCAACCTCACTAGGGCTTTCACTTATGAGTTCTGCTTTTAGATCATGAGTTTCGGTATAGCGAACGTACATTCTGTAAAGCTCGGCAGCAAAGAGACTTGATTCATCGCCGCCAGCACCAGCTCGTATTTCAATTATGCAGTCGCGCTCGTCATTAGGATCTTTAGGTATTAAGGCTTCTTCCAGTTTTGCATTCAGTTCGTCCAGTTTTAATTTTATATCTATTGCTTCGCTCTGCGCTAATTCAGCAAGTTCATCGCTACCGCCTGATAGTTCTTCAGCCTCAGTTAGCTGCTGGCTTAGCGAGTCTTTATCTTGGTACAGTAAAAGCAGAGCTTCAAGTTCAGAAATCCTCTTGGCCGTAATCGAATATTCTCTTGTCGAATAGTATGCTGGATCATCAAGCTTTGACTTAAGTTCATCAAATTCAGTTTTGAAATTGTCAGGATTTTGCATCTTACTCCCAATTATATAGAAAAACCGCCCCTATGAAACATAGAAGCGGAGTTTAAGCTAAGTTATTTGTCGCTATCGCCGATTTTAGTGGCTTCGACTTTTTCGGTCTTTTTAGCAGGTTTTGCTGTTTTGGCAGCTTTAGTTTTACGAGCTTCTGCTGCTGCTTTACGGCGAGCTTCAAACTTGTCGACACGTCCCTCGATATCAATAAGCTTCTCTTGGCCTGTAAAGAATGGGTGGCTGCTGCTGCTAATGTGGACTTTTACAAGTGGGTAAGTATTCCCGTCTTCCCATTTGGTAGTTTCGTCAGTCTTGACGCACGCCCGCGTCAAAAACTTAGTACCATCATTTAGGTCCTCAAACACAACAAAAGTATAGCCGGTCGGATGAATATCTTTTTTCATAATCAAAGACTCACTATACAGCAGATAGCCTTGTGCGTCAACAGAGATAAGTAAGAAGTAACGGATTTTTACGTCACGATTGATTTACTTCTTATATAATGTTAATATAACAGAGTAACAAACTAAACAGGGAGTGGCATGAACCCTCCTGATAAGTACCTTGTAGGGCTTGTCGGGTAAGCCGCTTACCGAAGTGAAAGGATTCAATTATGTCTGATGTAGACATCAAAGCGCTATTTGAGGCCGGCGCACATTTTGGCCACAAAACATCACGTTGGCACCCTAAAATGGCGCCTTATATCCATAGTAAAAGAGGCGGTACTCATATTATCGACCTCGCTAAAACCGTGCCTATGCTCGAAGCAGCAACCGCTTTTATTGAAAAGCAGGTAGCAGCCGGCAAGCAGATTCTGCTTGTAAGCACTAAACGACAAGTACAGGATGTGCTGCAAGCAGTAGCAGACGAGACAGGCATGCCATTTGTAACTAGCAGGTGGCTCGGCGGCATGATGACTAACTACAACACTATGAGCGGCCGCATCAAGCATCTTAAAGATCTTGAAGCAAAAATGGCTAACGGTGAGTTAGCTAACAAGTACAACAAGCTTGAAGTGCAACGCTTCCAAGAGGAAATCGATCAGATGAATGAAATGTACGGCGGCATCAAGAACATGCACCAAAAAGTTGGCGGCGTATTCGTGCTCGACATCATCAATGACCACAACGCAGTAGCCGAAGCCAAAAAACTTGGTATCCCAGTTATTGCTCTTGTTGATACCAACACCGATCCAACTGACATTACTTACCCAATCCCGTGCAACGACGATGCAATAAAAGCAGTTGAGCTGGTACTTAGAGAGATTAAGGAAGCTGTGCAGGCAGGCCAGGCTTTGTCTGTAAAAACTTCTGAGAATGAAGCTCCGGCAGAAGGCAACAAAGCTAACGCCGAAAAAGAGTCTATTGCAGAAAAAGTAAAATAAGTTAGCGGTTGAAGTGGCAGAAATTATCAGATTACCAAGAGTAGATACAAGTTCAGTTGGTGACCCTTTATTTACACATCCGGAATCACGTGACGACCAACTTGGTGAGCTATTCCGAGCTTTTCTGCCAGAAATGTATGATGATTTAAGTTTTGATGATCTATTGAATATAGCAACTCTCCATCAGGGAACGAAGGTCCATGAAGAGATGAAGGGGGCTGCCATGCTATTTCAAAAAGTTGTAAAGGCGAGACTATTAAGAGAAATTGAACGTAGAAAGGATAATTATGAACATTGAAGATATTAAGCGATTAAAAAATTTAACTGGTGTTGGTTTAACAGACGCTAAGGCCGCACTAACAGAGTCGGGCGGAGATTTCGACAAGGCTCTTGAAGCCATGCGTAAAAAAGGTCTTACCAAAGCCGACAAGCGTGGAGAGCGCGAAGCCCGCGCTGGTGTTGTCGGCAGTTATGTCCATGACAACCGAATCGGGGTACTGGTAGAAGTTAATTGTGAAACAGATTTTGTTGCCCGTAACG
>JALYRK010000055.1 GCA_030855355.1 bacterium
ATTTTCCCAGTCGACCGCTGTAATCTTGGCTGTAATTGTAATACCCCGTTCTTTTTCCTGATCACCACTGTCCATTATAAGATCTTGGCTCATCTCGGATTGGTTATCACGAAAAGTATGGGACTGTTTTAGTAGACCATCAACTAGTGTGGTCTTGCCATGGTCGACATGAGCTATAATTGCAATATTTCGTATATTATCTGTTGCCATAAAAAACGCGCTCTATTATCGAGCGCCCTATTTAAATGAATTATAACTCAAATAACAGATAAAAACAAGCCCCAAAGCGGTTGTGCTAGAAATAGATTAAGCCTATAATTTAATTTGTATGCTTACCGAGGGAACTAGGTTGTGAAAATATTGATGTTGGGTTGGGAATTGCCCCCTCATAATAGCGGCGGCTTAGGCGTTGCCTGTCTCCAGCTATGTAAAACTTTAAGTGATAGCGGCGCTGATATCGATTTCATTCTCCCCTACGACAAAGACCACAGTGTTGAATTTATGAATGTAAAACCTGCTGTGCCTGGTGGAGTAGCTACCACTGAAGAACTTTATCAAGCCTATGATTCTACGACCGTTAATAGTCTTTTTTCTGCGAAATATAGTTCTGGCACTGACCAGTATCATAGGTATGCAGACGGCGTAGAGAAAATCGTTAGTTTAGGCGAGTATGACGTGATTCATGCACACGACTGGCTTACATTTCGCGGGGCGATACGTGCTAAGCAAATTACCGGAAAACCTTTGATCGTCCATATTCACGCGACTGAATACGACCGTGCCGGTGGTAAATCCGGTAATCCAATAGTCACTGAGATCGAATATTTGGGGATGCAACTAGCCGACAAGATTATCACTGTAAGTCAGGCTACTAAAGATATAGTGGTGCGAGAGTACGATATCAGCCCAGACAAAGTGGATGTCGTACATAACAGTATCGATGCTAGCTACTATGAGCAGCTAGACGATTCCAATGCCTACAGATATCTAACCCAGCTAAAGGCCGACGGCTGGCGAGTAATAGGTAATGTAGGAAGATTAACAGTTCAAAAAGGACTCTATAACTTCCTACTGGCCGCACGCGAAGTTGTAAGTCGAGCGCCTAAAACTATGTTTTTAATTGTCGGCACAGGTGATCAAGAGGAAGAGTTGATTGAGCATGCTGCAGGACTCGGTATTTCGAAAAATGTTTTGTTTGTCGGATTCCAGCGCGGTAAACAGTGGCGGGACGCTTTTGCTATTTGCGACTTATTTGTAATGCCTAGCGTCTCGGAGCCTTTTGGCTTGGTGCCGCTAGAAGCTATCTATTATGGAACCCCAGTACTGATTACAAAGCAGTCTGGTGTCGCAGAAGTTCTGCAGCACTGCCTAAAAGTAGATTATTGGGATATCGAGGCTATGGCCGATCAAATGACTGCGGTAGTTAGGCACGACAGCCTGCGTGATACATTACATAAAGGTTCGCTGATAGACCTGCAACAATCTAGCTGGATCAAAGCTAGTGACAGGATTATGAATATGTACGGCGACCTCGCAGGAGCCGTAAGGTGAAATCAATAAATCTATATCTTCATGTGCATCAGCCGTATCGCGTACGAGACTACACAATATTTGACGCCGGCAGCGATCACAATTATTTCGATGCACCCAGCGGAGACCGTCGAAATAACGCCGATATTATTCGTAAGGTTGCCGAAAAATCTTATCGCCCGACAAATGCCCTGCTACTCGAACTATTGCAGAATCATCCTGAGTTCAAATTAAGCTTATCAATCAGCGGCGTCGTTTTAGATCAGCTGGCCGAGTATGCGCCAGACGTTCTAGAAAGCTTTAAAAAACTAGTTGAAACAGGTCGCGTAGAGCTCGTAGGCGAGACTTTTTATCATTCACTTAGCTTCTTTTATTCCAAGCTAGAGTTTATTGAGCAAGTAAAATCTCACCGTCGAAAACTTGGTGAAATATTTGGTGTCGTGCCAACCGCTTTTCGTAATACCGAGCTTGCTTACAATAACGAGCTGGCGATGTGGGCAGATGCCGCGGGCTACGAAACCATCTTGGCCGAAGGCTGGGATCCGGTTTTAGGCTGGCGAAGTCCAAATTACGTTTATAGGCCTGTGCAAACTAAAAACATTAAACTGCTACTGAAAAACTATCGGCTTAGCGATGATATAGCATTTAGATTCGGCAACAAGGCTTGGGAAGGTTGGCCGATGACAGCCGACAAATTTGTGCAATGGCTTAATAATTCAGGTGAAGCAGACATTTTTAACCTATTTATGGATTATGAGACTTTCGGTGAACACCAATGGGACGACACTGGCATTTTCGATTTTATTAAGCATTTGCCTGGCGCTTGGCTGGCCGACGAAAGTCATACATTCATGACGGTAACTGAAGCTGCAAAAGCGTTTGAGCCTAAAGATTATATAGATATGCACAGTACTGTAACATGGGCCGATACCGAGCGAGATTTGTCGGCATGGCTAGGTAACGCCATGCAGCAGGAAGCTATTAACGCAGTTTTCGGTTTGGAAAAAGCAATTAAAGCTACTGAGGACAAGCAACTACTTCATGATTGGCGACGGCTGACCACAAGCGACCATTTTTATTATATGTGTACTAAATGGTTTAACGACGGCGATATTCATGCCTATTTCAGCCCATATGAAACCCCTTACCAGGCGTTTATCACTTTTATGAACGCCTGGCATGATTTAAAATCACGTTTAATGGAGGCAAAGTAAATGGGACGACCTATTATTCTCAGTAACAGTCGATTAGCTGTCGGTCTAAATGAAGGCGGCTTCGTACATGATTTCTATTTTCCTTATGTAGGTTTAGAAAATCTAACAACCTCCAGGAGAATGCACCATAAAATCGGTGTGTGGGTTGACGGGCAGTTCAGCTGGCTGGACGGCGGCAAGTGGAGTATAGATATTAGATCTTCGTGCGACTCATTAAACAGCGATATAACGATGACAAACGAGGAACTTGGCTTGAAAATTCATTTTACGGACTGGGTCGACGTTGAAAAAGATG
The DNA here is from genome assembly GCA_030855355.1 of bacterium. Taxonomy (GTDB): domain Bacteria; phylum Patescibacteriota; class Saccharimonadia; order Saccharimonadales; family SZUA-47; genus JALYRK01. The sequence goes on from JALYRK010000055.1 coordinate 3,040, forward strand.
TGTTTTGTAGAGATCTGAATGTAAAAAATTTGTGGGATGTAGAAAGAGATTTTAGAATATTTTTCCACCAAGTATTTCAGATTAGTAATGACGGTCGAAGCGATACGGTGCTATTTGTGCCAGACGAACACTACATGCTCGATTACAAAGGTAGGGTTTGCTTGCTTGCTTATGCCAGGACTAGCGAAGG
>JALYRK010000056.1 GCA_030855355.1 bacterium
GATTTGTTTTCTTCAATTAATGAATCGAGGGCGCGGTAAACTTCGCCTTCCATGCTGGCTAAGCCCATTTTGTTTTTGAGTTCACGCTTACTCAGCCTGCCTGTTTCAATTAGCTCTCCATTTGCTAGAACAGCTCTTAAACCCCTAACATATTCTCGAGTGTCGCCATACTTGAAAGATTTGGAGCCGGAGGCATTATTAGCTACTGCTCCACCAATCGTGCTGTAATCTACCGAAGCGGGAGCAGCGGGCAGAAATCGGCCGTGTGTAAATAAAGTTTGCTGTAGCTTTCCATAGTTAGTGCCCGGCTGAACCGCCACAACTCCGCTTTTTGGATCAAGCTCAAGAATTTTGTTCATGTGAGCTGGAAAAACCAATACTACACCAGAGCCAATAGCTGCTCCAGTCAGGTCGGTTCCACTTCCTCTAGAAGTTATTGGTACGACTCTGCCTCGCTCTGCCAGTTGCCAGCTGAACCTAGCTGTCTTACGTACATCGTTTTCTGATCGAGGATACACAACTAATGCCGGTGTTTGTTCGAATATACTTGCGTCTTTACTAAAATGCTCACGAACGTCATGACTCGCGTAAACTTCGCCAACAACATGCTCTTGTAAGTAGTGCGCGACCTTATTCATTTCAAAGACACTTTCCAGATGTAAACTTCATAATTCTATGAATATGATAGCATAAGTGGTTTATAAAATTTTCACCAATTATTTAAGAAAACACGTTTGGTGCCTTGGGAGAGGACTTGAACCCGAAGAAGCCCAGAGGGCTTATGAGTTCACGCTAGATAAGCATAGGTAATCACTAAGTTGTTTTTAGACTGCTTAGGATTACACTAAGTTAGACGCTAAGGTTCAAGAGCTATATAAAATCACGTTTGGTGCCGCGAAGAGGACTTGAACCTCCACGAGATTGCTCCCACTAGTCTCTGAAACTAGCGCGTCTACCAATTCCGCCATCACGGCACAAAACCTGATTTCAAATAATATTATAAGCTTTGGTGGTCTAATTCAAAATGTAGGCGAAAATTGTTGACGTATAGTCCATTCATGCACATTTCTAAATCTGTCTGATACACTATTTAATCTATTTGGAGCAAAGCCTGAGAGTTGACCCCGAACTACATAAAGGAATCTAGGCTGGTAAAGACCTATAGCAGGTGCTTGGGATTTCCAGTTTTCTGAAAATGGTTTGAATTTAAGCGCGCGCAGTGCATCGTCTGTTCTTGAACGACCAGCTTCCAATGCGTTATCGGCTGCTGTATTTTTAAACTCTGATAAGTTAAGTCTGGTTGGTGAGCGCGGGTCCGCCTGCGAACTATGCCAATAAGGGTAGACGTCGGAGTCTGGGCCGATAGATATCCCGTACAGTAGCGCATCATAATCATGCCGAGCTATCGCACCTGTTTGCAGATCTTCTTCCGGCTGCAGAATGGCATCTATTTCTACGCCGATTGATCTCCACTGATCCTGTAATTTTTGAACTACTAATGCATACTCAGCTAAACTCTGCGAAAAGAGCCTGAACTTCAACTGCTTACCGTCTTTTTCACGTATGCCACTACTGTTTTTAATCCAGCCCGATTCATCGAGTAGCTTGTTGGCAGCTTCTAAATCATAACCGTACTGCGCGTAACTTTTGTCGTATCCGACTTGGCCACGCAGGAATGGCTGGTCGACCTGTATCAGAGGATAGCCTATAGATTTAAGTATTTCTGGCACGTTCGTGGACTGCACTAATGCTTGCCGCACTTTAACATCATTTAAAAACGGAGAGGAGTTGTTCATAAAAAGCATGACTGCGCTCAGCTGAGGTATGTTGTAAACGACCAAGCTTTCTTGATTAACGTCTATGTCGGTGGAGCTTAGTCCAATAGCTGCATTAAGTTCCCTGTTATTAAATGCTTGCAATAACTGTGAACCATTACGGAAAACTCTCAAGACGTAATTTTCTATTTCTGGGGTCCCTAAATGAAAATTATCATATCGGCTTAGTGATATTATCTCCTGCCTGTTGTCGACTGAGCTGCCAGATACATCCACTGAACTCATTTTAAAAGGACCAGTTCCTACAGGTTTAATTGTGTTAAAATTTGCACTTCTTAATTGAGCCGGTTCAATTTTAGAGAGTAGGTGCTTAGGTATGATTCCTGTGGTGAGCGAGTGCTCAAAACCAGATAACGCCGAAGATAAAGTAAATACTACGGTTGATGGGTCAGTTGAAGTTACGCTGACTCCTTGCCAGTTTCTGAAAAGCGGCGAGCGAGCGTCGGCATCTTGAATAGTTTCAAAGGTATACAATACATCTTCTACTGTGAACTGCTGTCCATCATGCCATTTAAGATTATTGCGAATTTTTAGCGTATAGGTTTTTCCTGAATCGTCTACGCTCCAACTTTCGGCTAAGCTGGGAGTTAGTGCATTTTCAGTGTTATAGGATAAAAGACCAGAAAATATCAGTGCACTAATTGAGCTGTCGGCGACACTAGTTGCATAGATTGGGTTAGCATTTGTGTAGCTACCTAATACTCCTTCACGAAAGGTGCCTCCTTGTGCAGGCTGTAACTGCAAATAATAACGCCCTAAGCTCATTACCTGCCATCCAACGCCGAATATCAGTAGCAGCATCAAAGCAAGCCAGCTTGCTAGAAACCGCCGAATACCAGAGACCTGACTTAAACGATTAAAAAAGTGCTTATCTGCCAGCGCATTGGCATCATCGCCAGCCCTAAGCATCCTCCGGCGTTTAATCCTTAGATCACTTCTAAAGTTATCTAAGGATTTGGTGCGGAGTATTTTTTTTACCACTTTTTATCTATCCCCACCTTAATTTATTAGACTGTGACTATTCCTGCTAGTAAACAAAACGCAAAGATACTCGCAAATATAATTGTAAGGTTAAAAATTGATTTTTCAGAACCACGCCTAACTGTGTTCACTTCTCCGCCACCGCCTAGTCCTGCTCCGAGTCCAGCGCCTCTTGTCTGCAACAAAATTAAAATAGTCATCAAAAGTCCTGCGACAACTGCTGCAATAAACCAAATATTCATATTCTTAGTATCCTCCAAATAAATTACTTAAGCTACTTAACAAATTATAATAGTATGAGTTTATAATCATACTCGCTCTTCCTCAATAAGTGCCGTTACAAAAAAGTTTACCAGACCTACTACAACTCCCGCCAGCATGGCACTAACAAA
>JALYRK010000057.1 GCA_030855355.1 bacterium
CTCTACGGTTCGCCAGTTCATATCACTCAACCCAAAAAGTAGGGTTTTTAGTTTTTATGTCGTAGGTCTATAATAGTATTAAGATTTCTTGGAGTTTTATGGGAATCTTAAATTTAAGGATTATTTAATTTTAACTTGTTGATCTGCGCTACAAACCCCTACTAAAGAAGTGATAGTGATGTTAAGGCTAGGGCGCGGTAAATAGAAAGGGACTAACATGGGTCCAGAACTAATTATTGCTGCAGCGGTAGCAGCCGCTGCTGGCTATGGTGCAAATACGGTAGCAACTAAACGAAAACTAGGCACCGCCGAGGCAGAGGCTTCTAAACAGACCGAAAAAGCCAAAAAAGAAGCATCTAAACTAGTTGAGCAAGCAAAAGAAAAGGCAGCTGAACTAGCTGACGAAGCACGTCGGGAAGACCAGAAGCGCCGAAACGAAACCAAAGATATTGAAAAGCGCCTGATTGGGCGGGAAGAAGCTCTCGATAAAAAGCTCGACGATCTAGACAAGCGCACCGAAAAACTACGCACATCGGAAACTGAAGTCGAATCACTTAAAAACGAAATTCGTGATATCCGAGGTCGTCAGCAGGAAAAACTAGAGAAAATCGCCGGCCTCAAAAAAGCTGAAGCAGCTGATAAGCTGATGGCAATGACCGAGCGTGATATCAAGCACGATCTTCAGGGTCTGATTATAAAACTGCAAAACGAGGCCAAAGAAAATGCCGAGGAACTAGCAGCAGTTGCTATTGTTTCTGCTATGGAGCGTATGGCCAGCGAAGTAACCGCTGAACGTACAGTTACCGCCCTCAAGCTCGAAGACGAAGAGATGAAAGGCCGAATTATCGGTAAAGAAGGCCGAAATATTCAGGCACTGCAGCGCGCTACTGGTGTAGACATTATGGTAGACGACACGCCTGGCATGATTGTGCTCAGCTCATTCGACCCAGTCCGCCGAGAAGTAGCCCGTAAGACTATGGAAATGCTGATGAAAGATGGTCGTATCCATCCTGGGCGCATTGAAGAAGTAGTTGAGAAAGCCCAAAAGGAAGTACAAAAAGAAGTTACCAGGTCCGGCGAAGATGCCGCCCGTGAAGTCGGCATTATCGGCATACCAAAAGAAGTACTTCAGCTACTTGGTGAACTGAAATTCCGTACCAGTTATGGTCAGAACGTTCTTAAGCACTCCACCGAAATGGCACACATGGCTGGCGTTATTGCTGAACAGCTTGGCGCCAATGTCAAAACTGCTAAGTACGCGGCACTTATCCATGATATGGGCAAGGCACTTACACACAAGATGGAAGGCAAGCATCACCACATTAGCGGTGAGATGGCCCGCAAATACGGCGTTCCTGAAGAAGTGGCTTTGGCTGCCGAGCAGCACCACGACGACGTAGATGCAACTTCTACTGAAGCAATAATTATTCGTGTAGTTGATGCCATCAGCGCTGCCCGTCCTGGAGCGCGAAACATCAGCGCCGAGAACTTTGCTGAGCGTATGCGTGATCTTGAAAACACCGCACTTACTTTTGAAGGCATCGAGAAAGCTTACGCAATCAGCGCCGGACGTGAAGTCAGAGTGTTTGTTAAACCTACATCAATAGACGATCTAGGGGCTATCAAGCTGGCCCGTGATCTTGCGACAAAGATCGAATCGACAATGCAGTATCCCGGAACGATTAAAATAAATGTCATCCGCGAAACTCGCGCAATCGAATTCGCAAAATAGGTTTTAAGTTGAGAAAATTTCAGGGGTAAGCTATAATTACCCCTGAATTTCATTTCCCCAAAACTGAAATTAGCATATTGTATTTGACCAAAAAGCAATTCCGATTGTTTTTTGAAAAGGAGGCGTGAGTGCCGATAGTATTGCGGCGAGAAATCCGAAACTTGTTTTAGGATTCGTCGTCGCAAGACCAAGGTCTTGCTCCGACGGGGTGTGGCGCAGTTGGCTAGCGCGCGCGGTTTGGGACCGTGAGGTCGAAGGTTCAAGTCCTTTCACCCCGACCAATGTAAATCGCTCCACTTTTGTGGGGCGTTTTTCATTAGTGGATGTACAGATTTAAAACTACGACCTCACGGAGTGAGTCGAAGGGGAGAAATACCGGTGACATTTTGTACAGTCGGAAACAGATTTAAAACTTGTTTTAAGTAAGTTGAGACGGGATCGCGAGTTTGCCCATGTCAAAACTTGTGACCAAGTCCGATAGTCATTTAATAGATGGAAAGGAGAAGTTATTACGTGGGAAGTCAAATATGTTAAACTCCTATTAATTGCTGAGATATAATTATATTAAGGAAGAACCATGAAACCAATTAAAAAACTTTGGAACATCACCCCTGCAGTAATAATAGGTAAAAAAATTCAGCAATCTGGTGTGCTTAGCCATGAAAAGAAAGTAAAAACTGATAAGCCTATTGTCATAAAGGGCACTTATTTTAGCTCACATCCACAGATACACAACCAAAAATGGTTAAAATTAGAATTTAGCAATAATGGCATTGAGATTTATGGTCATGATAAAAAAGCCTCAGCGATTAGGCACTTTGATTGGAGTGAAGTGGTTGGATATGAGAATGAAGCTCAAGACAAATCGCAGATTAATACTTCCCAGCGTCTTACTGCAACACGTATGGTAACTTTAGGAGTCTTTTCACTTGCAGCACCTAAAAAAAATAGCCACGGTGCCGTAAAAGGAAAATTTTATGATATTTTGCAAACTACTACTGGCACCATTGAACTTGAAACCGAAATAGATAGTGGTAACATGGGTGGCAGTATAGGTGATATGAGCCGCAGTATGACAACCTTAGTAATTAAAAAGCGTGAGGTAGCCACTCAAAATATTAAACGCTTAGTAGCTGAGAAAGCCAGTGGAAAAGTAATTGCTGCTAGCGAAGACTTTGCAGTACAAATAGCTCAGTTAGGAGCATTAAAAAACCAAGGGCTTATAACAAAAGAAGAGTTTGCTGCAAAAAAGAAGCAGTTACTAGGTTTATAGAAGGTTTCAGTATTTTAAGGTCCAAGATTTAAATTGTAAGTTAATAAAACCTGGATGGTGGTAATAAGCTTCCTAACGGCAAAACTTGCGACCAAATCCTTTCACCCCGACCAATTCTATTTTGTACAAACTAAAACCTTTTAAGGTTGAACTCTATAATTCTTATTTCTAAAGGAGTTTTCACTTGTGAGCTTT
>JALYRK010000058.1 GCA_030855355.1 bacterium
GAAGTTGCAGAACGTATCTGTGCCAACCCTGGAAAAATGGGCATGTTAAGTGTGGCCGCACAGTGGTATTTTGACTGCTCACTAGGAATATTGGTTGATGCCTTCAAATTCACGCCTCCACCAAAAGTCGACAGCCAAGTAGTGATTATGAAAAGAAAGGATAAAACACCGGAAATTGATGATAAAAAATTCTGGCGAATAGTAAAAGCGGGTTTTTCAGAAAAACGTAAAACATTATCCAACTCACTAAGTGGTGGCCTAGCCTTAGATAAGCAGCTCATTAATGCGTGGCTGGATAAAGCCAGAATAGATCCTGGTTCAAGAGCTCAAATGCTGTCTCCGGAAGATTGGTTCAGACTTTATAGTGAACAGGACACGTTATAATATGCTCATGCAGAACGACGACGAAATTGAGCACATTGACATGAGGCATTCAGATCCCGAACTATCTAGCAGTCAAGCGCATGCATTCAATCCTTCCGAAAATTACCCAGCTGAATATATGAAATTAGTCGGGGTGCTGTTGGCCATACTTTTTGGTGCATTTATGCATTACACAACTTTTGACCTGACAGGTAACGGGTTTCTTGATAGTTTCATGGGTGTGTTTTTCTTAACCTTTGCTAGTTTCAAACTCATTGGTTTGACAGAATTTGTCACTGGCTTTGCCACCTACGATGTTGTAGCTAAAAAGTATCCGGCATACGGCTACGTTTATCCGTTTATTCAGCTATTGTTCGCAGTATTTTACCTCGTTATCGGGGCTAGCCGTTTAATCGATATTTTAGTACTGGTTGTGTCATTAGTTAGCGCCTACGGAGTAATGAAAGCTCTTAACAGTAAGCAAAAGCTTCACTGTGTTTGCTTGGGAAACGTTATAAAATTACCACTGAGCCGAATCAGTTTTATGGAAGATTTTGGTATGGCGGCAATGGCATTAGTAATGCTTATAATGCGCTAATTAAGCACTCTTACAGTTTTTACTTAACGTATTTATTCGACAAATAAACAAAGACACCGTTAGTCCAGCCGAAGCCAACCTGGGATGGGTAGACTCCTTCAACCGGGTTTTTAGAAGGGTTGTTGACGTTATATTTTTCTAAGAAATGGTGGTTTTTTCGGTACCACTCAACATTGGTATGAAGCCAACGCATGGCTACTTTAGTGGCTTCTTCGTGGTAGCCGTAACGTTCCAGGCCGTCTATCACTATAGCGTGCAACGGAGCCCAGCCATTAGGAAATGCCCACTGGGTAGGTAGTGATCCGAAAAGCTGCGGATACATAAATATTCCAGCAGTTGTAACTAGCCCGCCCTTTTTAAGAAATTTATTTAGGTTGCCGACTAAGCGATCGGCTTGTTCACGGCTAGCCATACCGGCCCACATAGGGTAGAAACCGGCCAGCGACCAGGTGTCGCCTCGCGACTGCTTAATAAAATCGTAGTCAAAATAGTAGCCTTTAAGCTTACTGAACATCAGTTTATCTATGTTGGCACGCCGAGCTTCAGCTAATGCTCTCCATTCTTGAGCTTTCTCGTAATCTTCATTGATTTCAGCTCCACGAGCAAAATCCATCTCGTATTTAAACAGTAGGCTGTTTAAATCAATAGGAAGGTAATCTAGGCATTTACGTTCAAACCGTGGCGTCATGTCCCAGCCGCTTTCGGCCTCCGCAAGGTCGTGAAGTACATTTATATCGTAGTACCTCGATAGCCCTTTATGGACGTTGTGCCACATCGGATGATCCTTGCCCATCCATACATGGTGGTATTCAAGTTCAGCTGCAGCCAAACGACGTTTTAGCCAATCTTTTTTCTTGCCGTATTTGTCATAAACCATGAAGATATAACTTGTTAACAGGGGTGGATGCGAGCGCGAGGTCATATAAAACCTGCTGGCGTTAGGTATGAGATTGAAGCGCTCGAACATATAAATCAGATTGTCGAGCATGCCCGTAACAAGTTCTTCATCATCAAGGCCGAGGCTTGTGAAATAACTATCCCAGTAATATTGTTCCTGAAAATGGAAATGTTCATCGCCTAGACTAGGAACAATATAGGGATTAGGCAGACCAATTAATGTATTTGTATCTTCTTTTTGGGTGCGCTTCAACTGAGGCCAGAGTTCTTCTATATGCTTTAGTGCTGGCTCGACGGAGCGTTTTGTTAAATGTTTAGATGTTTTTTTGAAAGGAATCACCTATTTAGCCTACACTGTAAGTATGAGTATAGACAACCCAAAATCTGAAAGAATTAATGTCACTGCCATCATGGCCATGAGTCTCAATGGCCGTATAACAAAGGGGACCGAAGCCGACGAACGAAATTGGACTTCTAAAGAAGACAAGGATTTTTTTAATTCTATAATAAGTTCGGCCGATTCAGTCGTTATGGGAATAAATACCTTTAACGCAACGCCAAAATCGAAAGTACCTAAGTATAGTCATAGGCTATCGGTGGTATTAACTCATAACCCTGAGGACTTTTCTGAATATGAATCCAGTGGCATTCGGGAGTTCTGGGACAAATCTGCCCACGAACTAGTCGTTGAGCTTGAAAAGCGCGGTTTTAAAAGCGCGTTACTGCTTGGTGGGGGCGGTGTAAACGCTGAGTTTTTTGGTAGCGGTTTGGTTGACGAGCTCTGGCTAACAATTGAGCCCAAAATTTTCGGCAGTGGCAAGTTGCTTATAGAAGATTTTTCTGAGCTGGAAACAAATTTTAACCTTGAATCGCATCGACAGCTCAATAACGAGGGAACTCTTCTTCTGCATTACATCAAATCCTAAAACGCTTTTGTTTATGCGAGTCTTCATCTTGTATCATATCCGTCATGGCACTTGAATATCTAGCACCAATAGTCGTAGCACCCGACACAGAGACATTAGAAACTAATAATAGTGTCATTCAGGAAATAGCTTATGAATTTTCGCCGGATCAGGTTGCTTTCAAATTACAGTCAGGAGGATATCGTGATTGGATTCCCCAGACATCGTTTATACGTAGAATCGGCACCGAAAGATACGGAAAGCCCCATAAAGTTATTTGGGAAGCTCGAGAGGATAACAGCCCAGCTAAAATTGCACTGAATATCATGAGAGCGCATTGTGGCAACCAGAGAGTAGAAGATGTTAATCCTGATGCTATTACAATAGGCCCTCCTTCAAAAAAAT
>JALYRK010000059.1 GCA_030855355.1 bacterium
CCGCGCCGGCAAAAAAATGGCCGGTACAGCTGAGCTCGGCGCAGGCCAGCTCGCTGACCGTCGTGGTTAATAAAAAACATAAGCTGCCGAGTAACTTTGTACCTACACTGAAAAGTGCTTCAGGGGGGCAACTGCGACCCGAGGCAGCCGATGCCCTTCAAGCCTTGCTAAACGACGCTACTGCCGCAGGCGTAGGCATGAAAGTTATTAGCTCTTACCGCTCCTATCAGACGCAAGTCACGACTTATCAAAAATGGGTTAACCTGCAAGGTCAAGCCGAGGCCGATCGAGGTAGCGCTCGACCTGGGCATTCCGAGCACCAAACCGGCTTGGCGGTTGATTTAGATGACGGCAGTGGTTGTCCGCTACTTGAGTGCTTCGGTGACACGGCTGCCGGTAAATGGCTAGAAGCTAACTCGCATAATTATGGATTTATAATTCGCTACCCTGCTGGCAAAGAAGCTCTTACGGGCTACCAATACGAACCATGGCACCTACGCTTTGTTGGTGTTGGCGAGGCCCAAGCTATTGTATCTAGCGGCAAAACGATGGATCAATACTACGGCGTCGAAGCCGGTGGCTACTAATCTAACGTGTAAGAATAATTTTAGAATTATCGGAATACTTACATAACCATATGTATAAATAAAATTTATACATGGTAAAGTCAAGCTATTTGATTATCTATTCTGTCAGTTGCATTAACTAATTCGGCTTCAATATCGCCTGTAAATGTTTCGCTATGCCTAAGCATTTGTTTCTCATCGTCGTCAAGAGTTAGCAATCTTACAATAAAGCTAAATGGATCTAAATTTTTTATATCCTTAGGAGCACTATTCATCATTTCTTCATAATAATCTGCGAAGCCGTACTCATTGGCCATGCCGGTTACTCTGGTATATGTAAGAACTTCTGACGATATTAGATGGATTTCAACCCGTGACTGCATAGCCAGCCCTGAAAGCTTTGGAATTTCTAATGGTGCATTTTTGTCCCAAGGTTCAAGTTCATGTAAAAATCCACTGTCGTCAGTCCATAATAAATTAAGCTCATCTTCTGTAAGGCTTTGGACGCCGAATTTAGCTATTTTGTCAGAAATTTCTTGCCTAGCAGTCACGATCTCTGGTCTGACTACAACTATCGGCTCAACATAACGAATACTTAAAGTATCTACTTCGTAGTCACCCCCAACTTCACCGACACCATACTCCACATGGAGTCTTCCGTCAGGTGACTGCGTACCGTAAACAAGACTTGCACCTAGGCGTCGTTCTATGCATGTTTTAGGCAGCAGAGCTAAAGCTATGTCTCTTAAAGTTTCGCTATGAGTTAGAGGTAAAAATTCATTTAATTCCGGCATAGTAATCTCGTTAATATTATATCACATAAATTGCTTAAGCACAAAATTATAATTTAACAGTACGTTTGCGCTTGTTGTGGTCTAGCTCGCGCTTTCTTAGGCGTAAGGATTTCGGGGTTACTTCTAATAGTTCGTCATTCTCAATAAAATCTAGTGACTCTTCTAGGCTCATTTTGATTGCTGGGGTAAGTTGTACCACTCCGTCACTGCTTGAGCTTCTCATATTAGTAAGGTGTTTTTCCTTACAGATATTTACTTCGATATCGCCAGATCGATTATACAAACCGACTATTTGGCCAGCATAAATTATCTCATTAGGTCCTACGAATAATAATCCTCGTTCTTCTGCGCTTTGCAGAGCATAAGGTGTGCTTGTGCCAGCTTCCCAAGCAACAAGTGTGCCGCCGCGTAGCTGCTCAAGCGCCGGGCTAACAGGAGCATAACCATCCAGCAGAGTGTTCATAATGACTGTTCCGCGAGTAGCTGTCAAAAGCATATTTCGCGCTCCTAGAAGTGACCTCGTTGGCAAGCGGTAAACTAATTTTGTGACACCTTTACTAGTCGAGAACTGATCGACTAATTCGGCGCGGCGCCGCCCTAGTTCCATTTGTACTGCGCCTACATGTTCTGCAGGTACTTCCACGATTAGTTCTTCAACTGGTTCAACTTCTTTACCATCTTCGACATGAGTAACCACTTGAGGCCGCCCGACCTCTAATTCAAAGCCCTCACGACGCATTGTTTCTATCAGAACCGAGAGATGGAGTTCGCCTCTACCTGAGACTAAAAAGCCAATACCTTGTTCCTCGACGCGTAAGCCGACATTAGTTTCCAGTTCTTGCTTTAGGCGATCGCCGATTTGCCTGCTTGTTGTAAAATCACCTTCCCGACTCTTAAGCGGGCTAGTGTTCGGGCCCATATAAATCTGCAAAGTAGGTTCTTCGACTTCTATTGTCGGCAAGGCTTCAGGCTCATCTATGTCGGCAATAGTATCTCCAATTTGAGCATTGTTTAGACCCGTTACGCTAATAATATCTCCTGCGGAAGCTGAATCAATCTCGAGATAAGTTAAGCCGATTGTTCGATAAATACGATCAATCTTGGTCTTTATAATTTTATCTTTGCTGCAGAGGCTAACTTGCTGACCTTTAGCTATAACGCCGCGCTCTACTCTACCGACTGCGTATTTACCTTGGTAATTATCGTAACGAAGACTTGAAATAAGCAACTGAAGTGTTTTATCAGGTGACAGATCTGGTGCGGGGATTTTATCTCGGATAGCTTCAAATATTGGAGTTAAATCAGCATCAGCTGACTTGTCTGCGGGGATTTTATCCCAAGCCTTGGCTTCGCGTCCAATTGCAAAATATATCGGATAATGCAGCTGATCTTCGTGGATAGCTAACTCTAAAAAAAGATCTGCTAATTCATTTTCTACTTCGCTGAGTCGTGCGGCGTCTTTATCGATTTTATTTATTACGACTACTGGCTTTAGTCCAAGTTGTAGAGCTTTACTTAGCACAAACTTTGTTTGCGGCATCGGGCCTTCCTGGGCATCGACAATCAAAAGGCAGCCGTCAGCCATTCGTAATGTACGTTCTACTTCACCACTAAAGTCGGCGTGGCCGGGAGTGTCTATAATGTTTATTCTTAAATTTTCCCAGTCGACCGCTGTAATCTTGGCTGTAATTGTAATACCCCGTTCTTTTTCCTGATCACCACTGTCCATTATAAGATCTTGGCTCATCTCGGATTGGTTATCACGAAAAGTATGGGACTGT
>JALYRK010000060.1 GCA_030855355.1 bacterium
AATTACAACAAATCACAATCTAGCGAAGATATGACCACATGTGATTTTTTAGCCGCTGAGATTAACAAAGAACTTAAAGACGCCGAAAGCAAGATCTGGCACGGTCACCCAGTTTGGTTTATTGCGGACAATCCGATAGTGGGCTACAGTAAGCAAAAAGCTGGGATTCGGCTGATGTTTTGGAGCGGTGCAGATTTTGACGAGCGAGGGCTTTTGCCTTCAGAAAGTGGAAAATTCAAAGACGCGTCGGTATTCTACAATGCTGCAGATGAAGTAAATGTAGACGATTTAAAACGCTGGCTCAAAAAGTCCGGACAGATTCAGTGGGACTACAAAAACATCATCAAAAGAAAAGGTGTGCTAGAGCGACTAAATTATACCTAGGCTTGCTTTGGGCTGATGTTTAACATCCAGCTGATGCCAAATTTGTCAGTTAGTGCGCCAAATAAATCACTCCAAGGAGATTTTTCGAGCGGTATCATTATCTGGCCGCCTTCGGCGAGCTTGTCCCAATATCCACGAAGTGTTGCTTCATCGTCACCGTTTAGAGTTAAGGTAATCTGACCACCTGGCTGAATGACGGACATCCCTGTTGGAACATCTGAAAACATCAGTTCTATCCCGTTTTCGCCAGTTAAAGCAGCGTGCATTACCTTATCCAGATCAGCTTCCTCGACCGGCATCCCAGAGTCTGGAGTGCTTTCAACAAAGCTACGAAAAGTATCCATAACTACCTCGCCGCCAAAAACCAATTTGTAGAATTCTACAGCCTCTTTGGCGTTTCCGTTGAAATTTATATAGCTGTTTAATTTCACTGACACTGTATTCTCCTCCTATTAATACTCGTCTACTACGATTTTGTGCTGGTTCATCATGGTTTTGAAAGCCCCTGGTCGTTTCATTAGTTCCTCGATGTTTTCAGGTACAATCTGCCAGCTCAACCCAAACTGATCTTTACACCACCCGCACTGCTCTGATTCGGGTACGGTTGAGAGCTTTTCCCAGAAGTAGTCAATTTCAGCCTGGTCTTTACAAAATACTGCAAAGGAAACGGCTTCGTTAAACTTAAACTCCGGCCCAGCATTTATTGCAGTGTAGGCTTGCCCATTAAGTTCAAATTCAATAGTTAGATCTTTGCCGGCAAGGTTTAATTGAAAATCCGCTAGACCTTCTTCGGCACTACTTGGGTATTTGCTGCCGCCTGTAATTTTGCTGTTTGGAAAAACCGATACATAAAACTCCGCTGCTTCTCGGGCATTGCCGTCGAACCATAAATTAGGAACTATTTTTTGCACTGCGATTCCTCCTCTAAACTATTAAATCTATTATTTCACGGTTTTCGATATCTGACTGTATTATTTTATACTACTTGTGGATATGTTTTATCTAAACTGATTATTGATATAATTGGGCTATATGAAAAGCACGACAATTTCCGAAGGTACCGCGCATAAATTGCCAGCTGACCTTAAGAAAGCTTTACTCGCTGATAAAAACGCCTTGGAATTATGGGAAGACATCACGCCACTGGCACGCAACGAATTCACTTGTTGGGTAGAAAACGCCAAGCAGATAGAAACCCGCAAGCGTCGTGTTAAACGCACCTGCGAAGAGCTACTTGAAGGCAAGCGTCGCCCTTGTTGCTGGGTCGGCTGCATTCATCGAGCCGATAAAGAACCGGGTGCTTGGGCCAAAGCCGTGCTACTTAAAAAATAGCAAGCGTTTAACTGAGCGCAGCACCAGGATAAACTATCTTAATAGGTCTCATATCTGAAGCTAGTCCAGAAGTTTAAAACTTACTAAAGTATTTATATTTCGCTGTTTCTCTGCTAATAAAGTTATTATAGAATTATGGAAGTTGGATTACTTTATATTTTCATAGCTATCAGCGCTGTAATAGCTTATCGGAAACGTCACACCAGAGAATTAGGCGTTCTAATTAGTCAGCAGGGCCGTAAAGATGTTTTCGTTATAGGAAATCACTTACACTCTGAGACTTCTATCTACAATGGCCTAGAACTAACCTTGCCCTACACACTTGTTAACTTCTATTTAGATAGCCACAAAGATAGCAAGCGCCGGGGCCCGGCCGCACTTTATGATCAAAACCAAAGGATATCGTTAGAAGGAGACTTTAATAAATACTTCCAACTATTTGTTCCTAAAGAAAACGCGGTGCTAGCTTTAAGCGTGTTGTCACCGGATGTTATGCAAACTCTGATTAATTCTTCTCAGCGATACGATGTTGAACTTTCAGGTAATCATTTACGAATTATTTCCCTTGATAAAGTTAGTAAACTTACCGGGGACCCACTTATCCGCGCAGCAGATAAAATAGTAGCCGAACTTGACCACCGAGCTAAAAGCTGGAAACAAACCGATGCTCCCGCAAAATTACTGCATAAAAAAGGTTCAACCTTCAAGCTAGCTGGGAGATACCTACGCCGATCCAGATTTTTCGTGAGTATTATTACAATGCTAATAACAATTTTAGCCGTGGGCTTTGGACTTGCTTTTTACTATACGAGTCAAGATCCACTGTTTAACGACCCTTATAGCAAAGGATTGTTCCAAGGAACTATGATGTACGCGGCGGCTGCAATTTTCATCGCTGCCGTCCCCGTAGCTATGATTACACCTGTTATTTGGTTTTTTACTAACCCCTCAAGTAAAGATCTATTTGAGTAAAAAAGTACTTGGTACGAAGTGCGTATTCTTTCGCTTGCAACTCTGGCGGCCCGCGGAAGAGGAAGTTATAACTGCAATAAAGCAGAAATAACGAAAAGTTAACGACGATTCTTTTAGTCGCACTTCCCGACTATGAAGTAATACTTACTCTGACCCTAGATCAACTATGTTTTGATATCTAATATCGAAATAAACTTGTAAGCCACTATCAAGTACCCTCTGCATCAAAGAGTAGTAATAGCTGAGTTCGTATTTATTATCAATATTTGACCAAAAATGTATATGTCCGACATTAAATTTAAACGCAAAATCAATAGCATGTTCAATATCATCATCTAGGTTTGGGCTGAGGCTAAAAGGTGTTCTAGCTAAATTCTTTATGTGGTTTTCGATTTCTGCATGTGTTTTTTGCTTATACCTATTTAAATCAATATTCAGT
>JALYRK010000004.1 GCA_030855355.1 bacterium
CGAGTTTGTCGGCAACATATTCGTAAGCGTTAGCTTCGGGCTTGGCATAGCCAATATCTCCAGAGGCAATTATCTCTTCAAAATAATTTTCTAAAAACCCTTCACCAAAAATTTGCGGCAGTCTGCCCTTCCCCACATTAGATAGCATCGCAACTCTGTAGTCTTTTTTTAATTCATTTACGTAGTCGAGCAGCTCCTGGTTAACTACTCTTCCTTCTGCGATTGCCGTTTTATAAGTTGACTCTGAGACACCAAGCAACTGTGCAAAATATGGAGCTGAACTTGAAATTTCGCCCTTATCAGATCTAAGACGTATATTATCTATTTTTACCTGATCTTTCTGAAAATCACCGCCTAGTTTCGTATACGCTGACTCTAGGGTATCTGTGATCACCACCCCAAAACAGTCAAAAATTATAGCTTTAATCATTCCTGAATATTATAACTTAACCCTATCTTAGAGTTGTGTTTTGGGTAAGGGTATTGAAGTCTGGAATCTGCTTTTGAAAGAGTGTTCTTATGACAGTTCCAGCCTCTGAAGTACCAAGTTCTTGACCACAACTAGTGTTCCAAGTCCTCAAAGCATCCATCCCATTATCATTAATCGTGTAGATGTAACGCCGGCCTAAAGGACAGGCTCCCCGTTCATCATTTTGGGTTGAGTTATTCTTAGCATCAAAGCCTGCTGCCGCAATAGATTTCAAGAATACCGCATACGATGCTTCATCGTTTGTATACCTTTGTTCTCGTTCGACAGTGCCTGAATAACCACGCATTACTTGCATTATCCGCTCTGACCTACCTACAATAATTTTATAAGAGGTGTGTTCAGTTTCTGCGACAACTGGGCCCTGTAGCTCGAAACTAATGATAACGCCCGGCCTGTTGTAATCGTCTAATTTATCCTGAGGTTCAACAACTTGAGAAGAGTTTTGGCTAGACCCTGAACTAAAAAGTCGTTTAGCAATACTAAATACGCCCCAGATACTAAGTATCAGAAGGATAAGTATGAGAAGTGAAACTATTGCCCACCTAACCCTTGAATTATCCATAACATACTAATTATAACACAGAATAGGCTCTAGCACAATAGGTTGTTAATTAAAATAGTACGACCCATCTTGGGCTTTACGTATCTCTGGCCGTCTAGGCATAACATGACCGGTTGCGATACTACCAATGTCACGATTAAAGCCCCTAAATGAAGCGTCAATTACTCCACGACCAACTTCTTGAACTCTGTTGCCTGCATTTGCAAGTAGCTCTAACTGATCAATACCAAAAGATACTTCAAATTCTCTGTCTCGATCATCTGGTTCACCCACTAATGTTAATGTTGGCACTAGAAAACCCCCTTAACATGCGAAACTTCGCCTATGCTACCAATATTTTCTCAAAGGTATTACGCTTATGCTATTAGGTTTCTAACAAGAAATGTATGAGAATTTGCACAAACAGTATAATTTACTATGGTTCATTACTTTTTGTCCGCAAAAAGTAATGAAAACTCCTGGGCAAAGCTAGTCCGTAACTATCTCATCGCCAAATAAGACAATATTCGGGCAACTCGGATTAGGATTACCTATTCCTCAGACACTCCCTCATTCTAATTGTCTATTTGGCATTCGCTAATTAGGAACAAGCTTTAGATGCCCAGACCCGAGGGACTAGCTAGTAGCTATTAGTCTTTAGCTACTAGTTACTAGCAGCTAATAACTAAAAGCTAAGAGCTTTATAGAGCGGATTGCCCGCTCTGAGTGAGTTCGGGTAGCTGTAGTAATAAATAAGTGTCCTAGGGCTCTGAAGCTGTCTGACGAAGTAATGAGCCAGTGGCTCTTTAGGAGGAGTTCTGCAAGAGAACTTATTTATTACTACATCTACGCCGCATCGAGGGAAACGCGGGTCAGTTTTTTGCATACTTTTTTGCTGACTCAAAAAAGTATGGCGGAAGAAAGCAGTGAAGCGGCGTTCCGAAATAAGCTGTTAAGCTCGAACGATTGTATTATCTACAAGCATCCGTATTATTCTTAACAAAATCGGCAAAGCTACCTGAACCTTCGCAAACCTGTTTCTTAACATCAAGCTGCCCTGTCGTCTGTTCCTGCAAATTATTAAACTTATCGTTGGTATCTTTGATGAACCAAGCAACTCGAAATAGTAAATATCCAACTACAATAAGGCATATTATTACAATCACTCCAAAAAACCGTACCCAAAAATTAAGAATCTTTAGCTGTTTAACTAGTTGTTTTTGTAAGTCCTCATTCATAACTTAAGTATAAACCAATTCTTTTATCTTCCGGTGCTTCCTAAGCCACCTGTTCCTCTTACTGTAGTATTTAATTCGTCAGACTCAACAAAATCAACTTGTTCGTGTTTGGCAATTACAAACTGCGCGATACGGTCGCTGTGATTTATTATAAAATCGTTATTGCTGTGATTTATTAGAATAACCGAAAGCTCTCCCCGATAATCACTGTCGATAGTTCCCGGTGAGTTCAGTACAGCGACACCGTGCTTTGCCGCCAAACCGCTACGGGACCTTACCTGGCCTTCATAACCTTTAGGGATTGCCACCGCCAGACCTGTCGGTATAACTATGAAATCACCGGCTTTCAGTAAGATTGATTCGTCAAGACAGGCATGTAAATCAACCCCAGCCGCCTGCTCAGACTGATAGCTCGGGACAACAGCATTTTTTTGCAGTTTAACTATACTAATTTTCATATGATATTATTTGCAATCATTTCCCCAGCTTTACCTATTACGTCGCCCTCAGGTTCCATAACATCGAACTTAGAAAGATCTGCCGGAAAGACCCATTCGTATTTGTCATGTTCGGTACTTAAAAATATCTCTTGATTTCCTTTTGGAGTACAAACCATAAACATACCTATAATTTGGTGTTTAACACCTTTGATTACTGGCCGCCATTCACCGACATAAACTGGCATCCCTAAATTAACTTCTAAATTAGTCTCTTCTTTAACTTCACGACTCAATGCATCCTCAAATTTTTCACCAGACTCTACTCTACCACCAGGCAAATGATATCTGCCCTGCTGCGTACCTTCGCCATAGGTTGCAGCTTCACGCAGTATTAATACTTTGCCATCCTTAACTATGACTGCCTTCATCGCGACCTGTAGTACAATCTGATTGTCCATATTATTTAACTTTCTCCAAATATTCTTGAACACTTGTGAGCCATGTAATTTATGCTGCAATCGACCTCGCTCATTTAATAAGCATATCACTAGCGTGAGATTTCTAACATCTATATGTAGCTAATTTTGATACAGTGGAATTGGAGGTAATTAATTATGGCAGACGACAATACGAACGATAATTTCCAACAAAATACGGACGACACAAATCCGTTAAACGATATGCAAGATGACCAGCAGTTAACAGAAGATAACTCTACACCTTTTTCACCGCCAGATGGCGTAAAAGATAGAATCGACGATACTCACCCCTCTACCGACACAAATATTGACCCTATGCAGCGTTACGACGAAGGCATCGAAGGCGCGGCAAATATTGAACTACCCAGCGAGGCAGCCGACGAGGATGACCAACTCCCCGAAACCGAAAAATAATTATTAGCTAGTTTGTTTGGCTTTTGGTTTCAAGAAGTTTCTAAAGTTCGCCCCAAGTTTTGCCGGTACTTATATCGACTTTTAGTTTTACACCTAGATCGGGATAGATATTTTCCATAGTATCTTTCATCATTTTGCCTAATTTCTCTGCATCGGCAGCTTTGCATTCGATTAAGATACTGTCATGAATTTGCAGAATCTGCACTGCACTGCTGGGTAGCTTTGAATCAACAGCGACCATTGCCATTTTTGTAAAGTCGGCTGCCCCGCCTTGAATAGGCATATTGATTGCGGCTCGGAGCGCACCTTCACGCACCATGAAATTGCTGCTCTGTACATCCGGCGTCGGTTTGCGGCGGCCTGCAATTGTCTCTACAAAGCCTTTGTTTTTTGCCTGGTCGCGAAAACGCTCAATCATGTCTTTTAACTTAGGACGCACCTCAAAATACTTAGCTATAAACGCTTTTGCGTCGGCATAACTCATGCCTGTGCCCTCGGAAAGCCCGTGCGTGCCCTGGCCGTAAAGTATCCCGAAATTAACTGCCTTTGCTGCATAACGCTGTGCTTTAGTAACATCTTTAGCATCAATCCCCGAGACTAGGGCTGCAGTTTCTGTATGCACATCACGGTCAGAATTAAATGCGTCTATCATTCCCTCGTCACCACTCATCGCAGCCGCAATGCGCAGTTCGAACTGTGAGTAATCTCCGCTTACGAGTACATTGCCAGACTCTGCTATAAATCCTTGGCGTAATTCGCGACCAAGCTCAGTACGGATCGGGATATTCTGAAGATTCGGGTCCTGAGAACTTAGTCGGCCGGTCGGTGCGATCGTCATATGAAATGTTGTGTGCAGCCGACCATTCTCATCAACCATTTTTGGCAAAGTATCGACATATGTATTCTTTAGCTTAGTGAACTCACGGTACTGCTCGATGCAGTCAATAATTGGATGTAAATCCCTTAATTTGCCTAAAACGTCGCTGGCAGTGCTGAAATGCCCTGCTTTACCCTTCTTAGTGACGCTTGTAGGTAAACCAAGCTTGGTAAATAGGATTTCAGAAAGCTGAGTTGGGCTACTGATATTAAATTCCTGATCGGCATAGCCATATATCGTCTGTTCTATATCTATAATTTTGTCAGCTAAACTATCTGAAAACTTGCCAAAGAACTTTGGATCAATTTTTACTCCTGCCCTTTCCATTCGAGCCAACACTGGGATAACAGACCACTCTACTCTATCGGCAAGCTTGATAAGACTAGTTACCTCGCTCATCTGCTCGCCCTGCATCACCGCTAATGCCCGAATAACAGCGCAGATTTCAGCAGCGCGCTCCAAGGCCTGCTCGTCATCGATATTATCAAGTTCAGAGTTATAGCCAAGGTCTGAGCCAGCAAGTGTGTTTAGTGAATAATCGCGCCGAATGCTGCTGACTAAAAATGCTCCGATTTGAACATCGTGCGTTACGGTAGGAAGCTCATCGTATCCCAGTTCAAGCAGCAGCTTGAAAACACTTTTCAGATCGTACCCTGTTATGCCGCCAGGTAAGCTAAGGGATGACGGTTTAAGGCTGAAAGCTTTGAGGTCTAAGGCGTAAGTGTTTTCCTCATCGGCCAGTACTAATAACGTAGGGTTTTTGCCGTGCTTGCCCGAGCAGCGGCCATAAGCTACAACATCGCCATGCAATTTAATTTTGGATAAATCAGATTCTTTGGACAGTACGTGGAGTTTAGGTATATGAAGCTCGGATATGCTATCGGCTGGTGCAATACTTTCAACCGAAACATTCTGCATTGCGTTTGGTAAATTGCGAAGCAGGCTTCTGAACTCAAGCCTTTTTAATATCGCCGCTAGCTCGGCAGTGTCTAATTTATTAACATCCATTTGTTCTAGATCTAGCTCGATCGGGGCGTCGATATATAATCGAGCAACTTCTTTACTCATGAGAGCCGACTCTTTGCCAGCAATGAGTTTTTTGCGAACACTTTCTTTGAGCAAGTCTAGATTTTCATAGATATTATCAAGCGTTTTATATTGTTTTAACAGATTAAGTGCGGTTTTTTCGCCAACACCTGGTACGCCTGGAATATTGTCAGAACCATCCCCTTTTAGAGACTTTAAATCCAAGAACTGTTCAACATCAATGCCGTACTTTGTCTCAAAAGCCCCAACATCAAATCGCTCAATGTTGCTAAAACCTTTTTTAAGAGCGTACATATGTGTATGCTCGCCTACCGCCTGTAGCATATCTAGGTCGGATGATATAAGCATAGTTTCTAGACCAACGGCATCCGCTTTCTTGGCCATACTAGCCATAATATCGTCGGCTTCGTAATCGTCCAGCTCGTAAAGTGGCCAGTTAAATGCGCGTAATACCTCATGCAAAATAGGAATTTGCACATAAAAATCAGGTGGTGCCGGTTTGCGACCAGCTTTGTAGCCTGGGTAAATTTCTAATCTTTTACGGATATTTGTTTTTGGTTTGTCCCACGCAACACAAACATAATCTGGCTTCAAACGCTTTATAAGCTCCAAAGCCATCGCCGAAAAACCATAAACTCCTCCCGTAGGCGTGCCGTCAGCTGTCGAAAGATTCGGCATGGCGTAGTAACCACGGTAAAAGACACTCTTACCATCAATAATAGCCAATTTTTTACGAGCCGTCTCCGCCATTACTAGTAGTATACGCTGATAAATTAGAGGCGAAAACTGGTTATGCTGCTATCGCTCGGATTGTATCAAGATTAGCTAAGCTTCTAGCAGTTATAGCTAACGAGTCATAAGCGACACTACCTACTTCAGCTAAATGTTGTTCTACTTCGCCATTTAGTTTCATTGAAAGTACTATGCCTTCATCTATCACATCAAACTGCATATAAGGTGTGAGGCTAAACTCTTCGTCCTCATTTTCATTAAGTCTAAAATTAAATCCTCTACCCAACATATCTACCACGTAAACCCTATGTCTTACTGGGAATATGTCAGACCCATTACCGCGCACCTGCCAAGTTGTATCATTTTTTCGCACTCTAACTGGTTGATATAAAACACCCTGATTTTTTGTAGCCCAATTAGCTATCCGAATTGTGTTAACCCCGTCACCAGAAGCAAAGAAATTATGATAATTTAAAGCATAATCACTAGGCAGTCTCTCCTGGACGGCTTCGGGGTTTGCCGATACGATTTCTTGAACAAATAAAAGCTCATCTGCTAAGAAATGCTCCGATTCTAAATTTGCCATGTATTTTTTATAAACCCATTCGGATTATTTTGCAAGTAAAACTATATTATAAACCTAAAGACTTTCGGATTTTCGTGTAAAAATCTTCGATTTTACTGGCATTATTTTCAATAACAATATCAGCCATATTCTTCATGGCCGTTAAGTTTTGAACGGACTTGTCGTTTTGATCAACATCAATTTCAGAGCGCTCTGTCGCCATAAATTCTTCAAAGGTTTTGCCTGACTCGTTAGCGTCTCTTTGACGAAGTGTGGCTCTCTGATATCTGATTTGGGGATCGGCATCGACAAAAATTATTTTGCCTCCAAGCTTGTGTATTTCTTCTGCTTCGCCAATTGCCCTGATTGCGCTAGCTATAACACCTGCAGGATATTTATCTTGCTGCGATTCCCATTCCTTATAAACTTCTGAAACCAAGAAACCTGGACCTCGCTCGGCTCTTAATTTATTTATATACGGGTCATTCCTAAGTAAAAGTGCCTGCGGTGTATCGCCAAATTCACGGCGTTTCATCGCGCGGATCATGTCGCTAGTCGAGAAATGAAGGAATCCGTATTTATCCGCTAAGTAATTAGACAAAATATCTTTTCCGGCATTTAACGTCCCGGCAACTCCATACAAAATCATATCTGTTATTGTATCAAATTACTTCAGATAATCGAGCAGCTTGCGGGCGTCTCGGTGTTTGCGTAGTTTGGCTAACGCCTTGGCTTCGATTTGACGGATACGTTCTCGCGTAACTGAGAACTCTTGCCCTACTTCTTCGAGCGTATGGCTTTTGCCGTCGTCTAGGCCGAAACGCAGACGGATAATTTTTTGTTCGCGCTCGGTTAAGCCTGACAATAGATCCTTAACATGCTCTTTGAGTAACTGATTAGTGGCGGATTCTTCAGGAGAGATCGTGTCTTCGTCCTCGATAAAGTCACCGAGCACCGAGTCTTCCTCATCATCACGCACTGAAGCATCGAGTGAAGAAATATCCTGCTTGATCTTCATGATATGTTCTACTTTATCAATGTCGAGTTCCATAGCCTTAGCTATTTCTTCATTGGTTGGCTCACGGTTTAGATCTTGAGTTAATCGGCGCTGTGTTCTGAGCAATTTATTTATTGTTTCAACCATGTGAACAGGTATACGAATAGTTCGGGCCTGGTCGGCTATCGCACGAGTAATTGCTTGGCGAATCCACCAAGTCGCGTAGGTTGAGAACTTAAATCCTTTGTCGGGATCGAACTTTTCAACTGCGCGCAGAAGGCCGGTATTTCCCTCTTGTATCAAATCAAGTAGGTCAAGTCCACGCCCTACGTATCGCTTGGCTATCGAAACAACAAGGCGCATGTTTGCCTCAGCCATTTTGTCTTTGGCACCTTTGTCCCCGGCTACTACCTTTTGAGCTAGTGCAAGTTCTTCGTCAGCTTTAAGCAGAGGTATCTTACCGATTTCTCGCAAGTACAAGCGTACGGAGTCGTCGGCAATATCGTCTAGGTATTTAGAGTCTTCTAGTACTACTTCTTCAGTGTCGTCTAGCACCCACTCATCTCCCGCACCGGCTGCTACTGGCTCTTCAATGCCTGTTACTACTACGTTAATTTCGGCTAGTTCGCTGTATAACGCATCCAGTACATCGATATTCTCGGGCGTATCAGGGATAGCTGTGAATATATCCTTCTGATCAAGCCTGCCATCTCTTTTGGCCTTGGCGATTAGCTCTTGTTTTAGGGTTGCGAATTTAGATTCTTCGTTATCTTCGGGCATTGATTGTCATCCTTAAATGATTAATTTATCTGGAACTTTGTTTGTAGCTCATCTAGTTTTTTTACTTCGGCTAGCAGTGTATCTTGATCCGCTCCCTGCTCGACCAAATTTTTGCTAATAATATTTCTCTTCAATTTTACATATTCGGCCACAAGACGAGCTCGCAAACCTAAAGTCTGATATTTAAGTTCTTCTGCTTCAGTCCGGCCATAGCCTTCCTCGGCTAGTAATGCTAACATTTTGACATAATCGGCTGACTCTTTCAAGTTCACAGATAGGTCTTTGCTTTTCTGTGACCCGTGATCGCGAAGCACTTTAGCGACTTCAGCAGCTTCGCCGTAAAATATATCTTCCGGAAGATCTTCAAGTAACCCGCGCAGTTTTGGGAAAAGCAGCATAATTCCTAAGAAGTGCTGTAGCCTCTTTTCATAATCTGGAAGGCTTGAGTTGGCGGGCTGGTTGGTTGGTTTTCTTAACCTGGTTTGTCGGGACTCATGGGCCAGCTTGGATTTAAGAGCTTCGCGGCTACTTCCTGAGATTTTGGCTAGCTCACTCAAATAATGATCCTGCTCAACTGGGTCTTGCAACTTACGAACAACGGCCAAAATAACATCGGTAAATCGTCGTTTACCCACACTCGAATTCATATCTAATGTCAGCTGATACTGCCCCATCAACCAATCTAATGCGTAAGTTGGCTTGTTGATTGTCTCGGCCCATAATTTGGCATCCTTACGAACAAGCTCGTCCGGGTCTTTGCCTTCAGGTAGGGTAATAATACTTAGATTAACTTCCGCAGCCTGTGCCAACGGGATAGCTCTTTCAGCTGCAGCTTGCCCGGCACGGTCGGCATCAAAACTGAGACGCACATCGCCCGTAAGTCTTTTTAATTGCGAAAAATGTTGAGGTGTCATGGCAGTCCCGGCCGTCGCTACAACCTGCCTTACGCCAGCCTGATGGCTACTAATAACATCTAAGTTACCCTCAGTTACAACAACGAAGTTACTTGTCCGAATCGCCTGCTTAGCCTGCGAAAGCCCATAAATATGCCGCGACTTGTCATACAGCGCTGTACTTGGCGTGTTGATATACTTTGGGCCGTTGTCGTCAGCTCCTAGGAGCCTGGCTGTAAAACCGATAACGTTCCCGACAGAGTCCATTAGTGGCACCATTATTCGGCCGCGAAACATATCGCTTGTACCGCCTCGGCGTATGGTAGTAAGTCCTGCCGCTTTAAGCTCGTCTTCGTTATAACCTTTGGCCAGTAAGAACTTAGTTAGCTCGTTATTTTTAGGAGAATAACCAAGCCTGAATTCAATAATGGTTTCTTTACTGAATTCGCGCTTTTTACGCAGATATTCCAGCGCCTCGTTGTTCTTAGTTAAATGACGCTGATATAAATTGGCGGCGTCGTTTAATACGCCCATCAGCCGCTCTTTGGTTTTTGTGCTAGGACCGCGGCCACTCCGCCCTGCTTCGAGGTCTACCCCCGCTTTGCGAGCAAGTAGCTCTAATGCTCCTCGAAAATCTAGCCCTTCGAGTTCCATGACGAAACTAAAGATATTGCCTCCACGCCCCGATGAAAAATCGTGCCAAATCTGCTTTTCAGGACTGACCATCAAACTCGGCGATTTCTCGTTCGTGAACGGGCTTAAGCCCTTAAAGTTTCGACCGGAACGCTTGAGCTGAACGTATTCACCAACAACGTCCTCAATATTGAGCCGGGATTTTACTTCCTCAATAGCATCCATTACTAGTAGTATACTTCTATCTGTCTGAGGGTTATAGTTATGCTTTTAACGCCAAACCAATTAAAATAAGTCTATGGATCCGAATCAACCTTCAACACCCGGGCAGTATGACTTTATTCTAGAGTCTAGTCCTAAACCTAGCCGTTTTGGCTCAGGGGGAAATTCTACTAAAAAACGAATTTTTATAGTGGTGGCGGGTGCACTCACGTTAATTGTAATTGCCACTGTAGTAATTAGTCTTATAACTAGCGCCGGTAAACAAACCTTCGACGACTCTATTAGATTAGTTGCCTTGCAGAATAGGATGCTTCAGGCGAGTAGCGAAGCTATAAGTACAAGCCCTAATGCCGACACGCGCTCACTAGCTGCAACGCTTAATTCATCTATTTTAAGCGATAATGTCCGCCTAGAAAGATTCCTTAACTCTAATGGTCAACAAAAACTTATAAAGACTCTTCCAACATCCGACACAACAATCAAGGAAAGCCTAGCCCGAGCCGCCAGCAACAACGATTTCGATACTACTTACAATAAAATTATCGATGATTTGTTAGCCAAGTATATCGCCGAGCTAAAAAGCTCTAATGAAAACAGTAAATCAGTGAGCGAAAAAGCAATATTAGAAGCCAGCTTTCAAAATGTAAGCTTATTGTCCGCCGCCAATTCAGCCGAGTAGAGACATTTAGCCTTCTGTAACCAACCGATAGCTAAGGTTTATTAACGATTCTACTTCATCCCAAGGTAGCTGACCAGATAATATTAAAGTGTTCCAGTGTTTTTTGTTGAGATGATACCCCTCTAGCACCGTTTCGTACTTTTCGCGCAGAACTACTGCTAGTTGAGGGTCACATTTTAAACTCAAATTAACGGGCGTTTTACCTTCGGGAATCAATCCAAACATCTTTTTATCGTTACCTACCACGACTTTATATACAGCTATCCCTTCCCCGAAAGGATATTCGCGGGAAGTGTTAGGCAAACTTAATATATAATCTTCAACTGTTTTATGATTTATCATTTTCGAATCTGCCAATATAATGTTGCAGCTCCGCTATGCTTGCCTGTACATCCTCGTAAGCTCGATGAACCTCTGGCTTTTCGAAATAATCTTTGTACCTACCCTGAATGATAATTTTAAAACTAGTCACATCAACCATACGATAGTGCAGCTTCAGTTCAAGCCCCGGCATCTGCGTCTTTATAAAATTTCGATCGTTATGAATCGAGTTACCCGCCAATACGGCCGGTTCTTTACCAAAATGTATTTCGATTAAATCTAGAAGTTCTCGTTCTGCAGCTTCAATCGGCTTGGCGGTGTCGAGGCCTTTGACGAAATCATCTCGGTTTTCAGGATAGTCCTTCCACCAGATATTTTTGCTCATCCGATCAAGGACTTTAGCCTTGCTCTGCTTAATGCGAGCCTCGTAGCCGGCAATAGTCTGCAAATTCATGTCGGTTATTTCGGCTGCCACCTCCAAAATAACATCATCTTTTGGATCAAGGCCTGTCATTTCCAAATCCAACCAAAGTAATTTAGTCGGCTCAAAACTCTTCTTTAAACTCATTGTTTAATAGTGTAGCGCCTAAGGCCGCTTCCACCAAGCTAGTAGCTCATCTGTGCGCTCTTTGCTGCAAGTTATTATAACTCTCCTAAACCGGTTGATATCGGTTTCTATTACAAGAACGTCTTCAACCACCGGCTTAACGAACCCTTTCGGCTTCTTGGCATATACAAAATCCCAGCCTTCTTCAGTCCAATAAGATCCTGCCATCAAAAGCTTAGGCGCATAGGTTCCTGGCATTCGTACCTCCCAATTTCGCCAGTCATTGAAACGCTCTGCATATGAGATTTTCTGAATGGCTCTTTTGGGAATCCGTACGCGCGCCTTAAGAGCTGCTATCTGCTCCCCCCCTTCAAGAATCACACTTAGCGTATCGTTAGTCTCTGTAATATACATCTTTACTTAGACTCCTTGAAATCCAAACTGGCAGAATTTATGCAGAATCTTAAGCCAGTAGGCTGCTCGGGCGCATCGTAAAATACATGCCCCATATGTGCGCCGCAGTTTGCGCAAGTGGCCTCAACTCTTTCCATACCATGACTGTTGTCTTTCATTAAAGTTACTACTTCGGAATTTATAGGCTCATAAAAGCTTGGCCAGCCGCTCCCCGAATCAAACTTAGCTTGCGATTTAAACAGCTTATGGCTGCAGTTAGCGCATGTATAAATGCCGGTTTTGCTGTTTTTGAGCAGTTTGCCCGTGAAAGGCATTTCTGTATCGGCACCAAATAAAACTCGCTTCTGTTCTTCCGAAAGATCCGGATTTTGCTGACTGGCCTTCATGTCTATAATTGTAGCCCAGTAGACTCGATCAGGCTACATATCTACCGTTGAATTTGTTGTTTAAATTCTACGAAAACTATTTTTTTACTACGAGTCTTTTGATTGCCATCATCATGGCTGCTTCCTTTAAACTGACTTTTTCTTTGTCGGCTAACTTAAGCATATTTTCTGCGGCAGGCTGAAGGTACTCGCTTAACTTCTTGTTAACAGTTTCTTCATCCCATTTCTCCGAGTTTTTGTTTTGTAGCCACTCTAAGTAACTTACGATCACACCACCGGAGTTTGCGATAATATCCGGAATCACCATCAATCCTCTGTCTTCAAGCAAATCTTGTGCCTTGTCAGTAACTGGGCCGTTTGCAAGCTCTAAAATGAATTTTGCTTTCACTTTTGACTGGTTATCTTCGTTGATAACTCCGTCTAATGCGGCACAGACTAATACGTCAACATCTGCATACAAAACACTATCCACATCCAAAACTTCAGCCATTGAATAGTCAGTAAAACTACCGCGGTTTTTCTTGAACTGAGCAAGATCACTAACGGCTAATCCCTCGTCGTCATGCAGCGTTGCCGATGAGTCTCCTGCGTCTGTTATTTTCCAGTTTGGGTATTCTAGAGCACCCACTAATGCAAAGAACGAACCAACATTTCCAAATCCCTGAACGCCTACACGAAGCGGCTTTTTAGATAGTTTATGTTGACTTAGAACTTCAGCTAAAACAACGACTCCTCCGCGACCCGTGGCTGCTTCACGTCCCAAACTGCCGCCCTTATCGGTACTTTTTCCAGTGAAGCTAGCGCGAGATTTATCGCCCGTCTGTCGGGTGTACTCATCTACCATCCAATCTATAATTTTCGGATTGGTATTAACATCAGGGGCGGGCACATCAACGTCTGGTCCGATGTGCGGGGCTAAATACTTAACGTAATCACGGGCTATTTCTTCAAGCTCTTTTTCTGACAGCTTACTAGGGTCAACTGCTACCCCGCCTTTACCGCCACCTAGCGGTAGTCCGACAGCGGCCGTTTTAAAACTCATTAAAGTCGCGAGTGCCTGGACTTCATCTTTAGTCACGTGCGGGTGGAAACGAATCCCTCCTTTGTAAGGTCCGTGAGTATTATTGTGCTGTATTCTCCATGCTTCGAATTGCTTACCCTCAGAGGTATTTACGCTAAATTCGTGAGTTGCGTTAACCGAAAGTAAAGCCTCTATTTCCTTATCCTCAAGTGACATTTTTTTGGCGACCGAACGAATCGTAGCATGTGTTGCTTTTAGCATATTAAACAGATACTCCTTAATTTCTTATTCAATAGACAATTATACTCCTTGCGAAGACCCGTTATTAAAAATACTATATGTCTTAACTTTTTAAGTTTAAGTTTCTTAAACGGTTGTCTTGGTATTCAAGAAGTCTTCGGCACGATAGCCTATGATGCGCTTTCTGTCTTCGTTTATTCGCTCGACATTTCGAAGCACGATTCGCATGTCAGGATTTCGCTGCAAAATTGCTGAGTTTGTCATAACAAACCTAGCATATAAACCGTCCCAGACGTCGCACCATCCTTCTTTAGGGTAATGACTCCGAGCAATTATGTTGGAACTTGGGTACAAAGGTATTAATTTTGCCATACTGCCTCCGTCAGCACACTGGCTGAAGCCGTAAACTCTAGGTACGGTCAGCCAGTCATAGCCATCAATCATCATCTCGTTAAAGAACTGATAAACGGCCTTGGGATCAATTTCACACATCAGCATAACTGAGCCCAATATATCTGTTCGCTCCGCTTCATGTACATAAGCTCTGGTATAAAGGTTTCTTATGGCGCTGTCCAACGGCGGCAAACCGGTGGTTGCAGAGTACCAATCGTCGCTTAGCTTTCGGGTGTTTTCAAAGGCATTGGAAGTCCGAAGCTTGGCATGGTTGGATTCATATATACCTCGGTAATACTCGCGCCATCCCAATATATCCCGTATAAAAGGTTCTAAACTATTTAAAGATATTTTATGCGTCTCATGATATCGTAATGCAGTATGAACTATTTGCTTCGGGCTTAGCAAGCCAATGTTTAGGCTTGCACTCAACGCACCATGGAACAGCCATGGCATGTTCTCTTCAACAGCCTCACGATACATACCACTATTGGCAAGCCTGTGTTCAATAAAATCATTCAACCAACTCTCGGCTTCTGCATGATTTGTAGGCCATGGCACCTGCTCTATGGCACCGTAATTGTCAGACATGCACCTATTTATGTATTCAATAGCCTCAGAAATGAACTCATTGTCACCAAAGACAGTGAAGCCGGGAAGCTGCTTGTCGATAGGCACTCTTGCTACAACTTCACTGTCATGCATGAGCTTATTGCCTGCTGGTTTATAACTAGTCGTCAGCAGTATATCGAATCGCTCACGTTGCCATTTATAAAACTCAACAAATACTGGCATTTTACTTCCCGAAAACTTAGTTAATACCTCTACCCGCGTCAAATAAAAGTTCGGGTTATCTAGCCAAATAATTGGTCTGCCTTGTGTATTAGCAGCATCATTAAGTCTTCTACGTAATATATCATCTACGACATCAAATATAATAAGTTCGTCTGCATCTTCGGACCTCGAAACTACAATCGAACTATCTTCGACAGTGGTGTGCTCAATGTAGTCTACTTCATAACCAGCTGGCCATAAAACCTCTTTAACATAACGTCGCATACTAGCACGATGCATAACGAGTTTCTGACGGTGAAACAAGCTTGGATACTGCTTGTCGTTGCCAAAATATAGCGGCTCTTCAATAAGAATTATCCTAGAGATGTCCTCGGGCAACTCCTCTATACGGAATAACTGATTCGGATACAGCACCAATACTTTACTCATAATCCCACCATTCTTTACTCTTATTGTGCCACAATCATTTAATTTTTTACATCTGCTCCGGCGATTCAATGCCTAGTAGTGACAGTCCTGATTTTAACTTATCGGCATACTCATGAACTAAGCTCAGCCTCATATCTTGTCTTGGATCATCAATCACCCTGTTTTTCTCGTAAAAACGGTTGAATTCCTGAGCTAACTCGTACAAAAAGGTGCAGATATGATGTGGCATCAGCTCAACAGTGGCCAGCTCAACAATTTCATCGTACTGGCTTAGCTTTCGTGCTAGTAGCCGTTCGCCGTCTTGCAGCCCTAAATTTTCAAGTTCGGTTATCTGACTGACTGGGGCGGACGCTTTGCTCAAAATACTCCTTGCTCGCGCGTAAGCATACTGCAGGTAAGGACCAGAATTACCTTCAAGTGCAACTGATTCTGCCGGGTCGTAAATTATATCACCGCCGATACGCTGTTTTAGGAATGCATATTTGACTGCTCCCAGCACAGTACGAGGCTGTACTTTGCCGGTAGCCGCATGATTGGCTCTAGCAGCCGCATCCAGCACGTCTGAAGCACGCAGAATACTGCCTTTTCGGCTGCTCATCTTGGCGCCACC
Organism: bacterium; assembly: GCA_030855355.1. Taxonomy (GTDB): domain Bacteria; phylum Patescibacteriota; class Saccharimonadia; order Saccharimonadales; family SZUA-47; genus JALYRK01. The sequence goes on from JALYRK010000004.1 coordinate 16,184, forward strand.
GGCTAGCCTAATCATTCCATGAGTTAGGTGGTTAGTCCGTTCAGCAACTTCAGGGTTAAGACGATTAAGTACGGCCATGACTACTTTCATATACTCAATGATGTCATTGCCGGTAATCATGATACTGTGGTCAAAGTGATAATCTTCCCATTTCGACACTGCCAAGCCTAAGTCCTTGGCCTCATATGTAGGTAGCCCGGTTGAGGTCATAAATACACGGGTATGAAGCCCGGAGTTTTCACCTATGAAAACTACTGCACCATCGGAGCGTTCCAGCACGCCACTATCTAAACTAGCTTGCACGGCTTTCATACCCACTGGCGTAGTCAGACTTTCTGGGTAATATTTGTCGAAAGGCACCATGCCTAAACGTTCATACAGAGCATTGAAACCGTCGTAGCTCCACTGTCTGCAGATCCAGTATATTTGAGCAAAATTGGTCTCATGGTCATTGTCCTCATGTAGTTTGTAGACTTTCTTGTTAATCTCGACTATTGCAAGTTTGACTGCTTCATCCTCATCATAAGCGGTGCTGCCCTCAACATATCTCTCGCTGACCCACACAAGCCGCTGGCTTTCTTCAATCTCGTCTAGCTTAATTGGGTGTTCACCGCCAAGCTTCTCTAATATAGCCCACATGGCTTTGCCCACGTGTAAGCCAACGTCACCGCCAAAATTTACGCGGCGAACGGTCGCACCGGCATTATCAAGCAGTCTTGCAATAGCATCACCAACCAGACTAGTATAAAGATGGCCAGCATGCAGTACTTTAAAAGGATTCGGATCAGAATATTCAGCAACAACTGTCTTGCCTGCTAATGGCTTCACTGGATCGGCCTTAAGAAGCCCCAGTAGAGCAGTATCGCTAAGAGTTAGATTAATGAATCCTGGACCAGCTATTTCAGCATTTGATATCGAGCTGTCCCGCAGTTGCTCCGCCAGAACTTCAGCGATTTCGCGAGGATTCATACCCAAATCTTTACTAATCTTCATGGCGACATTAGTAGTGTAATCGCCAAACTCTGAGTCAGGGCAGCTGACTTCCGGCTCTACATCTACTCCGAAATGTTTTTTAACTGCGTCCTTTATCTGGACGATTAGCTTGTCTTTCATTAGTTCTAAGTATAGCGTAGAACTGTTTAGAGTTTGTAGAACTCTGGATTCGAGATTACTTGGCTCATTCGGCTGGCAAACTGATCAATTTCGGCCTGCGCTTGCTCGGCCTGCATAGAAGTAACTCCATGTACAATATGAGGCTCGATAACATCGAAGCCGCAGAACGCTAAGGTGCCGTGCAATACAGGCTGCAGGATTGATCTGACATTGTTTTTCTGAACTCCTTCAGACTGGTAATAACTTGCTGGCTCCCCCGTTGTCACTACACAGAATGCTCTCTTGCCGCGGAGCTTGCCGTTCTCAAAAATATGTTCACCATCCCAGGCAAAGCCCATAGCTAGAATTCTATCGAACCAGCCTTTCAAGATTGCTGGCGGCCCACCCCACCATAAGGGGAAATGAAACAGGACCATATCTGCCTCGTGCAGCTTATTAATTTCAGCTAAGACATCAGGGGCAAATTTTCCGCCCGCCCTTGAGGCGGCCTGCTGCTCGAACATATAATTATAATGCCCCCCAGACAAGGTCGAGAAATCCCATTTTTGAGCGACAGGCTGAAATCCTAATCCGTAAAGATCGCTAGTTACGACCTGATGACCAGCACGAACCAGCACCTGCTCGGCGGTGTTACGTAGTGCCGCGGTCAACGACCGTGCATCTTCGTGCGCGTAAACACTTAAAATCCTCATACTGTTTAAGTATATCCTAGCCTTTACCCATCAGCCACTAGCTTTTAAAAAAATTAACTGAGCGAACCGAACGAAGCGATAGCCGAGCTTTAGCGAGTGGTGGGAAGATGAAGCTCGAACTGTTTCGAACTAATCTGGGAGAGCAGAGCTCTCCCTTAAAGATTACGCTCCTACAAGAGACAAAGTGCTGTTACTAACAACCAACTTCATTGTGGCGATTTTCCAACGGCCTGCTACTTTACGGAAAGTATAGACATATTTGCCGGTGAGTTTGAGTACATAGCGCTTGCCGTTTTTGGCAGTGTAATATCGCGCTTCAACATCGCTCTCGGCTGCAACTTCTTTGCGGCTAAGTCGTTCAACTCTAATAGCGCCTAAGGTGTGTCTAGCGCCATAATACAAATCACGGATAATTCGGCGCCAACCGCTCAAGATATTCTCGATTGAGCGTTCCCCGGGCTGTTCGTGTGTTAATGCGGCGTCATCGATATATGCTCGTTCGGTAAAATACTGCATTAGCTTATCCCACTGACCCTGGTCGCGGTACTCAGTGACTTGTTCAATTACATCTTGGATGTGTGCATCAATTCTGCTCATGTACCCTCCTAATTACTTAGTAAAATAGTTGTTCTTAATATGCGCTACGTTAATCTGTTCTGCTATGATAATTCTTACAGTACCCTCTAACACTTTAAGCGTAAGAGGAAACTATACCCTACTCGCCTCAGAGTCAACTTGTCAACAATTATTATGGAGATGTTTTGCGTATATTATCAGTAGCTAACAAATTTGACACCTCAACAGCTAATTTAATGGCTGAATATGGGAAACGGCTAAGAGGAAAATTTAATTTGACAACCGTTCAGATCAAGCCTCAAAAAGGCAGTCAAAGTCAGGCCATCAAACAAGAGTCCGAGTTACTGCTTAAAAATATTAAGCCTGGTGAGTTTATTATATTGCTCGACGAGACTGGCGAACAGATGAATTCACCAGGATTTTCAAAGCTCGTATCGTCCCAAGCCCAAACCGTAGTATTCATAGTAGGCGGAGCCTACGGCGTCAGCGATGAGCTAAAGTCGCGAGCTGATTTGGTTTTATCGCTGAGCTTGATGGTACTTCCCCACCGCTTGGCCATGATTGTACTATTAGAGCAGATTTACCGCGCACAGACTATATATGATGGTCACCCGTATCACCACTCCTAATATTGAGGGCATTACACTTTTAGCAATAAATTCAGGAGTTCAGGGGCGGTGTCAGCATACGCATCAGGTTCTGCTTGTGCTAAGCCTTCACGGCCCCCTAGCCCCCAAGTAACACCTATGACTTTAACGCCTGCCTTTCGACAAGCGGTAACGTCACGTGGCTCATCACCCACATATACCAACCTAGATTTATCGAGCTGATATTTTGCGATTATCTTACGCAGGGCTTTGTCTTTACCAAATAGTGATTTCTCGGAAACTATAAACTCAAACCTGGGGAATTTATGGGTTTCAAAAAACGCGTTCAGAAATTCTGGTTGATTAGAGCTAAGCACGCCGACTTGGTAACCCTCCTTCTGAAGCGATGCAATCAAGCTAACTATACCTGGATAAGGCTGAATTTCTGAAGCGTAAACCTTCATTTTCTTAGGCACTACGCGCAACAACCACGGCAGCCGTAACCAGTTAAGCCGCTTCTCGCGGATGATCTGTTTATAGCTCATGGTGCGAAGTCTTGGGAATTCATCTGCGCTGATTGGCAGACTTCGCATTTTTGGCGCAAGCTCGTTGTAAACTTTCAAGGCGACCGTAATCGTATCGGCTAGAGTCCCATCAAAATCAAATATAACTGTCGGTTTTTGCATCATCTAATAATAACCTATGGAACTACGGAATCTTAGACAAAATACTAACGTGGCGGAAGAGGTGGGGTTCGAACCCACGTTAGGTTTTACCCTAAACACGATTTCGAGTCGTGCGCCTTCAACCAGCTCAGCCACTCTTCCCTACTGACTATATTTTACAGAAAGAAAAAGCCCCGAAATGGGGCTCTTTCTTTGGTGCACCCGGCAAGATTCGAACCTACGACCTCCTGTACCGCAAACAGACGCTCTATCCAGCTGAGCTACGGGTGCTCGTCGAAGCAAGTCTTTAGTCTTGCAGAGACGAGCAGGAACTAAATGTCCAACACAACTTCAGCAACACTTTAAAACTAATCCACTTATATATATCGACGTGGCGGAGGAGGAGAGATTCGAACTCTCGCGAGAACTTTCGCCCCCCTAACGATTTAGCAAACCGTCCCCTTCAGCCACTTGGGTACTCCTCCGTCGTCGACGCGTAATGGCAGACTTGCCATAAGCGGCGATGAAACAAGTTCGCTCACCGCTATTGGGCAATCCTGCCAAGTCGTCTCCTCTCAATTTTGCGATTCCTCTCGCAAAATTGTAAAACTACAAGACCTTAATGTGCTGTATTATCTTAGCGTATCTGTTAAAGTTTGCCAATCATATAATTTCTATATCTAATATTAGTGGTACAATATGCTTATGGAAAAGGGTGAAGATAACTCAGAGGCGACTTTTTATCATCCAGAAAATGAAACTGCAGAAAATTACGATAATCTGCAATCATCAGATGCCACTTCAGACTATGACGTGCAACCAACGAATATGAGTGATGGTATGAAGTGGACTGCATCTGAATATATAGCGCATCAAAAAACTGCAGGTTGGTTCATCGCGCTTGGCGCAGGTTCTGCAGTGCTGGGTCTGATTGTGTTTTTAGCAACTAAAAGTATATTTTCAGCACTAACTGTCATGTTAGTTTGTCTGTGCATCGCAGTTATGGGCGCCCGAAAACCGCAAAACATTGAATATTCGATTGACGAAAGAGGCGTGGGCGTCGGTGAAAAAGGCTATCCTTACGGCCAGTTCAAGTCGTTTTCGGTAGTTGAAGAGGGTGCAATTAGTTGCATTTGGCTAAGATCTTTAAAGCGCTATCAGCCGACAGTTGCAATGTATTTTGCGCCTGAAGATGAAGGCCGAATCGTTGACTATCTTAGCAGTTTCTTGCCCCACGAAGAGCGTGAACCAGACGCATTTGACCGCTTAAGTCATCGCTTCAGGTTTTAACTTTGGTTCTGCGAACTATATGCTATAATTACCCCTGTTAACAAGGAGAGGTGGCCGAGTGGTTGATGGTAACGGTCTTGAAAACCGTCGTGTCGGAAACGATACCGAGGGTTCGAATCCCTCCCTCTCCGCCAGACAGAAATAGTCATTGTTAATCAGTGACTTTGTGATTTCTAACTGAATTAAACAAAATCCTGAACGTAACTGCCCTATAATGGGTGGTAATGGAAGATTCTGTATTCACAAAAATTATAAAGGGCGAAATCCCCTGTCATAAGGTATATGAGGACGATTTCAGCCTAGCTTTCATGGATATCCACCCAATACAGCCTGGGCATGTGACTGTTGTTAGTAAGTTGCAAGTTGCAAATTTTTATGAGCTCCCGTCTGCCGAATATGACGGGTTTTGGCGGGCAGTACGTAAAGTTGCCGAACAGTTAAAGAGCGCTTATCAAGACAAGAAAAAAATAGCCGTTCAGGTAGAAGGCCTAGAGGTTGAACATGTTCATGCCAAGCTCTTCCCTTTTAATAATGCTCATGAATTTCATAACCGTCCGGAACAATCCGAACCCGACCATGACCAACTAGCCAAAACAGCCGAGAAATTAAGAATTGAGGAGTAAATTATGCCAATATGGCTTATATGTTTGATATTTTCTGTTGCTACTGGTACTTGGATATACAGTTGGTTCGCTAGGCGCACAGGTGGCGGCAATAACCGAACTGCCTTAATCGCCGCTTCAATTTCTGCGGTTTTAATCTTTTTCGTTATTTATAGTATCGCTAGTCTTTTAGAATAATAGCCATTTATTACTAGTTTATCCTGGCAAAGCGCTCGAATAATTGGTAACATATGGCTATGTCTATAGATGAGGTGGGTTTAGGCAAAAAGCTTCAACAAGCACGCCAAGCTGCAAATATGACCCAGCAGCAGCTGTCTCAAGCTGCCGATTTATCCTATTCTACTTTGGCCAAAATTGAGCGCGGCGCGATAAAATCCCCGTCTGTTTTCACTATCCAGCGCCTATCAGAATGTCTTAACACCTCTTTGGATTCATTACTTGGCATTAAGTCTGTTGTTCAGACTCCCGAAAAGCAAAGACTAAAATTCCTTTATCTAGACATAAATGGTTGTCTGGTCGGCTTTTTCCATCGAGCTTTCGGCTATTTAGCCGACGAAGCAGGCGTCCCAAGCGATCAGATAGAGTCGGCTTTTTGGCACTACAATGATGCTGTCTGTCGAGGCGAAATGACCGTCGAGGAGTTTAACAAAATCTTAGCTCAGCTAACTGGCAAACCTGACCTAAACTGGCTAGATTACTACCTAAGAGCTATCGAACCTATCAAGGGCATGGCTGAATTGGTGGAATGGGCTTCAAGCCGTGTCGGCGTGGGGCTGCTAAGCAACATCATGCCAGGCTATATCGAGGCCATGATTCAAAACGGTTCTATCCCTGCGGCTAATTACGCTGCAGTAGTCGACAGCTCAGAGGTAGGCGCAATTAAGCCCGAGCCAAAAATTTATGAACTTGCCCAAGGTTTAGCCGACGTTGAACCGAGTGAAATCCTATTTGTTGACGACTCAAGAGCTAACCTTATGGCTGCCGAACATCTCGGCTGGAAAGTTATGTGGTTCGACGACTACAACCCTGAGGAATCTATCGCCCGCATAAAGCAAGTATTATCCTAAGAAATATATTCTGATTAAAGTATTTAGCTGAGCAAAGCGAATGAGCCGTAAGGTGAGCTTTAGCGTGGAGGAACGAAACTTCGAATTTATTTCGAAGTTGAAGCGGAGGAGCAGAGCTCTTCCTAAAATACTAGAGTTCTGAATACCTATCAAACTCGTTTGTGAGCGTTTCTAAGCCGTTTTTAGCGGTTTCAAGTTGCTGTTGTGATTCATGGACCAGTTCTTTCGGTGCACGCGCCACGTAGCCCTCGTTTGACAATCTGGCTTCCAAATTTTTGATAGTAGTTTTAGCGGTTTCAATATCCTCTTGTAGTTTCTGGCTATAACGGGCTGCTGTATTGTGATCTATCCCAAGCCACATTTTATCTTTGGTGTTGCTAAGGTATAGCCCCGTGCCGTCGCTAACCTGAATTATCTCCTTAATCGGTGCCAATCTCATCAGCAAGTCGTTAGTTTCGGTCACGATTTTACTGTCTTGGTGGTACAAAGTTACTTTTTTAAGCTGCAACGCTGACACTATAGTCCGAATTTCAGAAATTATCTGCTTACTTTGCTCAAACCGTTCAGCCGCGGTTTTGTCGGCTTTATGTAGCTTAGGCCACTGCTTAGCCGCCAATACACCATTTTGCCAGCTCAAGTTCTGCCAAATCGTCTCTGTTACAAAAGGTGCAAAAGGGTGCACTAACACTAAGATTGGCTCCAATAGTGCTGCTAGAAAATCCGCACTTCCCTGCCCCTTGCTAGATTCTAAGTACCAGTCGGCAAAATCATCCCAAACGAGATGGTAAATATTGTCGTAAGCTTCGCTAAACCGATAATTTTCTAACAGATGCTCTACAGTATCGTAAGACTGTTGTAATTTACTCAACATCCAATGATCAGCCTCTGTGGATGGTTTAACGGATAGGTTTGGCGTTGATTCGCCTACTTTCTGCTCAACATATCTTGCAATATTCCAGAGCTTATTGCTGAAATTGCGACCTGCGACAATTTTGGCTGGGGAGAAAGCTGCACTTAAGCCCGCACTGCGGCCAGAAATCATACCCATTCGGAGGGCATCACTCCCGTATTTGTCTAAGTAGACTTTTGGATCGACAACATTACCGAGGCTTTTACTCATTTTACGTCCATCTTCGCTCCTGACCATGCCGTGCAAGTATACGTCTTTGAAGGGAATCTCCCCCGTTATGTAAATGCCTAGGCAAATCATTCGTGCGACCCATTGGTAGAGGATATCTTGCCCTGTTTCCATAACGGCATTTGGATAGAACTTCTTGAAGTCGTCACTCTCGGGATATCCAAGCGTTGCAAAAGGCCACTGGCCACTTGAAAACCAAGTATCGAACACATCCGGGTCGCGGCGGTAGTTTTTGCCGTCTACTTCTATAATTTCTTCATTAACCCGCTCGTCAAATATCCACTCGTCCTTATCGTCAACATTTTGAAAAGCAGGTATCGGGATACCCCACGCAATCTGACGGCTAATGTTCCAATCTTTAACGTTTTTAAGATAATTAACAACTTGATCGCGTTTTTGCGAAGGGTAAAAATTAATACTCCCCTGCCCCAGCTTCTCAATCGCTGGCGCCGCCAGCCGCTTCATATCTATAAACCACTGATCAAGCAGCATCGGTTCAATAACAGTGCCGCACTTGTAACACTTGCCAATCCTAGTCTCATAGTCATTATCGATTTTCTCTATAAGACCCATTTCTTCCATTTTAGCCGCAACGGCTTTTCGAGCTTCAACAACGGTCAGCCCACTGAATTCACCGGCATAGTGATTCATAGTCCCATCGTGATTTATGACTCTTACCGGTGGCAAATTATGCTTCTGCGCCACTTCCCAGTCGTCAAAACTATGAGCGGGCGTGACTTTAACAACTCCGGTGCCAAAATTAGGGTCAACCATCTGATCTGCCACTACTCTAACCTCGAACGAGCCGTTTACCCCGTCCACGGTTACGGTTTTGCCTACCCACTCCTTATAGCGTTCGTCATCCGGGTGCACTGCTACACCCGTATCGCCGAATTTCGTTTCAGGACGGGTTGTCGCCAGTGTAAATGGGCCATATTTTAAGTAATAAAGCGGCGTCTTAACGGTCTCATAATCTACCTCGATGTCAGCGAAGCCTGTGCGATGAAATGTGCAGTAATTTACAAGTCTTTCGCCCCTGTAAACTAGTCCGTCTTCCCACATTTTTTTGAAAGTCGAGTAAGACGTATTAATGATTTTGCTGTCAAGCGTAAACGTAAAGCGGCTCCAGTCGCAACTGCTTCCAAGTGTTCGAAATATACTAAAGAAGTTCTCTTTGTTGCCGTTTACAAATTCGAAAATCTGCTCATAAAGTTCCTCACGTGAAAAATCAAAGCGGCTTTTGCCTTCTTTATTAAGGTGTTTTTCATACACGACTTGCGTCTCGAAGCCTGCGTGATCAGCGCCAGGTAGCCAGAGAACGGATTTACCGCGTGACCGATGATATCTGACCAGCACATCTTCAACTGCAAGCATCAAACTGTGTCCGATATGTAGGCCAGCGTTAGCATTTGGAGGAGGCATAACCATACAGTAAGGGTCGCCATGCTCAGACGGTTCGAAAGCACCCGATTTTTCCCAAAGCGCGTAAATATCAGCTTCATAATCTGATGAAATATAGGTTTTCGGCAACTCCATAACTAAAGAATTATAACAGATAAGCGTAGCAGGGCAGGGACAAACTTTGAGCAAAAGCTAACCGGCAGTTTCTGGCGGCCTTTGCGGGAGGAATGCAGTCTTCGAATTTAGTTCGAAGACAAATGTAAGGGTAGACCACTCCTATATATTTCACATGAAAAGACAATAACCAACACTAGCCTTCCTTCGTGGAGGAGACGTGTTGGTCTATTGTCCGGTTGTGTTTAGGTTTGTTTCCCGAAAGTGCATGCCACATTATCTTGTGACTAGTACATCTTTTTGTTTTCAAGCATAAGCATATCACATTTGGTCAAGGCACACAACCGCCCCTGTTATGTTATTGTATCTTCCACAACACTACATAAATAGGTTCGGTTGGATTTCGAGCGCGTAGGGGTTTGCTGTTGGTTGGCCCAGTGCAGCTTTATAGCAACCAAGAGTAGCAATCATCGCTCCGTTATCGGTGCATAATTTTGGATCTTGATAGTAAATTTCGATAGGCAATCTTTCTTTAAGTTGTCGCCTTAGTTCGGGGCTGGCAGCAACTCCTCCTGCAATAATTACTGATGCCGGTTGGAACTCTTCGTAAGCTAGGATTGTCTTATCGACCACAGTTTCTATTGCCACACGCTGGAACACGGCTGCAATATCTGCTTTCTGAGGCTCGGAGAGGCTATCTGGAAGCCTACGGCTAGGAAAAGTGAAGTCCTGGCCACATAAAGCTTGTGCTTGCCTTAAAACGGCTGTCTTGAGCCCACTGAAGCTAAAGTCATACTTATTTGGCATTTTAGCTTTTGGAAGCTTAAAAGCCTGGGAGTCCCCTTCAGTTGCCTTCAGACCTACACTCGGTCCGCCAGGGTAGGGCAGGCCAGTAATTTTGGCAACCTTATCGAATGCTTCGCCGATTGCGTCATCGCGAGTTTGACCAAGTAGGGTATAGTCGAAATGATCTCGAAACAAAGCCAGTTGACTGTGCCCGCCACTGACTATAAGAGCAAGGGCGGGGAAGGGCGGGGCCGACTCAGGCAAAACATAACCCTCACCATTCAAAGAACTTTGGCCGGAAAGTTCAGTCAGAAAATTGGCATAAACATGCGCCTCTACATGGTTTATCGCATAAAGCGGCTTGCTCTTAATTAAAGCAAGGCTACGGGCTGTCATAACACCTACGAGCAGCGAACCTCCCAGGCCAGCGCCATTGGTAACAGCAATCGCATCAATATCGTTCCAAGTAAGTCCCGACTGGCTAAAAGCTTGGTTTAATACAGGCTGCATCGACTCGATGTGGCTACGGGCGGCAATCTCCGGCACAACACCACCATAAACGGCGTGCAGGTCCATACTCGACAGTACAGCGTTGGCGTGCAATATCCACCCGTCTTCGACAATGCCAACGGCTGTCTCATCGCAACTCGTTTCTATCCCTAAAACAATCATCCTATTTAATATATCAGTACTTAACTGTTTATGAATTTGTAAATATGTAAACATTGTGGTTATGTTATTGACAATTACTAAATTATTTGCTAGAATAAGCTAGTTAAAACATAAAAACACAAAAATTTATTCTCTGAAAGGAATAGCAAGCAATTATGGAAAAGTCACAAATTAATGTTAACGAAGCTTTCGATCCTCAGATGCGCCAGGCGCAGGCTGAGCTTAATGATTATTTAGAATCTCGTCCAAGTCAAGACGCAAAGGGCAAGCTACATGACCCTGAATCCGGTAAATTTATGAATTTAGAAGACGCTGGAAAAGTATACTCAAACCCTGAAGCCGGACTTACCGAAGCTGATGATTATAATTCAATGACTCCTATCCAGTTAGCTAAATTAAGCGCAGAAGCAGAATTGAACGGCGATAAAACTACTATGTCCAGTGTTGACGATGCACTACAGGCCAAATTTGATAAATATGATACTTCACATGAGCACAAAGACGGCACAAAGCGCGAAAAGAGTGAGCAAGAAAACGTCTTTGAGCGGGTAATGAACTACCGTGAGCAGCACCTAAGCGAACTTAACGGCGAACAGGAAGCTCACGAAGCTAACATTGCTGAAGAAAAAGCAGCCGAGAAGACTGAATCAGTTTTTGCTGCTCCAGATCCTAATACAGGTATCGGAAGCCCATATCTTGATAAAGAGGGCCAACCGATTATAGCAGTAAAAGATTTCGAGTTTGAGTTAAGCGAGATGTTAGAAAACAATGACAACTCAAAATTCCTTGATCTAGCAAACAGCTGGTACAACACTGCTAAATACGAAGCTGGTAAAACTGGTGACGACTCATTAGTAAAGAACGTAGACGGTCTACTAAGGGCTGCAGCTAAGAAATTAGGCGTAGAGGTACCTGAAGCACCAGTTGATACTAATCCTGATATGGTAATAAATGATTACAGAGCTGATAAAGGAGAGCACGTCCGCCCAGTCTTTGGTAACGACAAAGAAGCTACTTCTGAAACCAATGAACCTACTGTTGTGGATGAAGAGACTTCTGAAAGTACCGTTGAAGAACCGCAAGAACTCGTTATCAGACCAGTTGATACCCTAATAAACCCTATCAACAGACCTGCTGCAAGAGCTAACAGGGCAGTCGGTAGCACCGAAGTGTCCACTAGCAAAGAAAAGAAGACCACCAGAAGGCGACTACTAGCTTTTGCTGTAGGAGCTTTAGCCTTAGTTGGCCTTAGTGCCTTAGCCTCTAACAATGATGATAGCGCTACTGCGCAGAATACTTTGATAGAGCAGCCTGACGGTGTTACTAACCACACATCATTAGAAGCAACCGAAGCTCCTGCCGAAGCACCAGTAGTACACAACGAAGTACGAACTGATGTTGTAGGAACAGACTTAGAAGGAACTGAAGTTAACCTAGACGATTGGAGCTGGAAAGTTGCAAACCAGTTAGTTCCTGGCCATGAAAATGCCGTGATCACAGCCGGAGTTGAGCGCTACAACGCAGCTAACGAAGGTGCAGCATTCAGCCTGAATGAAGAAGGCCGAATAGTTAACCTAGAAGGCCGCCAGGTAAACCCTGAAGAAATGAACAAGATTAACCAGTATACGCTGGACGTAATCGACGATCTTGAAGGACTTACAGCTAACTCTTAAGCTAAGCTAACAATTAAAAAAGCCGGGAAATTACCCGGCTTTTTTAATTACTCACGTAAAGTACAATTAGAGTATGAACAATAAAGCTAAACTTGTAGCCGAAAAATTATTAAAAGGCCAACTCTATAACAAAGCAGTCCTGCCAAAGCATTATAGTGTTGCATTGAGGCAAAATATCAAGCATCATTGGCCCGCAAAAGGTCTCAAAGTAATCGGAGTAACAGGGACAAACGGCAAAACCAGCACCTGTTTCATGATTCACCGCATGCTAGTCGAAGCGGGTTACAAAGCAGGGCTTATGAGCACGGTTGCTTTTGGTGTCGGCAACGATATCGAACCGCAAATCCATCATATGACTAGCCAGCCAATCGACCTACTGCTTAGTCGTATAGAGAAAATGAAAAACCAGGGCATGGACATCCTTGTTTTAGAGGTTACTAGTCATGCATTAGCACAGTACCGCGTCATGGGTGTACCGATAGATATTGCAGTTATGACCAATCTTACTCACGAACATCTCGATTATCACGGTAGTTTCGCCGCCTACCGTAGCGCCAAATTGAAGCTTTTCAAAATGGCGGCACATACTAAAAATGGCCGTCAACTCGGTGTCATAAATGCCGACGATCCGAGTGCAGCAGTTTTTGCCGATGCTGTCCCGAATGTACTCGCCTACTCGCTCAACGGAACATCCGACCAAGCCATAGCGTGGCCTAAAGATCTTAAATTGACTCCTAAGGGGAGCCGCTATCAGACAGAAATAAAAGGCTGGAGGCTCGATATTACCTGTAATCTGCCTGGTAGCTTTAATGTAGCCAATAGCCTGGCTGCCGCGTGTGTCGGGATAGCATTTGGACTAACCCCCAAACAAGTTGAGCAGGGGATAAAATCACTAAAAAGCGTTGAAGGTCGGATGACTCGCATAGATGAAGGACAAAACTTTGACGTAATTGTCGATTTTGCTCATACACCCGATAGCTTCGAGAAGTTATTCAATGATTTAAGGCCGGTAGTAAAAGGTAAATTAATCAGTTTGTTCGGAAGTGCAGGGCGGCGCGACGTCAGCAAGCGTGCAATTCAGGGGAAGATAGCTGGAGCGTCAAGCGATATCGTGATAGTAACCGAGGAAGACGATCGAGATGTCGATGGCAACCAAATCATGAATCAGATCGCCAGCGGCGCCGAAGAATCCGGCAAAACCATAGATAAAGATTTGTTCTTGATACTAGACCGTACCAAAGCGATAGAATTTGCGCTCAAGCAAGCCAAGCCTGGCGACACCGTTTTACTGCTCGGCAAAGGACACGAAAAGACAATCGAGCGTGCAACCGGCGAACACCCTTGGGACGAAATAAAACTAGCTCGTAGATTTCTTAAGTCTCTTTAAAGGGTTGGGTTGTCTGGTTTAGGAACCGTATGAACCTCAACCGTAATCAAACCGTATTTAAAGTTTGCTCTAATTACCCCCTCTGGTACCCCGGGGCTGTTTGACAGCTCTTCTTTAGTAGCGGGATCGAAATAACTTCCGCCCATTGATTCTTGCAAAGTTATTTTAAAATTTCGCAATGCAAAAGCTGGATCTCTTGTTTGATCGCTTGAAATTTCTGACATATTACGTATTATAACACAGTTGTTAACTGTTGTCTAGCGTAAGAGTGGTGCACCTGATAAATCCGCCACCTTTACCTAATTCGGTTACCACCGGGGTTAAAACCTTTAATCCCCGTCTCTCTAGTTCGGCTTTTAGCTGGGGGGCAAATGCGCTCATGACGACAGTTTCACCAGTGCTCACTAGATTACAGGCGAAGGCATACTGGGCTTCTTTAAA
>JALYRK010000061.1 GCA_030855355.1 bacterium
GCTGACGTGCTTATAGTCGACGACATCCAGTTCATTGCCGGTAAAGAGAAAACTCAGGAAGAATTCTTTCATACCTTCAACGCGCTTCATCAAGCAAATAAACAGATAATATTAAGCTCTGACAAGAGACCAGGCGACATCCCTACGCTTGAAGACCGCTTAAGAAGCCGCTTTACCTGGGGGATGGCCATTGATATGCAGAATCCTGATTTCGAAACCAGGTGTGTGATCGTACAGGCCAAGGCCGAGACAAGTGGCATTAATCTACCAAGCGACGTCGTGGAATTCTTAGCAAACCTAATCCGAACCAACATACGTGAGCTTGAGGGCGCATTAAATCAACTCATTGCATTTTGTGAGATGAGAAAGCTGGAGCCAGATTTAGCAATTGCCCAAAGTCTACTGGGCGCACACAAAACAAGACCAAAACATGTCAGTGCAAAATCCGTCGTCGAGAAGACAGCCCGGCATTTTCAATTGTCTTTTGACGAAATGACTGGCCCTAAACGCGACAAGGAAATAGTTGTGCCCCGACAAGTTGCCATGTATCTACTCCGAAGCGAGCTTCACCTAAGCTTCCCTAAGATCGCCCGCGAGCTAGGTCGCAAAGACCACACCACCGCCATCCACTCTGTCGAAAAGATAACCAGAGAAATGAACGAGAGTCCTCACATACGCCAGCACATTATTGAAATAAAGGAGCGTTTGTATGTTTAGGTCTGTGGATAGCATGTGGACTCGGCTAGGTATTCATGTGGAACGAATGTTTAGAAAGTTCAGTGATTTGCGACAGGTGGTGTTTTATAACCAATACTTACTCACATTATCCACTATTAAAAACACAGTTATTTTCACAAACCACGGATTAAATAGCTGGTTATGCACACAATCCACAGGGCCTATAAAAGTTACTAATTAAATGAATAAATAAATAATAAAGGAATACATAGTTATGAAACTTCAGGTAACCAAAGAAAACCTAAACCGAGCAGTTTCGGCAGTAGCTCGAATTGCTTCAAACAGAAATTCCCTGCCTATCCTTGCTAACCTGCTCATAAAAACCGTAGATAACCGACTAGTTATTGCTGCGACCAACCTAGACATCGCAATTACTGAAACTATCGGCGCCAAGATTTCTGAACCAGGTTCCCTGACCGTTCCAGCTAGACTGCTGCAGGATTTTGTAGCAAACCTTCCGGACGGCGTCGTCGAACTAGAAGCAGACGACTTTAGGCTCCACGTGTCGACCGATAAATACAAATCGACTATAAACGGTATGAGTGCCGAGGAATATCCCGTCATGCCAGCTCTACAGGCCGGTAAGAGCTTCTCTTTGCCTAGTCCTGAGCTTAAAAAAGCGCTAAGTCAGACCGTTTATGCTGCCAGCTCGGACGACAGCCGCCCTGTTCTAACTGGGGTATACTTACACACCCACGAAGACAAGCTCTATATTGTTGCTACCGATAGTTATCGGTTGGCCGAGGTTTCACTTGGAACTTCAAAGACAGAGGTAATAGTTTTGATTCCGGCTTCATCTTTCCAGGAGTTAGCGAGGGTTATGGGTGATCACGCAAGCGAAGAAGTTGTGGTTACATTTGACGAACAACAAGTTAGATTTACAGTGGGCGACGTCGAGATTATTACTCGACTAATAGAAGGAAACTACCCCGATTATCGCCGTCTGATACCAGCCAATTTTTCTACCCAGGCCGAAGTTAGCCGAAATGAACTTCTGAACATCACAAAAGTAGCTAGCCTGTTTGCCCGCGAGGCCGCCGGAAGTATTCAGATTAGCATTAACGAGAAAGACGGCTCGCTCGACGTTAAGTCCATTGCTTCCCAGATTGGAGAAAACAACTCCAGTATAGACGCCAAGGCTGAAGGCAGTGGCACAGTTACGCTCAACTCAAGGTATCTACTCGACGCATTAAACTCTTACTCTGGCGACAGAATAAAATTTTGCATGAACGGCAAGCTAGAACCGTGCTTAGTAATAGATCCGAGCAGCGACAAAGCGCTTCAAATTGTCATGCCGGTTAAAAGCTAATAATTTTTAGCGGCAATACTTAGGGGTTAGAATTAAGACATGGCTTTTACTTCTTTGAGGTTACAGAATTTTCGGTCTTATGTAGACGGCTCCTTCGAATTTGAGGACGGCGTTAATATAATTGTTGGACCCAATGGAGCCGGCAAAACCAACCTACTTGAAGCGCTACTAATGCTAACTAACGGCAGTAGTTACAGAGGCCGTGATTTCCAGATGGTCAAGTACGGCAGCGATTGGGCTAGGCTTGACGGCTGGTTGGTTGGCGAACAGCTACGCATACTAAAGCTACAAGACATTGACGGTGACCGAGTCGATAAGACCTTTGAAATAGGCGCCAATGTGCTGAAGCGACTTACGCCGGCGCGCCGGTTGCCTGTCGTCGTGTTCGAGCCAAACCATTTGTTTTTGTTGCAGGACGAGCCAGCCGCAAGACGAGAATACATCGACTTAGTATGTGAGCAGATAGATCCTGGTTTCGAAAAGACCAAGCGTGATTTCAAGCGTGTTCTTGCCCAACGTAATAGCTTACTAAAGGCTGGCGTCGCCGAAAGCCAATTCTTCGTCTGGGACGTGCAGTTCTGCCAGCTAGCCGAAAAACTTACCTCAGCCAGAGTAGAGGCAATATTAGAAATTAATAAGCTGTTAACTAAAACCTACAAGCAGCTAGGCGGCAAGGTTGGCAAACTCGAAATAATCTACCAGTCAAAAATACCGATTGACGATAACTACTCGAACCAACTCATGAGAAGCATTACGAGCCACCGACAACAAGAACAAGAACGAGGCTTCACAATTTACGGACCACAAAGAGACGATATAACATTGTTGTTTGACGGAATCGACGCCCGCCAACGCGCAAGTCGCGGCGAAACCCGAACCGTTCTACTGGCTCTAAAAATAATAGAGATAGAGCTAATTGCCCAACGCCAAAAGCCAATTCTGCTACTAGACGACGTATTTAGCGAGTTAGACGGACACCGCCGACGCGC
>JALYRK010000062.1 GCA_030855355.1 bacterium
CCTGTTGTAGCTGCTGTTCGCGAATTCTTTGCAAGTTCTCAACTTAGCCAGTTCATGGACCAGATTAACCCACTTTCTGAGTTAGCCCACAAAAGGCGCTTAAGCTCAATGGGTCCTGGTGGACTATCACGAGAACGTGCAGGATTCGAAGTTCGCGATGCTCATGCTACTCACTACGGCCGCATCTGCCCAGTTGAGACACCTGAAGGGGCCAACATCGGCCTAGTGCTTAACATGGCTATGTACGCTCGTATTAATGATTATGGTTTTGTAGAAACTCCATATAAAAAAGTCGTAAAGGGACGCGTTACAGACGAAATAGTTTACTTGGACGCAGCCGAAGAAGCTAAAGCTGTCATCGCCTCGGGGGGTGAAAAGCTTGATAATAACGGTAAATTCGCTCACGAAAGAGTTAGCGCCCGAAACAAATTAACTGCAGAAGAAGTTGACGCAGAAGATGTTACTCACGCCGATGCAGCCAGCCGTCAGATTATTGGTTCCAGTGCCGGTTTGATTCCTTTTGTTGAAAAGAACTACGTTTACCGCTCCCTCATGGGTAGTAACCAACAGCGACAAGCCGTACCATTAGTGCGCCCCGAAGCGCCAATAGTTGGTACTGGTTTGGAAAGCGCAGTAGCTATTAACTCAGGACAGGTAGTCCTGGCTGAAGACAGTGGTGAAGTCGTAAAAGCTGAAGCTAACGAAGTTGTGGTTTCATATCAAAAGCATAAAACTACTTATCATCCACTGCATTTTGTACGAAGTAATGAAGGCACCAGCATAAACCAAAAAGTTGTTGTGCGAACTGGTGATCAGGTCAAAAAAGGCGATGTACTTATTGAAGGTATGAGCATCAGTGACGGCGAATTAGCTCTTGGCAAAAACTTACTTGTGGCATTCATGCCGTGGAGCGGTTATAACTTCGAAGATGCTATTGTCGTTTCCCGGCGATTAGTACAGGACGACACTCTAACCAGTATTCATATCGTTGATTATATGACAGAAGTACGTGAAACGAAGCTTGGACCTGAAATTGTAACCCGAGATATTCCTAATGTTTCAGAAGAATCACTTCGCCACCTTGATGAAGACGGTATTGTCCGCATCGGAGCCGAAGTTCACCCTGGAGATATCTTGGTAGGTAAAATTACACCAAAAGGTGAGCAGGAACTATCTAGTGAAGAACGCTTACTACGTGCTATCTTCGGCGAAAAAGCCAAAGAAGTACGCGATACATCTCAAAGAATGAGTAACGGTAAGCACGGTAAAGTTGTCGGTGTAAAAGTATTCAGTCGTCAAAGCGGCCATGAACTAAAAGCAGGCGTATTGATGCAAATCCAGGTCTTCGTCGCACAGATGCGTAAGATTTCTGTAGGCGATAAGCTTGGCGGCCGTCACGGTAACAAGGGCGTTATTGCTCGAGTATTGCCAGTTGAAGATATGCCATTCTTAGAAGATGGAACACCTGTAGATATCGTCCTTAACCCACTCGGCGTGCCTAGCCGTATGAATATTGGACAGTTGTTTGAAACTCACTTAGGCATGGCTGCAAGAGCTCTTGGAATTCACGTAGCAAGCCCAAGTTTTGACGGCGTTACAAACGATAAAATTCAGAGCTTACTTAGAGAAGCCGGGCTTCCTGATGATGGCAAACAACAGCTATTTGACGGCCGAACAGGCGAAGCTTTCCAGGAACGCACAACAGTCGGTAGCATGTATATGATTAAGCTAAACCACATGATTGTCGACAAAATCCATGCTCGTTCAACCGGACCGTACACGATGGTTACTCAGCAGCCGCTTGGCGGTAAAGCCCAGAACGGTGGTCAGAGATTTGGAGAAATGGAAGTATGGGCACTTGAAGCTTATGGTGCTGCACATACCCTCCAGG
Organism: bacterium; assembly: GCA_030855355.1. Classification (GTDB taxonomy): domain Bacteria; phylum Patescibacteriota; class Saccharimonadia; order Saccharimonadales; family SZUA-47; genus JALYRK01. Next base: position 1,892 of record JALYRK010000062.1, read on the forward strand.
AAATGATTACCATCAAATCCGACGATGTCTACGGACGTTCTAAAGCTTACGAATCTATAATTAAAGGCACCAAGATTGTTGGGCCAAAGGTTCCAGAAAGCTTTAACGTACTTGTCAAAGAACTCCAGGGATTAGGACTTAAGGTGGACTTGATAGAGAAAGATTCTAACCAGACATTAGATGCCGAAACAATTCTAGCGAGTAACATAAAAGAAGAGGCTGCACATCCAGTCGTACTAGAAGTACCTCAGGACAAGGCCTCGGATGTCGATGTTACAGAAGACGCAGCACAGATCGGCGAAGAATTTGAGATTGTCGATGCCGATAATGAAGCGGTTGCAGTAACCGTAGAAGAAGTAGAAAAAGCACATGAATATTCCTCGGATACCGACGATGAGAAAGGAGATGCATAAATGAAACGATATTCAAACAGCATTAACCTTGCAGTTTTTGACGCAGTTCGTTTAGCAGTCGCAAGCCCTGATGACATTCTCAAATGGAGTCACGGTGAAGTTACCAAACCGGAAACAATTAATTACCGTACTCAAAAACCTGAGCGCGACGGTTTATTCTGTGAAAGGATATTTGGACCAGTTAAAGATATAAATCCGCATGACGCAAAATATAAGGGCGTGCGTAGTCGTGAAGCTGCCGTTGATAAAAACGGCGAGGTCGTAACCAAATCTATTGTGCGACGAGAACGAATGGGCCACATTCAGTTAGCTAGCCCAGTTGCTCATATCTGGTTTTTGCGTGGCACTCCAAGCGCTGTCGGTCTACTGCTAGGCATGACAGTCAAAAGCCTTGAGCGCATTGCCTACTTTGCAAGTTACGCCATACTTTCAGTCGATACCGAATCACGAGATAAACTTCTAGCTGATCGGGAAGCTACACTTGCGACCGAACAGGAAACAGTAAAAGCCCGCTACGAAGCAGAGGCTAATGAAGTAGGCTCCAACATCAAAGCTTTGGCTCAAATGCAGACCAAAGAACTTGAAGATATCGAAAAAGAATTCGCTCTATTCAAAGAGCAGGTTGGTACATTAGCAAAACACAATTTGATTAGCGAAAACGATTACCGAATGCTTCCTGATGAACTGCGTTCCTTGATTACTGTCAGTATGGGCGGCACAGCATTGCTTAAG
>JALYRK010000063.1 GCA_030855355.1 bacterium
AACTGACCACTTGCAGTTTCGTCGCTCAGCATAACGGCATCTGTACCTAATAAGACCGCAGTAGCTACATCAGACACTTCAGCACGAGTTGGCTCAGGGTTATCGGTCATACTGGCTAACATTTGAGTAGCAACAATGACTGGCTTGCAGTATTTGAGCCCTAAAGCAATTATTTCTCTTTGAACAATTGGCACCGACTCAGCCTCAGTTTCTATGGCGAGATCACCCCGCGCCACCATCACGGCGTCTGCCTCTTTAACAATATCCTCCAGGCATGCCACAGCTGCCTTGGTCTCGACTTTAGCAATGATTTTGGCCTGGCTTCCAAGATTACGGAGAATATTTCGTAACGATCGGATGTCTGCCGGAGATTGGATAAAGCTTTGTGCGACATAGTCTATGTCAGTAGTCGTACCGTATGCAATATCTTTTTTATCTTTCACAGTTATGACGTCTCCACCAAAATCAGTATCTGGCAAGTTGATTCCCTTACGTGAAATTAGTATTCCATCATTTTCTACAGTCACATGAACAATACCGTCTTTGACGCTGGTGATTGTAGTGCGAACTTTGCCGTCAAAGATAAAGAGTTGCTCACCGCGCTTTACCTTCTTACTTAGATCATACTGGGTTGGTACTGCTCCGCTTCTCTCGTAATCAGAATTAAAGCCGAAGCGTAAGGCCTGACCTTTTTTGACAGTAATAACGCCTTCAAAATCACCAAGCCTGATTTTTGGACCTTGTAAATCCTGAATAATCGCTACAGGTTTGCCGTATTCGAGGCTGGCCTTGCGTATCCATTTAATGCGCTGTCCGTGCTCCTCATGGTTTCCATGGCTAAAATTAAGCCTTAACCCATTTGCGCCAGCTTGAATAACGCTTAAGACTTGCTCATACGTATCTGTGGACGGCCCGATAGTGGCAACTATCTTAGCGCGTTTAAAATCCCCTAATGGCACCACTGGTGCTTTGTGCGTAACTTTCATCTTATATCTATTTTATACCACTTATGGTTAATGAAGAAGCCCGTTAAAAAGCACCACCGCTAAGATGGCGCTTTTTAATTGGTGATCCCTAGGAGAGTCGAACTCCTCTTGCCAGGATGAAAACCTGGTGTCCTAACCGATAGACGAAGGGACCGCGTTGCTGCGTAATGGTAAACCTGCCGTAAGCAGCGACGAAACAAGTTCGCTCGCTCCTTCCGTCAGTCTTACCAAGTCAGCTCTTCCAAAAAATGAATCGGAATTCATTTTTTAAGGAACATGTTACAACTAGGATATTTTAATACAACAGGGGTAAAAATACAACCACCCAACATTACTGCTGGGTGGTAATAGATTTCGAGCGGTCAGTCAAACTACTCAATAACTTAAGCGTAGTCTAGCATAAAACTGCTTAAGATACCAGCGTAAGCGTTGTCTTAAATTAAGTAACTGTCCTTACTATGCGGGTCGCCACGCTGGATTTGCAAGGTAGAGTAATGGTTCATCAACTGCGCGCTCGACGACCCTGTTTTTAACAGCATCATAATACGGATCAGTGTAAAATCTTCCATCCAACCATGCATCGTCACCATTCTTCATCGGAGCTAAAAAAGCATCCTGTTCTGCAAAAGTTCGTTGCTCATTTTGTGATACTTCTTCTGGTTTGTATGTAACAGGTTCGAAGTCAAGACTGTATTCTGAGCCAAGGATTTTCTGACTAAGAAACTTAATTCGCTCTAGCCGTGGTTCTGCAGCTACGAAAAGAAGATTGCGTAAGGCATTTGGCACGAAAACTTGTCTTTTAAGATTGTAGATATTACTAATTGTGTCTTTTGATTCTGATTCACGCAGAATGGCATCGTTTGGTATGCATTTTCTCAATAAATATTCGGCCATTTTGTCGCATTCTTTAAATGGCTGAGCAATATTAAGCACGTCGAAGTTAATAGTCCATTTTCCAGATACTGTAATAAATGAAATAGTGCCCTCGTTAAAAAGCTCAACGGATCTATCTAAGCTACTTGTGATATGCGCAGGAAATTGCCAAGTTTCTCCGTTGAGCGGCCTATAACCTAGAATTACCGCTGTATCATAATGAGGCATACTGCCAGCATTATAGCAAGTTACATGTTTTAGTATGCATTTGTGATTTAAAACCCATACCTATGTCTTCCATTTTTCTCAGTACAAAGATGTCGAAGTTACTAAGTCGTTTATTGAGCCATTTTGCGCATGAATACGCTTCGGGCTACTGCAAAGCTTATTGTCACTGTTACAAACAGGCCAGCTGCGGCGCTTCCGGCTCCAGTGTCAGGCAAAACAGTCGGAGGTTGTGCAGGCGGAGGAGTGACAGCAGTTAAAACTTGAGGCTGCTGTGGCTCTTTACAATCAGGGCTGTCTTTAGGTAGGTTCGGGTTATAAGGACAAACTTCGGGTTTCTTACAATCAGGGCTGTCTGCTGGCAGATTAGGGTTGTAAGGACATTTTGGATTTTCTGCTACGTTTACCTTGATCATACAGTTGGCGTTGGTATTGCTGCCTTTGTCAGTTATGACAGTCACACTCACTGTATATTCACCGGCTTTGTCGGCAGAGAAATTATAGGTACTGCTAGTGGTATTTTGTACTACCTGACCGTTAACCTTAAACTCGTAGCTTCTTAAAGTCGCATTAAGCAGTTGGCTAGTAGCAGTAAGCATTGTCGATTCGCCTATCTTCAATCCGTACTTAACTGTAGTCAATGACTTACATATGAATGCTACGTCCTGAGTAACTGTTACTTTTTTCTCACAGTTCGCATTAGTGTTGTTGCCGTTAGGTGTAATTACTGTAACTTTTACAGTGTATTCACCGACTGCATTAGGAGTGAACGTGTATGTCTTGCTGGAAGTATTTTGCACAACTTGGTTATTAACCCGGAATTCGTAGGACGAAACTGTTGTACCAGTTACGGTAGCAGCCGCTGTCGCGGTTACTGGCTGCCCTAGTTTTAGGGTAG
>JALYRK010000064.1 GCA_030855355.1 bacterium
GGAATGCTTGTAAGATGTGCACCGTTGCTGTCAAGCCGGCCAGCCCGCTCCAGAAGCGCCGAGTGAGCATAAAACATGTCACCAGGATAGCTATCACGACCAGGGCTAACACCACTCATCAGGGCTACTTCACGGTAAGCATGCGCATGGGAAGACAAATCGTCGTAAATTATGATCGTGTCCTGCCCGAGTTCTTTCCATAAGTATTCAGCCATCGCCACTCCAACATACGGAGCAATATAGCTAGCTATCAGACTCTCAAACATGGTGCTAACAATTACAATTGCTTTATCCATAGCACCATTTTCATTTAGGCGGCTAAGTAGTGTATCAACATCGCTTCGCCTTTTAGCTATAAGTACGAACACAACCACCTGGTCAGTATTTTTTTGATTAAGGGTAAGCTGAGTTACTAGTGTGCTTTTGCCTGATTTGCTATCACCAAGCAGTGCCATACGTTGTCCGCGCACTATCGGGAACAACGCATCTATCGCCATGACTCCGCTTTCCAGCTGAGTATCAAGAAGTTTACGTGCGTAAAGCGGCGGCGCCATCTCGAAGACCGGGTGCACTCCATCGGCGGCGATTGGACCCTTACCGTCTAATGGCTCGCCTTGAACGGTGATAACCCTGCCAATAAAATCTTTTCCAACCTTGCAGACCAGTTCCTGGTGCTGAATTACTGCAACAGCTCCTATAGATAATGTTTTTTCGCCGAGATGAAGTACGACAACTTGGTCTTGCAATACTTGGTGAACAAAGCCCTTGCTGCCATCGTCGAACAAAACTAATGAGTGGATGTTGCACGGCTGCAACCCGTGAATGCGAACCAAGAACTGCTCGACACCGATAACTTCGCCGACAGGCTTGCCTTCGGCAACCAATTTCTCAAAATGTTGACTATCGCTCATGCGGCTGGCTCCTGAACAGTGGGCTGAGCTACTGCAGGCGCTTTATCTTCCAGCTCTACAACTTCGTGTAGCTTATCGACAAAATACTGGTAGTGTTTATCAAAATGCTGCCGCAAAGAAAAATCAAAGTGTTTGTTGGTCGTGCGCATTACACAGCCAGCACCAATATTTGGCTGCAAACCGACTCTTACTAAAACGAATGGGTGAATATTACTTCTTAGCCACTCGATCATTTTCAACATGAACTGAGGGCTAGGATCGGCGCTAAAACTCATATGCACAACAGGAGCGTCTTTTTTAATTTTGCGCAGCACCTGTAATATGTGTGCTCTATCTTCAGCCTGAAGCATGTTCTTACCATTTGCCTGTATAAGATCATCAAGAAGCTTGCTAGTTTTAGGTATTGTCATAGGCTCGCCAGTTTTTCGAACAGCCGCTTGTTCCAAGAAGTCATTTATCTTCTCGGCTTCTCGAAGCATCCTTCCTACCTCAACCGGGCTGGCAACGGATGCTGGCAGAGCAATGCTTTGTCTATGCTCCATCTGCGACATCCCGCACAATCGCTTCTTTGTTTTCTTCCATATCGGCAAGAATAAAATCAAGCTGATCGCTCAAGTCAATCTGGTCACCAATAGCTTGCAGGACATAATGGTTAACTATCTCTGCCATGTGTTTTTCAAAACGTGCCAGCTGACGAGCTTTCTCAGTGCTCAACTGCTTTTCAATCTGTTCTGTAAGGACGACTCGCTGTTCCTCAATGGTCGCCTGAGTCTTTTGGATCGAGTCGATTGCTAGCTGTTTGGCGTCGTTAATCGATTCTTCATAGCGGCTAAACTCTTCTTTAAGTGTCTTGATGATCTCCTGTTTCATGAAATCATTGAGCTGACTGGTAGTTAGTCTTAAATCTTGCTGCAAGAACATAGCGTTCTCACCAATTATCTTTTCAAAGTGAAGTCTGCCCCTGTTACGTAACTCTTCACGAAATTCATCGTTAAAGATATGCTCTACATCTGTTTCGGCCATCGTTGCATAATCAACCTGAACCTCTTTAGGCTTGCGGGGTGACAGCATAAACCAAATAAAGCCCCCGGTAGCAAGACCTATTCCAACAAGCACTATTATCAACACCGTCAGTGTCACTTTTGTTTTACTCCCACCTCTTTTTCAATATGCTAAAGCTTTATAAGTAAATATACTCCAAAAATGCCAATTATTAAAATCATAATGCTAGTAATTATTATCTGAATTAGCCCGCGAATGATTGATTTTTTGGATAATGGATTTCTGCCGATAGAAATAATCGCGCTTTTTACTCCACCATACAGCAGGCTACCAGCTATAGCACCAGTGACTGCCAACACGACCAAACCAAGGTAAACCCTGATAGAACCTACCGGTTTATCAGCGATAGCCTCAGCTGCTTTCTGGAGATATTCGGGCAAGTTCGAGCTTTTCGGTTTTGCCAAAGGGTTAGCCCCAACTCCGATATCGACTTGGACTCTGCCCACATTTACTTTCTGGCTGCCACCCTGGTCATCTTTAAGTTCGACATTACTGACAACCCCGCTCTGGCCGTCAAAGTTGCCAAGCGCTTTTCCTATACTGACTCCCGCATTTCCATCAGCTTTCATGCCTACGCCAGCAATTGAGGACAAGGCAATAAAGTCACCTTGCTGGATAACCCCGTTTTGATCGCTCACCAAAACATCAAAACGGCCGACGGTTGCTACAAAAACTTTTTGATCGTCGCTGCTTAACGTAACGGGCGCATCATTAGGATCAACCACTATTCCGTGCACCCGGTCACTGTTGGCAATAGTAGCTAGTTCTATCTGACTGGTATCTTCTGCTTTAAGCGAAACAATCATACCACGCTGTACAACTCCTTCGTAAGAATAGCCTTGCGTTACTGTCTGCGCGCTTAATGGACTGCTAAGACTTATCAAAACCATACCAAAAAGCCCGCAAAGTGCGGTGATTCTGCGCCTGTTAAGATTTTTAAAAATGGTTTTTATTTTCATGTTCGCTTACAGCGGTTTTATTACCACT
>JALYRK010000020.1 GCA_030855355.1 bacterium
GAGGCTCGACAAGTTAAGAAGCCAGCAACTAAGAAAGAGGACGAATAATATGGGCCAGAAGGTAAATCCAATATCCATGCGCCTTCAGGTCAATAAGGACTGGCGCAGCAAGTGGTTCGCAACCAAGCGCGACTACGCAAGCTTCCTTAAAGACGACCTTGAAGTACGTCGTCTTATCGACACAAAGCTTGGCAAACGAGCTGCTATCAACAAAGTAGATATTGAGCGCTCACCAAACTTGATTACAGTTACATTACAAACCGCTAAGGCTGGTGTTGTGATTGGCCGTGGTGGTGCTGGCGTACAAGAACTTAAAATTGCTATCGAAAAAGTCTACAAGATTCCTACTCGCCTTAATATCGAAGAAATCAAGAAGCCTGAAACGCACGCCAAACTGGTTGCCGAGAATATCGCTAATCAGTTAGAGCGCCGTATCTCATTTAGACGCGCTATTAAACAAGGCGCAGCAAATGCAATGCGTAGCGGTGTAAAAGGTATTCGTATCGAAATCGCTGGCCGACTTAACGGAGCAGAAATGTCTCGCCGCGAAAAAGAAGTTCTAGGTTCTGTACCTCTTCATACAATCCGTGCCGACATTGATTTCGCTAAAGTACATGCTCAGACACCTGCCGGCGTAATCGGCATAAAGGTTTGGATTTACAAAGGGGAGATCGTCTAATGTTGCTACCTAACAAGACCAAGTACCGAAAGGTACGAAAAGGCATGAACAACGGTGTCGCAACTAGAATCAATACGATTGCATTTGGTGAGTTTGCTCTTCAGTCAATGGAAAACGAACGCATCAACTCCCGCCAGATCGAAGCAGCACGTCAAGCAATGACTAGGCACGTAAAACGAGGTGGTCAGATATGGATAAGGATTTTCCCGCATACACCTGTTAGCCGAAAGCCTCATGACACTAAAATGGGCAGTGGCAAAGGTAACCCTGAATTTTTCGTAGCCAAGGTCCAAACCGGAACAGTATTGTTTGAAATGGGCGGTGTCAGTGAAGAAATCGCAGCCGAGGCTATGAGATTAGCTGGCCACAAACTGCCGGTTAAAACCAAGTTTATTCGAAAAGGAGGCTTGTAATGAAGATTACAGAAATCCGTAAACTTACAACAGATAATTTGACCCGTGAAAGTGTAAAGCTTCGCGAAGAAATAGCCGAAATGAAGCGACGTATGAGCATGGGCGAAACAACAAATGTTCGTGCTATCCGCGGCAAACGCAAAGATTTGGCCAGAGTTTTGACCATTCTAGGTGAGCAATTACAGAAAGAGAGTAAATAATATGGCACGAAAATTAGTCGGTACAGTTGTGTCTGACAAGGCAGAGAAGACAATCGTCGTGTCAGTCCGTACTAGAAAAACCCACCCAATTTATAAGAAGCAGTTCACAAGCAGCAAAAAGTTTATGGCTCATGACGAAAAGCAGGAAGCCAAAACTGGCGACCGTGTGTCAATAGTTGAAACCAAACCTTTGAGCGCTCGTAAGCGTTTTACGCTCGAGAAAGTCATTGAGAAGGCCAAAATTAGCGAAACTGAGCGTGTTGAGGCAGTTGCCGACAAAGACATCGCTGTGGAAGAGCAAAAGGAGACCAAGTAATGATTCAACAAGAATCTCGTCTTACTGTCTGCGATAACAGTGGTGCTAAAGAAATACTTTGCATCCGTGTACTTGGAGGCACCCGCCGCCGTTATGCAAGAGTTGGAGATGTTATCACAGCAACTGTGAAGCAAGCAAACCCAAGCGGTAACGTTAAGAAAAAGTCTGTCGTAAGAGCCGTAGTAGTTCGTAGCCGCCAGGCAATTCGCCGAAAAGACGGCTCAACTATACGTTTTGACGACAATGCTGCAGTAATTATTGGTGACGATAAAGCGCCTAAGGGCACTCGTATTTTCGGACCGGTCCCTCGTGAACTTCGAGACCAAGGTTACGCCAAGATAATTTCCCTTGCACCGGAGGTACTGTAATGAGTATTTTTAAAATTCGACTAAAAAAGGGCGACAATGTAGTTGTTCTAGCAGGCAAATATAAGGGTAAAACCGGCGAAGTGCTTTCAACTCATCCTAGCCTAAACAAAGTTACCGTCAAAGGCATTAATATCGTTAAAAAGCACCGTAAGCCGACACAGGCTCGACCACAAGGCGGAATTGATGAAATTACCAAGCCAATTTGGACGAGTAAAGTCGCGATTGTCGATCCATCAACCAAGAAGCCGGCACGTATCGGCTATAAGCTAGACACCAAAGGCAATAAAGTACGCATATTTAAGCAATCAGGAAAGGAGATTAAGTAATGGCAACTGCAGCTAAAGAAGCAAAAACACCTAAAACCAAAGCTTATTCTCCACGCTTGCGAACGCAGTACGAAGCTTACGCTAAGGAGCTAGCTAAAGAACTGGGCCTTAAAAACGTTCACTTAGTACCACGCATCGAAAAGATTGTTGTAAACAGCGGTCTAGGACGCGCTAAGGATGATAAAAAAGTCATAGAGATTGCCGCCAATACCTTGTCGAAAATAACCGGCCAGAAACCAGTGGAAACAATCGCCAAGAACTCAATCGCAACATTCAAGCTGCGTGAGGGAAACAAAATTGGCCTCAAAGTTACTCTCCGCGGCGACCAAATGTATGAATTTATGGACCGCATAATTAATATCATTTTGCCAAGACTCCGAGACTTTCATGGTGTTCCAGTAAAGTTCGATGGTCAAGGTAACTACAGTATTGGATTAGTTGATCAGTCTGTATTTCCAGAGCTAAGTTTCGAGGAAACTTCAAATCCTCACGGCTTACAAATTACATTTGTGATAAAAGCGCATGAGCCAGCACATTCAAGGGCGTTGCTCGAAAAGTTCGGTATGCCTTTCCAGAAAGGAAGTAAATAACATGGCAAGAAAATCTAATATTGCAAGAGACTTGAAGCGTCATAAAATGCACGCAAAGTACGCAGCTAAAAGAGCGGAACTAAAAGAGCTTGGCGATCAAGAAGGCTTGGCTAAATTACCTCGTAATTCTAGCCCAACCAGGCTTAAGAACCGCTGTGCAACAACTGGCCGACCACGCGCTTACATGCGCCAGTTTGGGCTAAGCAGGCTTGCTTTCCGCGAACACGCCAGCAAAGGTGAGATCCCAGGCGTAACGAAAGCGAGCTGGTAAGGAGTATGAGTATGGTATCCACAGATCCAATTGCAGATATGTTAACCCGCATTCGTAACGCTATTGCTGTAAACAAGCAGGAAGTTCGACTGCCACATAGTAAGGTTAAAGAATCAGTAGCAAAACTACTTAAGAACTACAATTACTTAAGTGAAGTCAGCGTTGATAGTAGCAATCAGTTTAAAGAACTGGTAATTACTATCAATCAGGCCGATCAGAACGCGACAGTAACTGAAATAGAGCGCGTAAGTAAGCCTGGTCGCCGAGTTTACTTGAGCTCTAAGGACATACCTTCTGTAAAGCAAGGTCGCGGAATTGTAATAGTATCAACCTCCCAAGGCATGATGAGCGGTGCCGATGCACGCAAAAAGCGTCTTGGTGGTGAAGTAATTTGTAAGGTTTATTAAAAAGGATTAATTATGAGTCGTATAGGAAAACAGCCAATTGCAATAGCAAACGGTGTGACAATCACTGTCGACAACGGACTGGTCACTGTCAAAGGGCCAAAAGGCGAATTATCGCAACCCGTTCTCGATGGAATAGTAGTTAAAGAAGAGAACGGTACCGTCGTAGTATCTCGAGCGTCAGATATTAGAGAACATCGTGCAAGGCACGGTCTTATCCGCACATTAATTGCGAATATGATCAAAGGTGTAACAGACGGCTTTAGTAAAAAGCTAGAAATCCATGGCGTAGGCTATAGGGTTGCCCAGCAGGGCACGGACCTTAAGCTTAACCTAGGATTTTCACACGATGTTATTTATAAGATTCCTACAGGCATTAATGCTGCTGTAGAGCAAAATAATATCACTATCAGTGGTATTAGCAAGCAGCAAGTTGGCCAGGTAGCTGCAGAGATTCGCGCACTTAAAAAGCCTGAACCGTATAAAGGTAAGGGTATCCGCTACGAAGGCGAAAGAATTTTACGTAAATCTGGTAAATCAGGAAAGGATAAGTAGGAATAGCTATGAGTGAATTAAAGCGTACCAAAACTAACCAAGCTCGTCGTACCTACCGTGTCCGACAACTAACAAAAGGCACTACTGAGCGCCCGCGTTTGAGCGTTAATGTCAGTAATATGCACGTAAGTGCTCAAATAATCGACGACAGCAACAATACAACCTTAGCTGCGGTTACGTCTGCAAGCAACAAAGCCGTAAAAGGTAGCTTAACCGAGAAAGCAGAGTGGGTTGGCAGCGAAGTTGCTAAAAAAGCTAAAGCTGCAAAAATTAAAGCAGTGGTATTCGACAGAGGTAGCAGACTATACCATGGCCGCATCAAAGCTTTAGCTGATGCCGCCCGAAAAGAAGGATTGGAGTTCTAATATGGCATATTCATCAGATAACCATCGAAATGATCGCCGACGCGGTGAGCAAATGCCAGAAGAAAAGCAGTTCGACGAGCGAGTAGTTCACGTAGACCGTGTCGCACGTGTTGTCAAAGGCGGACGTCGTTTCCGATTCCGAGCTTTAGTAGTTGTTGGCGATGCTAAAACTAACAAAATCGGTGTTGGTGTAGCCAAAGGCGCAGACGTTACAGCTGCTGTAAGTAAAGCTTCAGACATTGCTAAGAAAAATTTCGTCAAAATTGCAGTAGTAAACAGCACCATTCCTCATGAAGTTGACGGTAGAGTTGGTGGCGCCCGAATTATGGTTAAGCCTGCCGCTCCTGGTACCGGTTTGATAGCCGGAGGTGTTGTTCGTACTATTTTAGAAGTAGTTGGTATCAGTAACGCACTATCTAAATCTTTAGGTTCAAGCAATAAAATTAACATTGCTTACGCCACAATAGAAGCACTTCAGACTAGTTTGCCTAAAGAAAAGTGGTTGAATTATGTAGCTAAGACTTACTCTAAAACTGCCGCTAAAAGTCCTACTGCAGAAAAATCCGAACCTAAGACCGAAACCAAGACTGAAAATAAAGCTGAACCTAAAAAGCCAGCTGCCAAAAAACCTGCAGCAAAGGATAAAAAATAATGAAGTACAACGAACTAAATATTCAGGCTAACCGCAAGCGTAATCGAGTTGGTCGCGGTATTTCTGCCGGACAAGGTAAGACTGCCGGCCGCGGTACAAAAGGTCAGGGCTCACGAACGGGTAAAACTGCTCGTCCAGGATTCGAAGGCGGCCAGAATCCATTAATGCAGAGACTGCCTAAGTTGCGAGGATTCAAACCTTTCTGGGAGCCAACTCTCACTGTTACAACCGATCAAGTCGCTGACCTAAAAACTGTTGATAACGAAAGTGTTTACAAAGCTAAATTAGCTGATAGCCAGTTTAGTAAAGTACGTTTAGTACTAGGTAAGAAAAAGCTGGATGCAAAATTAACCGTTAAGCTACAAGGTGCAAGCGAAAAAGCAATAGCTGCAATTGAAAATGCCGGCGGAAGTTTCAAGAAAACCGCTAAACCAGCTCGACCTGTTACGCGCGTCGCTAAAGTAACGAAAAAATAAGACTTGATTTACTTAAACTGATATACTTGTTTTAAGCAAAGAACTGAGATGAAACAGAGGGAGTTACATTGAACTGGAAACTAATATTCCAATCATTCCGTCATGAAGATATGAGAAAACGTTTATTATCCGTCCTAGGGATGGTAATAGTTTTTCGTATTTTAGCGCAAATACCGATACCTCTTTCTGATCCAAATACCCTCAAGGCATTACTTGAAAACTTGTTCACTGCAGCTCAAGGCTCTGATTTACTTGGATTTCTAAACGTGCTGTCGGGTGGCGCTCTGGCAAACTTCTCGATTATGCTGCTTGGGCTCGGACCTTACATTAACGCTAGCATCATTATGCAGCTACTAACCAAAGCAATACCGAGACTGGAAGCTCTTAATAAAGAAGGCGAATACGGCCGTAAAAAGATAAATCAGTATACAAGGATGCTTTCGTTTCCGTTAGCACTTATTCAATCTGTCGGAGCTATATTCTTAGTTCAGCAAACAGCAGGCCAGATATCTGGAATAGGCAATATTACTAGCGGCGCTACGGCGCTTGACTGGACAGTAATGGTCGGTGCACTAACCTGCGGTTCTATGCTGCTTATGTGGCTCGGCGAACTTATAACCGAGCAGGGAGTTGGAAACGGTATTAGCTTGTTAATTACAGCCGGAATCGTTGCTTCACTACCTGCTACGATTGTTAGTATTGGTGACAGTCTCTTTACCGGTGACGAATCGTTCCAAATATTTAATACGACGGTACCTGTTAACGAAACCGCATTATTATATGTAGGGCTTATAGTTCTAATTACGATTCTGACAACTTATATAGTCGTTAAACTAAACGAAGCTTCTAGAAATATTACCATTCATTATGCCAAAAGAGTTCAAGGGAACCGAACTTACGGCGGTGTTACGACTATCTTACCCGTCAAGTTGATCACTGCTGGTGTTGTGCCAATTATATTCGCTGTCGCATTCTTAAGTGTTCCTGCTTTCGCAGGGCAGTTACTTGCTACGAATTCTAGTGCTCGTCTGGCAGAGCTCGGTCAGAACTTAAGTATATGGTTCCAAACTCCTAGCGCTCAGACATTTGCTGTCCCTGGGTTCGAACCATTTATCTACCCGATAGTATACTTTTTACTAGTCTTTGCATTCACTTACTTCTACACCAGCATTACCTTTAACACTAAAGAAATTGCCGAAAATTTACAGAAGCAGGGCGGTTTCATTGAAGGTATTCGAACTGGCTTTCAGACAGAGCTTTACTTAAAAAAGACTATTAACCGACTAACCTTCTTTGGAGCACTAAGCTTAGGTCTGTTGGCAGTAGTGCCTATCATCGGCCAGGTGTTCTTGCAGACTACTATTAGTATTGGCGGAACTAGTATTCTTATCTTGGTAGCGGTATCGCTTGAAACTCTTCGGCAAATTGAGTCGAGGGCTCTTATGGTTACTTACGATGATTACTCGCGACCAGACTTTTTCTACGGTGAATCCGAGAAAGAAACAGACCGCAAACTGGGTCTCAAAAAGCTAAAGTTCATAAGAAGAAGAAAATAACTTTTACTCTTGTTAGTTGTAGTAGATTTTGCTATAATTTATAGTTGAATATAATTTATGGCTAAAGACAAGGAAGTGATTGAGCTGGAAGGCATTATAATTGAGACCCTCCCGGGTACTCAGTTTAAAGTCGAGCTCCAAAATGGCCATCGAATTATAGCCCATGTTGCAGGGAAAATGCGTAAGCACTTCATTCGCATAGTACCGGGCGACAATGTAACGGTTGAGTTAACCCCATACGATCTCAGTAAGGGCAGAATCACCTACAGGAAATCCTAAGTTATTTAGGATTTAACAATAAATTAAAGCAGTGTGTCACGCACTAGATAAAGGAGTGTGATCCGGATGAAGGTCCGTGCAAGCGTAAAAAAAATCAGCCCCGACGACAAGTTGGTGCGCCGTAAAGGAAGACTTTACGTTATTAATAAATTTAAGCCTAAGCACAAGCAAAGGCAGGGTTAGTTATGGCTAGAATTTCTGGAATAACAATACCTAACGAAAAGCAGATTAAGTTTGCTCTCACCTATGTCTACGGCATTGGTCCAAAGACAAGCAGTGAAATACTAGCTACTGTAAAAGTAGACCCTACAGTTAGAGTTAAGAACTTAACCGACGACGAAGTTTCACGTATTCAAGATTATATAAATGACAAGCACCTGGTAGAAGGTGAATTACAGCGAATTGTTACTGGTAACATCAAGCGCCTGAAGGAAATTAAGTCATATCGTGGCTTAAGACACGCGGCTAACTTACCAAGTCGCGGGCAGCGAACACGCACAAATGCTCGCACAAGACGAGGTAAGAAGGTAACTGTTGGTGGAACGGCGAAGAAGGCGCCGTCTAAAACTTAGGGGTTAATATGGCTGAAGAAGAATTGAAAACAACTACACCGACTCCAGAGTCTGAACAAACAACGCAAACTGCTGAGATAGCAACTGATGCCGCTCCAGCAAAAGCTAAGAAGAAGAAAGTCAAAAAAAGCGTTCCTTTTGGTCAGATGCATGTCCAAGCGACTTTTAACAACACGATAGTTACATTTACTGACCAAACTGGCGCTGTACTAACAAGTTCGAGTGCCGGTGCATGTGGTTTCCGAGGCAGTAAAAAAGGTACAGCCTATGCTGCACAAATCGCTGCTGAGAAAGCCGCAACCACAGCAAAGCAACAGTACGGTGTAACGCGGGTTGACGTTTTCGTAAAAGGAATCGGTCAAGGCCGTGACATGGCTGTTCGTTCATTAGTTAATTTAGACATATCAGTTGAAAGCATCAGAGATAAAACTGGCGTACCTCACGGTGGCGTCAGACCACGAAAGGCTAGGAGGAACTAATTATGGCGAGAGATAGATCTAGCATTGTCAAACAGTCCCGCCGAGAAGGATACGCACTCCATCCTAAAGCTCACAAAGCTTTAGTGAAGAGAACTAGTATGCCCGGCCAATCAGGAATGGGCCGACGTCGTCCTGGCAAAGCAAGCCAGTATTCACTGCAGCTCCGTGAAAAGCAAAAAGTTAAGAGGTTATATGGCTTACTTGAAAGACAGTTTAGTAACCTCATGAAAGAGGCTGCTCGAACCCCAGGTCAGTCTGGTCAAGTACTTCTAAGATTCTTAGAACAACGAGCTGACAACGCAGTTTACCGAGCCGGACTAGCACCTAGCCGCCGTGCAGCACGTCAATTAGTTACACACGGTCATTTTATGCTTAACGGCAGACGATTTGATATCCCGTCCGTACGCTTGAGAGCTGGAGACGAACTTCATGTTCGAGACCACAGTAAATCAAGTGAATATTTTAAGAATATCGATGTAGTCAGCCCAGGGTCAGATGCGACACCTAGCTGGTTAAAATGCGATCGAAAGAAGTTAAACGTCCAGATTACCGGTACACCGACTCGGGAAGAAGCAGAACTAGATATCAATGAGCAATTAATCGTCGAGTACTACTCACGCTAAAGGAGAGAAGAAATATGTCAAAAACCATTCATACACCAGCACTTGCTTCAGTCAACGACCACAGCAAGACTTCGGCGACTTTTGTTATCGAACCGCTTCATACCGGCTACGGAATGACACTAGGTAACAGCATGCGCCGCGTACTACTGTCAAGCGTTGCAGGAGCAGCCGTAACGTCATTTAAGATTGACGGTGCAACTCACGAATTTACCACCTTAAAGGGTGCCGTAGAAGACGTCGTTGACATCATGCAGAACTTGAAGCTTATCCGCTTCAAAGTTTACAGCGACGAGCCACAAACAATTCGTATTGAAAAAAAAGGTTCTGGAGCCGTTACAGCTAAAGACATCAAAACTAACGCTGATGTAGAA
>JALYRK010000021.1 GCA_030855355.1 bacterium
ATTTACCGTCGCGCATAGAGCGACGGTAATCTAGCACTTTTAAATTTGATGCTTTGAAATGCTTTAATACTTCGTCCAAAGTCTGTTTAGTGTTAATCGTAATTACATAAAAATGTTCTTTTTTACGATGATCGATCCAGTTTTCAACTTCTGGTAAAGCTATCAAGGAGAATAGTGCAATAGCTGTTGCTGCAGTACCAACTGCAAAATAACCAGCTCCAGCCGCTATACCAATCCCAGCTCCAAGCCAAATGGTAGAAGAAGTCGTCAGTCCCTTTATAGCAAAATTATCTTTTGAAATAGCGCCAGCTCCAAGAAAGCCGATACCGGCGACGATATAGCCGATTATACGACCGGGGTCACTAGCAGGACCGCTCGTTCTAGAGATCTCTAGCGCAATAATTGTGAATAATGCTGAACCTAGAGCGATAAGGATTTGAGTTCTAAAGCCCGCGCTTTTGTCGCGATATTCGCGTTCTAGGCCAATCAGACCTCCTAAGCCTGCCGCTACTAGTAGTCTAATGACTGCATCGCTGAATTCCATGTAGATATTGTATACCAAAATCATTTAGCTTGTGGGCAGATGCATGGTTAAATATTTAAGTGAATGACATAGTAAGAGTTTTAAAAGTCGGCCGAGAGCTGTGGCGTCATTATTTGGCTATTAGTATATTCACGACGGTCTTGTCTTTGGTCACTATACTTACCCCGCTCCTAAGCGGCTGGGCTATTGATGAAATACGAAAAGGTACAGGTGCAAATGTACAATATGCCGCCTGGCTTGCCGTCGGTATTTTTCTACTTGATTTGATGCAGACAGTAGTTAGTAACATTAATGGATATATCGGAGACCGAGTTCAAGCCAGGTTGACCTCAATACTTTCTAAAAATTATTACACGCACCTGCTTACGCTGCCGCAAGGTTATTTTGATACGGAGCTGTCTGGGAAAATAATTAACCGCTTAAGTCGGTCTATAGGACAGATTACCAGTTTCATTCATATGATGAGCAATAACTTTCTACAGTTTATCTTTAGCACGGTTATGAGCTTGGCAGTAGTAGCTTATTACTCTTGGGAAGTCGCATTAATGCTAGCCACCCTATATCCAATTTTTATCTGGATGACAGTTCGGACTAGCGCAAAATGGCAGGTTTATCAAAAAAAGAAAAATCACCATTTGGATTTGGCTAGCGGCCGATTTGCGGAAGCCATCAATCAGGTAAAGGTAGTCAAAAGTTTCGTTCAAGAGAATCGTGAATTAAGTTTTCTGGGCAAAAATTATAGTAAAGTTATAAGTATAACTAAGCCGCAATCAAAGTTGTGGCATGGACAGGATGTCAAACGTCGGCTTGTACTTAATGTAATCTTCTTCGCCGTATATTTGTTTATATTTGTTAGGGGTGCTCAGGGAGCATTTACTCCAGGCCAAGCCGTCGCCTTGATTCTGTACGCCATGAATATCCGTATCCCAATCTTCTCTATAAGTTATCTTGTAGAACAAACACAAAGAGCCGTATCCGATAGCAGGGACTATTTCGAGATTATGGAAATAGAGCCGGAAATTGTTGATACTCCAGATGCAAAGGAACTAAACGTTGAAAAAGGATCTATCACTTTTGAGGATTTGAGCTTTGGCTATGGCGATAAGGATGTGCTAAAAAACATAAATCTTGAAATAAAGTCCGATAGTAAAGTGGCATTAGTGGGTGAAAGTGGAGAAGGTAAAACAACACTGACAAATCTGCTCCTAAGGCTTTATGAACCTCGAAAAGGCAGAATAACTATCGATAATCAAGATATCGCGTTAGTAACCCAAGGCTCCTTAAGAGCTCAGATAGGTGTAGTTTTTCAGGATCCATCTCTTTTCAGCGGTACAATCCGGGAAAATATTTCCTACGCTAAAAATAACGCTTCAGATGAAGAAATAGCTACTGCTGCCAAAGCCGCCAACGCCCACGAATTTATAGATAAACTCGAAAAAGGCTACGACAGTGAGATTGGTGAGCGTGGGCTCAAACTATCGGGTGGTCAGAAACAGCGGATAGCTATCGCTAGAGCATTACTCAAAGACGCGCCCATACTGATTCTAGACGAGGCTACGAGCAGTCTCGATAGTAAAAGCGAACTAATGGTTCAAGAAGCTTTAAAGAGACTTATGAAGGGCCGCACAACCATAATCATAGCTCACCGCTTAAGCACCATTGCCCACGTCGATCAAATAATCACCATAAAAAATGGAGCTGTTGATGAAATTGGTAGCCCAGCCAAGCTCTCTAAATCAGGTGGTATATATTCGTCGCTTCTCAAACTGCAACAGGGTAGCGACCAGGAGGCTGTCAAAAAACAGCTGTCGAGTTACGAGCTAAGCTAGCAAATTACTATTGTCTCGCCCGGTAGTAAATGTCATACTTAACTCATTAATTAATAGCCGTTTTAAGGTTTTTGGGTGGAGCTTAAAACTTTGGCTTAGGAGGGAAGACAAAAAGTATATGGCAAACAGATCTCAACGCGCTATAGCATTAAGTCTCGCATTGCTATTTTTCGCGACATCAGTTGCGACAACAGCTTATGTTATATGGGAAATCAACAAAGAGGAACCTGTAGCAACAGGCAATGAAATCGAAGATAATTCTATTACAAACGACAGTCAACAGACACCAGAAGGAGAACAATTGAAGGGAACACAATTAGCAGGCTTCACGCCTAGCACCACAGTCGTGACAGAATTAGCAAAAACAGATACGGTAGTTGGCACGGGTGCGGAAGCACAAGCAGCCAGCACAATAACTGCTCACTACACTTTGGCAGGAGTAGCTGACGGTATAGTCATCGAAAGCTCACTCGATGCTGGGACGCCATTGACTCGGCCTCTGAGCGGCCTCATAACTGGCTGGCAGCAGGGAATCCCCGGGATGAAGGTTGGTGGCAAGCGCCGACTTGTAGTGCCCGCAAATCTAGCTTACAACGACGGCAAGGACCTAGTTTTTGACATCGAGCTCCTAGGTGTCGAATAGCAGCAGAAGTGCTAAAAAACACAACATATAGTGTATTGAACTTTTACCGCGCGCTATATATAATATAACCACGATCTCTTTGCCAAAATAAAACAAAGAGAAATTAATATGAAAAATAAACTAAAAAACAATCTAAGAGGGTGTAAAAATGTCTAAAAAAATCACAGTCTTCACTACTTCAACCTGCGCATACTGCGTTATGGTTAAGCGTTATCTCGACAGCAAAGGCGTTGCTTACGAAACTGTTAACCTAGAGGAACAGCCTCATCGTCAAGCTGAAATATTTGCCAAAAGTGGCGCTATGACAGTTCCAGTCACATTAGTTGAAAAAGAAGACTTAACCGAAGAAGTTATCGTTGGTTTTAACTTATCTAAGTTAGCGCCAGCTTTAGCCTAAGACAAAACAAACAAAGCCGCGGACAAATAACTCAAGTTCGCGGCTTTTATAATAAACTAAACATGGGATAGGAAAATGGCTGAAATTAACGACAAACTGCATGATGTAGTAATGATTGGTGCTGGTCCGGCTGCTCTGGCGGCGGCTGTTTACACATCTCGTGAAGACATAGAAACTTTGGTATTCGAAAAAGGTATCGTTGGAGGCTTAGCTGCCGTAACAGATAAAGTCGATAATTATCCGGGATTTCCAGACGGCATCGAAGGTTTAACCTTGGCGGACAACTTAAGGCGGCAGGCCGAAAGATTTGGAGCCGTAATAGAGCTTGGTGAAGTACAAAACGTTGTAGATAAGGGAGATTATAAACTACTTACTACTACTAGCGGAGACATTAAAGCTAAGACTATTTTAATAACTACCGGGAGCGAATGGGTAAAATTAGGTATACCAGGTGAAGTCGAATTTTATGGTCGCGGTGTACATAACTGTGCGACCTGCGACGGAGCATTTTACCGTGACAAGAAGTTAGTTGTCGTTGGTAGTGGGAACAGTAGCGCACAAGAATCTTTGTTCTTGACCAGATTTGCAACTCATATCGACATTTTGATTAGAGGCGACGGTTGGAAAGCTAGTGAAGTGTTAATTTCAGAGATAGAAAAGAACGAAAAAATCACAGTTCATTTCAATACAACATCAGAAGAAATCGTAGGTTCAGATGGCAAACTTGTGGCGGTAAAAGCTACAAAAGAAGGTAAACCTACGACCTTTTCGGCTGACGGCGTATTCGTGTTTGTTGGACTAAAGCCAGTAACTTACTATTTGAAAGATTCAGGAGTGGAATTAGACGAGATTGGTTTCGTGAAAACTAATAAAAAGCTCGCAACAAACGTTCCTGGTATATTCGCTGCAGGTGATGTTAGAAGCGGTGCCACCATGCAAATTGCCAGCGCCGTTGGCGAAGGCGCATCCGCCGCTCTCTCAATTCGTGAATTCATAGAACAACGCTAGTAAAGTTGCAGGATTGAGACAATTATTAATGATAACTGATCTTTTTTATTTTACTGCTTAATTATTTTTTATTTTTTTAACGTCAAAATGCCGACGGTAACGATTAGGATAATTGGTGGTAATGAATGCATGCGGAAAGAATTTTTGGACCGCCCACATCCAGTGAGAGTGGTTAATCGTATAAACATTTAACTGTTTTCCATAACGCTTACATAGCCAGCTGGTAAAAGGGTTAAGCCACCATTTATTAAGAGTAATGCCGGTAAATCCATAGTCTCTAGCTAGCTCAAATGCCGCTATTGGTCCGTGCCAGTAAGGCTGCGAAATAAAGGTGTCTGATTTAGGAAAAGCTTTTTTAAGTTCAAATAGCGCACCTGGGTGCGGAGACGTAAAACTAAAACTTTCGGGCATCTGCTCGTCGCGTAATGTCTTTACGAGATCGTGGATACCTTCAGTAAACTTTATATCGAGAATATATGGCGCTTCTGATTTGTGCTTGAGGGCTTTATTAAGAGTAGTTAAGTATGGATGTGACTCTTTTAACAGATTAAAAGTTTCTGGCCGAGGTGCGCCGCTTAAAGTTCTTTTCATGTCGCCGTGATAAAGAACAAATATCCCGTCGATCGTGCGGTGAATATCAACTTCTATATAAACAGGCTTATAACGATTTGCTATGGTTATCGCTTCTAACGAGTTTTCAGGAGCAAGGCCGGCAGCCCCACGATGACTAATTAATGGCATGAAATTAGTATATAGTAGAAGCTATATAGTAAGTAGGTAATTAGCAGGAGTAAAAATGCCGGATTTTAATAAAGTTCTCACGCCTGGCGATGTCAATAATGGCGTCGTCAATACAGTTATAGAAATTCCAAAATGGTCGACACTTAAGATTGAGTGGAACCGTAAGGTTGCAGCCTTTCAGCTTGACCGAGTCGAGCCAAGTATTTTCGCAAAGCCTGTTAATTATGGATTTATACCTCAGACACTTGATGAGGACGGCGACGAGCTAGATACATTAGTGCTGACTAATGACCCAATACCAACAGGAGTTTTCTTGGAAGCGACAGTAATTGGAGTGCTCAAATTTGTGGACGATGGAGAAGTAGATGACAAGATTATCTGCGTACCAGCAGACGATAGAAATACTGACAATGCTATAAAATCATTCGCTGATCTTCACGACCGTTGGAAGCAGAAGATCGAACATCATTTTGCTCACTACAAAGATCTTAAAAAACCAGGTAGTACTAAAGTAGTCGGCTGGGGTGATGCCGAAGAGGCTAAGCAGATAATCAAGAGCTGTATAGAACGCTACAACGCTTAATGCTATATTTTTCAGCCGGTGGAGTGATAATAGGACCTGAAGGAAAAATAGTTGTAGTAAATCAAAACCGGGATTCGTGGTCCTTACCAAAAGGCGGAATTGAGCCCGGCGAAAATGAATTAGACGCAGCTAAGCGCGAAATTTACGAAGAAACCGGCCTTACAGATATTACTGTATTAGAAAAACTTGGTGATTATGTGCGGCCAACAATCGGTAAAGGCGGTTTAGGAGAAGGTATGTCGCATATGAAGCATATTACTTTTTATCTTTGTAGAACTACTCAGACAGAACTAAAGCCGATTGATCTTCATAACCCTGAAGCTGTATGGCTTGATCCTAGTGAAGTTGAGGATAAACTCGTACATCCTAAAGATAAAGAGTTTTTCCGAAGTTGCTTACCTAAGATACAGGCCTTGCTCTCATAACCTTAACCGATATACAATAAGCTTAATTTGTAAAAGGGTGGACGGTATTTAAATGAAAACGAAAATTGCGATAAATGGATTCGGTCGGATAGGACGTAATGCTTTCAAGATTGCTTTTGATAGAAGCGACGTAGAAATAGTGGCTATCAATGATCTAACGGATACAAAAACACTAGCCTACTTACTTAAGCATGATAGTAATTATGGAACTTATGATCACCATGTCAGTAGCGACGAGCATCATGTTATAGTAGAAAATCAGAAAATAAAAGTTCTCGCTGAAAAGGATCCAGCACTTTTGCCATGGAAAGAGCTCGAGATCGACATCGTTATAGAAGCGACCGGGTTTTTTACAGACGCCGAAGGAGCCGGCAAGCACATTACAGCCGGTGCCAAGCGCGTTGTTATAAGTGGGCCGACCAAGAGCGAAGGAGTTGACACCATAGTTCTAGGTGCTAATGAAGATAAGATAAAAGATTCAACACCAGTAGTTAGTAATGCCAGTTGTACTACCAACTCGCTTTCGGCAGTTATGTCTATTCTGGACAACGAGTTCGGAATTCAGAAATCGCTTCTAACTACTGTCCATAGCTACACAGCCTCGCAGGCGTTGCAAGACGCGCCAAAAAAAGATTTACGAGAAGGTCGAAACGCCGCTGAGAACATGGTGCCAACTACCACGGGCGCAGCAATTGCTGTTACTAAAACCTTACCTCAGCTAAAAGACAAGTTTGACGGATTAAGTATTCGCGTTCCGACTCCTGTAGTGTCGATTAGTGACATTACAGCGCTACTAAAAAGAGATGTAACAGTAGAAGAAATAAACGATGCGTTTAAAAAAGCCGCCAAAGAACCCTTTTATCAAGGAATTGTAGGAGTTAGCGACGAGCCACTGGTAAGCAGTGATTACATCGGCAATAGCAACTCAGGAACTGTCGATTTGGCGTTGACCAAAGTAGTTGGCGGCAATCTTATAAAAGTCATGGTTTGGTATGACAACGAATGGGGTTATTCTAACCGACTAGTCGAACTAGTCGCCGATATCGGCAAGACGCTCCACGCTAAGAAGTAATATGAAAGTCTATATTGCCGCCGACCATAACGGGTTTCGACTAAAAGAAAAACTCGAAGATCATCTTAAAAAGTCTGGTTACAGTGTAGAAGATGATGGACCAGAACGGTCTAACCCGGAAGATGATTTTCCGGAATTTGCGGCAGCCGTAGTATCAAAGATATTGTCGAGTGAGGATCCGGAGCCTAAAGGCATCTTGCTTTGTGGCAGCGGGCAAGGGATGGTTATGGCAGCCAATAGGTTTAAGGGTATACGCGCAGCACTAGTCTATGATCGTGAATCAGCCAGAAGCAGCCGTAACGACGACGACGCCAACGTTATGGCGATGTCAGCAAAGCTGTTCGAAAGTAATCCTCACGAGGCCTCGGTTATATTAGAAATTTTTATGCATACACCCTTTGCTGGAGCCGAACGTTTCAAACGCCGTATTCGTGAGCTGGATAATTTGTAAGCTATAATTACTCTATGTCTGTTATTTGCCCAACCGTAACTGCCTATGACTTACACGAATACCGAGCGCAGATTGAAGCTGTCGAGAAGTTTGCTAAACAAATTCATATAGATTTAATGGATGGAGTATTAGCTCCGACATTGTCTCCTTCGCTAGATGAGATTTGGCTGCCTGATAATTTAGTTTCTGACATTCACTTAATGTATCAAGATATCATGAATGTTATCGATAGATTAGTAGAGCTTAAGCCTAATATGGTTATTGTTCATGCTGAGACTCATCAGCAGAACGACTTGCCACTATTTGCCACAAAAATGCGTGAAGCTGGTATAAAAACCGGCCTCGCACTGTTGCCTCAAACTACTGTTGATGAAATAAGCTACTTATTGCCACATTTTCAGCAGGTGCTTGTTTTTAGTGGCAACCTCGGCCACCACGGCGGCGTAGCAAATCTGGAATTGTTGTCTAAGATCACCGAGCTTAAAAAAGCTAATCGATGGATAGAAATAGCCTGGGACGGCGGCATACACGACCAAAACGCCCTTCAGTTAGTTGATGGTGGGGTAGAGGTTTTAAATGTCGGAGGATTTATTCAGGGCGCAGATAATCCTCAAAGCAATTTTGAAACTCTAAATGAACTACTCAACAATTCGTGATTTTGTTTGACGTTCATAAGATCTAAGAACATTATTACCATTTTCATCAGTTTGATCGTAGTACGCTGTGTAAGTGATTACTTCAGTTGGGCATAAAATGTTATCTTGTCGCGCGTGTCTTAACTTCGAAAGTGCTTTTAATTCAATTTCCCTTGCTCTTCCACCTGAAATCCCGCATGCCTTACCAACCCTTTCTAAAGTCTTTGGTTCAGAAAGTTCATCGCCTATACCGAACCTATCACGTAAAATTCGGATATCCCTCTCAGATAATCCTGAAGTTTCTAAGGCTCGATTTATTTCTTCTGCTCTAACTCTCTTTTCGGCTATGTCGAATGGATTTGGATCGCCTACATCAAAAACACTTGTCATTGCAGGAGAGTAATCACTGTCGGAGGGGTCGTCTACTTGTGGAGAAAAACCATTGTCTATAGAACCCATTTCGTAGCTAACTAATCGTGCTCGTTCAATAATACTTCGAGTTTTTTCATCAGTAATGCCCAGTATATCGAATGCACTTTTACGACTTATTCCTCTACCAGTTACGGGATTGCGGTGATGTCGCAAGCGATCCAAGTCCCTTATAGTACTTCTCCGATCTCCAGGAACTCTTACTGTGGACGAATTTTCATTCATATATTTAATAATTCCTGATCTTGCAGAATTAACGAAATATGTGGTTGCTCGAACTGTGTCTAGTTTAGGAAAATATAGTCCACTTCTTTCATAAACGCCCAGATTCCCAACTGCAGAAATATCCTCAAAATTAAGTGTTGGATGCCCATCATTTCGTGAGTAGCGTTTTGCGATAGTTTTTGTTAAGCCAGAAAACGCCGCGACAATTTCCCACGAAGCGGCATTACCAATTTGGCCTACTTCTATAGTAAACTCTTCAGGATTTCGTAAGCCATCTTGCGAAGCACGAAGAGTGAATTCACCAGGGAACTTCCTAGCTTGTAAACCTAAATGAGCCCACTCATAATGTTCGGGCGTTAAATCTCGGCTATGACGTATTGAACTTTGAGTATACATTAATATATAAAAACACATAAACATCTAATTTGTCAAAGCATTAACAGTGATGTACAATCATAAGCAGAATGGGTGAACCGAAAAATTTTAAT
>JALYRK010000065.1 GCA_030855355.1 bacterium
CTTCCTAACGGCAAAACTTGCGACCAAATCCTTTCACCCCGACCAATTCTATTTTGTACAAACTAAAACCTTTTAAGGTTGAACTCTATAATTCTTATTTCTAAAGGAGTTTTCACTTGTGAGCTTTCTTACTGCTTATGTTTCAACATACTGGTATTGTAATTAGGTTATTAATTAGGAGATGAAATGGCAGACATTCGAAAAGCAGCTAAAGATAAAATGAACGACATGGAAAACAAAGCCCATGAAATGAAGGGTCGCGCGAAGCAGAAGAAGCGCGACACCAATACCAACCAGTAAGATCTAGATAATTTACGAAATATCCGGTTTAAGTAATGGCCGGATATTTTTGTTATTTGAGGCAAGAAAATGTTCAGCGTCGAAGGTATCCAGCGCAAGACATTCATTAAAATGCTTAATTGTGAATTTTTTAACTGCTAAAATGCACTAAAATGGTTATTCTTAATAGGCTAACTTAAACGAGGGGAATGTCATGAAAGACATGCACAAGATTCGTAAAACTAAGACTAGCGACAAGGCAGCTAAAATGCCAAAAGCTCAAGAAGGTACCACTGGGTATCAAGGCGAGACAGAGCAGCAACGGCGCGACACTAAAAACGCCATGTAATACTGATATTGAACAAAGCCCCGGAGAAATCCGGGGCTTTTTATATTAAGCAGCTAGTGGTATGTATTTTCGGGGAATTGCAATTCGTCCGAACAGCCTTATAGAGTCGCTTTTTGCTTCAGCAGGAAGTTCGATACCCGCTAATGGCACACCGAGGGCTCGTGCCATCGCGTTTTGGCCTGCTATGAATCCCAGCTCGAGTTTTCTTTTTGCATTCTTGCCTCTTTCAAATGTACCCGGTAAAACAATACCTTCACTTGGATATACTGTTTCACAATCAGATGTATTGCCTTTGTTTATCTCGGCAGCCTGTTCACGGGAGAAATCATGAAATCTGCCAAAATTTCCTGGGTTGAGTCCGTCTAATACGAGCCACCCCCCAACTAAATTAGTGGGCCATTTCTGATATTTCCATGCCTTGGTCGGCGCATTACTAATATCAATGATATGTGTTGCACCATAATGACGGCTGATATCTGGCGTACGGAGCCATGACGTACCGCCGTCAATCCAGTCAGATTTCGCTAAACCTGCTGCGATTGGCAGGTGCATGGCGCGCATAAGCCAAGTCACTAAATCGCCATCATTTTCTGAAATATCACGAGATGTAATACTGTCTGGGCTGAGGTCACGCTTTCGTGTTAAGCCTATCCCAAGAGTTACTGGACTTTTCAGTACCTCTTCCACGTCAAGTGAACCGCGTATTACGTTTTCGAGTAATGCGAAATCAGCTGGTTTATGAGCCCTCCGAAAATTAACGAATTCTCCATCAGTCATAGTATGAATTTGGGCTTCTTTTGCCTTAGGTATCTGTCCAGATATTGTGGCTGCGGCATTAGAAGTGCCTATTGATATGCCGTCTATCTGAGAGGTGTGCTCCAGATAGCCCTCGTTATAAAATACATCTAATGCGCCAAGCCCGATTATACCTGCGCGGCCTCCGCCCTGAACAGAGACGTGAGGACGAAAAGGTGTTTTAGCATTCGGGCGCACTCCGTCAGCCTTCAAAGTTTTTACTAAATTAATTGGTGCAAGCCTAGAATAGTCTTTTTCCATAGTTGGCACTTTTTTCTCGTTTTTTGTTAGAGCTGAATTAACTCTTAGCGTTAGTTATCCTCCAGATTTATCTCAATGTCAATAGTTTTGATGCTAATATTAATCTGATGTTGAACGCTTTTTTGGCACTATTACCATTGGGTCTTATCGGGCTGGCCAGTGAAGCTTTTTGGCGTACCGGAGTACTTAAAGGCGAAGCGGGCCGCAAGTTTATTCATATTTTAGGTGGTGTATGGATTGCGCTCTGGCCGCTGTTTTTACCGATGCCCCATATTGCAGTATTGTCTGCAGGTCTGTTGATCGGTCTGGTTATATCAAGGCTATTGCATATATTCCATGCAGTTTATGACGTTAAACGCCGCACATACGGCGAATATTTTTATCCGATTGCGATACTGCTCTGTGCAGTATTGGCGGAGGCTAGGTGGCATTTTGCTGCAGCCGTACTCATACTTGCGGTTGCCGACGGGCTGGCAGCAGTGGTTGGTACTAGGTATGAAAAACGTACAAAGGTTTACCATGTCTGGGAGGCGAAAAAAACTATTCTGGGCACAGCGGTGTATTTTGCCAGCTGCGTAGTGGTATTTATAGCAGTCGGCGGCATATACGCTCAGGTTTTGCCTATCGTTACTATTCTGCTTATGAGTATATTGGCTACGCTCTCAGAGAATATACTTCCTTTTGGAACAGACAACCTTATAATTCCGCTTTCGATTGTGCTACTTCTCCCTAGCGTCGTATAATTAGGCGTAAGCATTTAAACTGAAAGTTAATGAAAAAACCTAAAGTAAAACTGCGCCATAAAATCAGCAGACGATCGTACAAATTTAAGCGTCCTTTGCCGTACGTTATTTTCGTCGGAGTATTGGCGATGTTTGGAGTTGGTTACATTCAAAAACCTTTTGTCGAAAATTTGCCGGCCATTCCAGAAAATGCGGATTATAAGCAAGCTAGCTTACCTATAGAAAAGCGTGTAGATGACTTACTTTCCCGAATGAGTCTAAGCGAAAAAATCGGCCAGATGTCACTAGTCGACAAAAACAGCTTAGTAAAAGAAATCGATATTTCCCGTTATAAACTCGGCGCAATACTTAGCGGTGCAGGGGCAAAACCTAAAGATAACACAGCTGCTGGTTGGACCGACATGATTAGCAGCTACCAAACTGAAGCCGCCAAAACCCGACTGGCAAT
>JALYRK010000066.1 GCA_030855355.1 bacterium
TCCCGGGTTTAGCGACGTCCTTAGTAAAATAACTTATTAATTCTGCCTCGCTAATACCGTCACTATTAGCTGTTTGGGGAGTTATGCCATGAACCAGTATCGCAAAAGGATCGGGTAAGACATCAGGACTTAGCTTAACTAATATATTGTCTGGTTTGCCGATGGGCTTGAGATTCATGTCAGTGCGCTGCCCAGCGAACTGCATTATCCTCCCACCGTTAGCACGACCACTGCTTGTTTCTAAATCATAAAAGTAAAACGTGTTACTCATTAGAATTTAATAGAGTGCTTTTTGCCGATTCTAATTCGGCTACCCGGTTCGGCGCCTAGTTTCTCGAGTTCTTTTAGTATGCCGTTTTTACGCATAATATCTCGCAGTCGCTGAACGCCTTCATCGTTATCAAAATCGGTGCGAGACGCGAAGCGCTCTATCTTACCGCCTGAGACTACATATCCTTTGTCAGACTGTGCAATACTCCAGTCCTCTGGAACGCCTGTAATTGTGATAACTGGTTCTAATTCTTCTTGTTCACGAGCTACTTTGTCTTCAGATCGCTTCTTCTCTACGATTTTCATAAGTTCGTTCAGTATTTCTCTTATTCCTTCGCCAGAATGCGATGAAATACTCATAATTTTTGCTTTGCTTCCAGCAGATTTTTTAAGCGATTTTACCTGATCGGCAACTATTTCATCGTCCAAACCATCAGTTTTTGTCAGTACTACAATCTGTGGCTTTACCGATAAGTCTGTCGCGTATGCCTTTAGTTCGGCGTTAATTGTCTTATAATCGGCGGCAACGTCATTGCTCCATCCGTCTACTAAATGCAGCAGAACTTTAGTGCGCTCAACGTGCCTTAAGAACTCATCTCCAAGCCCTTTGCCTTCGCTAGCGCCCTCAATAAGTCCCGGGATATCAGCAACTAATAAAGCTCTGTCTTTACCGACATCGGCCACGCCCAAGTTTGGCGTTAAGGTCGTAAACGGATAATTTGCAATGTCTGGCTTTGCGTTACTGACTCGTGCTAGGAAAGTAGATTTTCCGGCATTAGGAAGTCCGACTAACCCGACATCAGCTATCATTTTCATTTCTAGAACTGCTGCATAGTTTTGTCCCGGCTCGCCTCTTTCGGCTACCCGCGGCGCCTGTCTGGTACTACTGGTGAAATGGGCATTTCCAAAACCGCCTTTACCGCCTGCTGCAATGACCGCCTGCTGTCCTGGCTCTACAAGATCCGCAATCACATCGCCATCTTCATTGCGAACAATTGTTCCAGGTGGAACCTTCACAATCACATCTTTACCCGAACGGCCATGTCGATTGTTCGGCTCACCAGGTTTGCCGTCTTCAGCTTTCAGATCTTTACTATACCGATATTTGGCGAGGGTATTCTCACTGTTACTTGCCTCGCATATTACATCGCCACCATCGCCACCATCGCCACCATCTGGGCCGCCACGGTCTACAAATTTTTCACGTCTAAAACTAACTAAACCATTGCCGCCGTCACCGGCAGCGACCAATACTTTCGCAACATCAACAAAACTCATCTATATAAGTATATGGCACAGAGCTTGAACTATAAAGTCTCGTATTAGTAGATGTAGCCGTAGCCAGCTGCTTGAGCGGGCGTAAGTATCTTTTCGCTTCTGACATTCCAGCCGCGAACATTCATCTCGGATACACGGACTCGACCGTCTTCAAACACTTCTTCAACAAACGCTACATGACCGTAATAGTCACGTGGCGGAGTCCAAATTACAGCACCAGCTTGTGGCGTAGATCCTACACCTAAGCCTGCACGCTGTGCCAATACTTTCCAGGTACTAGCGTTACCAAGATTATTTGGAACTGGTCGGCCGATTTCTGCTCGGCGCTTTGCTGCCCACCATGTGCAATAGCCGAAGTCATAGCCGTTTCCGCCATAACGCGGAGTCAATGAACCATATGAGAAATTGTTGCTTGCTGGGATGCTTCTAGCAACAGGCGTGGGGATTTTACCACCAGGAATTACGATAAAGTCGTCTCTTACCAAACCACTTATTTCAGCGTCGTTAAAAGCTATAATTTGGTCTTTGCTGGCTTGGTATTTGCTGGCTAATGTATCGGCAGTATCGTTAGGTTTTACTTGATAAACTATCCCGTTCACAGGAGGAATGCGCAAAGTTCTACCGGCAGCAATTGCATCTGCGCCAAGGTCATTTGACCATTTAACGCTTTCGGTTGTGACACCAAATTTCTTAGCAATCGCCGAAACACTATCGCCTTCTACAGTCGTATAAACTACAATATCGCGCTTGGATTTTAATCCAGTGCTCACAATTTGAGGCTTTGCTACGACTTGGCTGTCTGTAGGGACTATTGATAACTGAGCATTAACACTGTCTGCGTTATTTACTACAGCTTTTACTTCATCTAATCTAGCCATTTGCGCAGCATGTACAGCAATATCGGCACTAGATAATTCGTCTAAAGGATTTACTTGCGCGCTATCAGATGAATTTACAGAATTAGAAGTAGGGCTTGTCTGTTGCTTGCTTCCAAACACAAAAAGCGAAACTAACGCTAATACGGCGACATTACTAAATATAATCCCGTTGCGGACTATACGTTTCCTAGCACTAGTTGATGCTCTCTTGTATGAATCAGAAAGGTTGCCCATATTCTGATATGACTCGATAACTGCGTTTACGCCCTTATTTCGTCTGGATTTGAAAATACTAATGAGGTTCTCCTGCACTCTAAAACATTCGAGTGCAATACATCCGCTGGGATTACTTGTTATTTTTGAGGTTTTCGACCACCTCAATCTTATTTAGTGACTTCTTCAGCGCATGCAAGCAACCTGAGGGGACTCTGTGTCCTCCCTTTTT
>JALYRK010000067.1 GCA_030855355.1 bacterium
TTTGTGAATCGTAACGATTGGTCATATATTCTCCCTAACCTTAAAGCAATATCTGTTTAAATATTTTTTCTAATCCGTAATCCACTAAGGCAATTGCTACACCGAAAACAGTGGCGAACAGGAATACCGCAAGCACTAGATTCCAGGTTGTACGGCGGCTAGGCCACGAAACTTGCCTTACTTCTGTCCAGGCATCAGCTATATATCTAGGAAAAAGGCTTCTAGATTTTGTCATAAATCCGAAAAAACCTGATTCTTTTTGTGGCATAGCATGGTATTCACGGGTTGCACCGGTCCATGCACGTTTTAGAGGCTTGCCAGCGCTACTTGCAGCTGTACGTACTCTTTTTCTTTTGGGAGTAGCACTGCTACTACGCTCTGCTCTTTGGCGTATCGTCTCCTTGGATGTCTTCTTGGTGGCCATTTCTCTCCTTGAAATTAAAAAACTATCATGAATATGATAGTCCTGCTTCAGATGTCAATATATCACAACCTAGCGGTTTTATAAATAGGTAGTTGTGTCTTAACAAAAGGCTAAGCCATATCTGAAGATATCATTTATAATGTATTAATAATGACAGTTTTAAATTTCTTTCTTGCGGTAGCTCTGCTTGAGTTGGCGGCTGTAGCATTGGTAGAGGGTAAAAAATCTAGGTTTATAGCCAGCAATCTACTCATAGTAGTTTTAGCATTCACCCAAGGTTTGATTCTGCTAGATAACTTCAACTTTGCTACTTTAAGCTTATGCCTGGTTACGGCGTTTAGAATAATAAATCTTATGCGGTTTGGTTTCGGTAGAATGAACGCTGATTATTTGAAAAAAAGTGTTTTTAGGACGTCATGGCGGTTATTGATCATACAGCTTGTTACTTATGCCGCGGTAATTACTGTAATTGAAAATCGAGAACTGATTTCTGTTGTCTCGATAGCATTGCTTACTTTTTCAGCATTGGTATTTTTTAATACAGCAAAGCGGCTAAGTAAAATAAATTTGCCGTCAATCGCGCTCCCTCAGGCCACGCGCGAACTTCCAGTAGTTAGTGTAGTCATACCGGCAAGGAACGAGACAGAAGATTTGAATGACTGTCTAAAGTCAGTACTCGATAGCGACTATCCTAAACTGGAAATATTAGTCTACGATGATTGTTCGCAAGACAGGACGCCTGAAATAATCAAGAATTATGCCCAAAAAGGCGTGCGATTTATTGCTGGCTCGCCCCCAGAAAAAAACTGGCTTGCCAAAAACACCGCTTATCAAAAGCTGACTGAAGAAGCACTCGGGGATTACATACTATTTTGCGGAGTTGATTTAAGGTTTGAGCCATCAGCCGTCTCTTCACTGGTTGCTATTATGCGGGATCGAAAACTGGACATGGTAAATATTTTGCCAAGGCGTGGTTCAGGCATGAAATGGGCGCTACTTTACCAATCTGCCAGATATCTGTGGGAACTTGCTCTGCCTCGGCAATTGGTTCATCGTCAGCCTGCTCTTAGTTCCTGCTGGATGGCAAAAAAATCTTTACTAGGTAAATCGGCGTTCAAGGCCGTATCAAGGTCAATCATGCCCGAACGTTACTTTGCCTGGAAAGCTGATAAAAGATCTTCTTATAGTTTTATAAGTTCTAGAAATTTGCCCCTCGTTTCAAGCCAGAAAACACTGTCAGAACAGCGCGTGACGGCAATGAGGCTTCGGTACCCGCAGCTAAGAAAAAGGCCTGAAAATGTGCTGGTATATTTACTGGTAGCCAGCATAGTTGTGATTTTGCCTGCTTTGTTGCTGGGTTTAAGCGTTACTGGCAATATAAGTTTCGAGCATTTCTTTTTAGCCCTAGCAACTATCGTTTTATTGAACCTAACTAACGGCCTGATAACCAATGTAGTAAGTCCTAAGCACGCATTACTTGCTAGCTTAATATTCCCCGTCGTTGTGGTCTTAGATGCAATTACGCTATTTCTGTCAATGTGGAGGTATGAATTCGGTGAGGTAAATTGGAAAGGCCGAAACGTTTGCGTGCCGATTATGCATGTGGTTCCTAGGCTGCCAAAAAGCTAGAAGTAATGATTATTCTGCTTAGGATTCGGGTATATTCGGGACGTGAATTATGAATGTAGAGCCGTGATGGAGCTGACTGTCTAGCTCGATTGTTGCTCCAATAATGTGGGCCAGTTTTGCTGTAACGTAAAGTCCTAAGCCGGTGCCGCTTTGTTCACGAGTCTTACTATTGTCGGCTCTAAAAAATTTTTCAAAAACCTTCTTTTTGTCGCCTTGACCAATGCCAATTCCCGTATCAGTTACCGTAAATTCTACGCCACTATCTCTAGGCTTGCCCTCGAGGGTTATGCTTCCGGACTCAGTATATTTAATTGCATTTGTAATAAAATTTTGTAATATTTCTCTTACGTACAGCCTGCTCGAAAATAGTGCTTCGAGACTTGGATCGGCATGGCTAAAAAACTTTAAACCCTTTGCAGCTGCGCTTGGTTCGTAGTTATGATGAAGTTCAGTTATAAGCTCTGAAACATTTATCGCTTCACGCTCGGCCTGCAATTTACCTCTTTCGGCACGCGAAAGTGTCGATAAATCGTTTATCATTTGAGCTAAAAACAAAACTTGAGCGTGGGCTTCTTTCAATAGTTCTTTGGATTTTGTAATATCGCCAGTTTTTTCTATCAAAAACTCAGCATTTCCGATCATGCCTTCAGTAATTGCAATCGGCGTCCTGAGCTCATGACTTACTACGCTGATAAATTCGTTCCTCTCGTCTTCTAATGATTTCTCGTGGGTAATATCGCGAAGCAAAATCACAAAACCTCTTTCGCCCTTTTTGCCGTATCCCAAATGCACTGGCGCTATGCTTGTATAGA
>JALYRK010000068.1 GCA_030855355.1 bacterium
GCGGCGAGGCTTTTAAGCCCACGCGGAGTCACATACAATTTTTGAATGGTCATGCCGCTGTCGTCATAACTAAAGTCGCTTACAGTGCCGACAACCTGTTTTGATTCGGTTACTACCTTTTTCTTAAGGAGCTGAAACTGAATCTGCAAGATTTTTTGAAGTCGAACCAAATCTGCTTCAGGAGTCATAGCTGAATGATCGTTAACAGCTATACCATAGCGGTTAAGTTCCCTCATCTCTATTACGGGTAAAATTAGGTCTTCGCCACTGAAGCGGTCAACAGCGTACCAACCTTCGATTTTCAGATTGTTAGGGTTGATTATCGGTTGCGTAGCAGTACCAACCACCTGGCTATTACGAAGTGAAACTATATCTCGGCTATAGAGAGTTTTGGCAAGTTGAAGCATGTCTTTAGTATAGCGCTAGTTTTTACTAATCAAGTTAGAATTTTTACGCTAGTGCTTTACTGAATAGTTGTACATAATACAATTTTATTTGATTAACTTCAGGAATATAGTTCAGTTTATTATGAGGGTCAAAAGGGTAATTGCAGTTTTATTCGCGGTAGCCTTGGTATTCACGCCGTTAATAAGCTTTGCCCAAGAGTCTACGGCCGTAGAAGAGATGACCCAAACCCCTACAGTCGTTCAGCCTAACATTATTATCACTGAACTTCAGGCAAATGGATTGACGGCCGAGAAGGAATTCATAGAGCTTTATAACGCCGGCGAACAAGCAGCAGATTTAGCCCAAATTAAGCTAGAGAGAGCGACGTCAACAGCAACTAGCGAAACGTCTTGGCAAAATCTCATTACAATAACCGCGCTAAGCGGTGAGCTGGCAAGCGGTGAATATTTGGTAATTGCTCACAGAGATTATTTGACATTAAATGCCGGTGCCCGTTATAGCAGTAATTTGTCGAATAGCGGAGGGCATATACGTGTTATCTGGGACGACCCATCTACCGAGTTGGTTGAAAAGTATGAGCTAGACAAACTTGGTTGGGGCACAGCTGCCATGCCTGAAACGCTGCCTGCAGTAGCCACTGCGGCCGGGAGTAGCTTGCAGCGGTGCCTTCTTGAGACCTATGAGTATGATGACAGCAATAATAATTCGCTAGACTTTTATGAGTTCGCTGAGACAACCCTAGGTGCGCTATCGCAAGACTGCTCTCCTGAAATAATTGTAGAGCCCCCAGAAGAAGAACCAGAAGAGACGGAAACTCCGGAAGAAAATGAAGAAGCCGAGGAGCCAACCGAGCTTGAACCTACAGAGCCCGAGCCTACTATTAACCTAATGCCAGTCCAAATAACTGAACTTCTGCCAAATCCTGCTAGCCCGTTAACTGACGCTAGTGACGAATATGTAGAATTATATAATCCGAATGATGTAAATATTGAGCTAGATGGTTGGAAACTTGAAACTGGTAGTAACTTTAGCTATAGGGTTTTTTTAAAAGAGAAAGTCATTCCAGCCAAGGGCTATTTAGTTATAAAATCAGGCGATACTAACCTTACTCTCTCTAACACCGCGGGAGCAGCAAGATTAGTAAACGCTGACGACGAACTGCAATCTATATCTGACACTTATCAGGATGCTGATGACGGGGAAGCTTGGTCATTTATAGCGGGTGTGTGGCAATGGACAAGTACTCCAACTGAGGGCTTACCAAATATCTTAGTGGCTGCGCCCGTACCTGCCGTCAAGGCTGCCTCAACCAAAAAAGCTTCTGCTGCCAAAAAGACCGCGGCAAAGAAAAAGACTGCTGCTGCCAAGAAAACAACCAAAAAACCTAAGGCTGACACCGCTGCCCGTAGTGTTTTCGAAGAGCCGCCAACAGACGGAAAATTGCTGCCAGTTAACCCGGCTGTGCTTGCAGTGGTCGGGCTAACCGCGCTAGGATACTCCTTGTATGAATACCGTCATGACTTACGAAACACCGTCGAACGACTCCGCCGACACCGAGAAATTAGGCGAGCAACTCGGTCGCAGGCTTAAAGGCGGCGAGGTTATCGAGCTTATTAGCGACCTCGGCGGCGGCAAAACTACTTTGGTGCGAGGCTTGGCTAGTGGTGCTGGCAGTAGCGATGTGGTCGCCAGTCCTACTTTTATGATTCAGAAGCAGTACATTGGCTCTAAGTTCAAAATTCATCATTTTGATTTGTATCGGTTGGGCGATGACAAAGCGATGATTGAGCAAACTATTACTGAAGAAGTCGAGAGCGGGGATGTTGTAGTAGCCGAGTGGGCTGACCGTGTTGAAGGTGCTATGCCTAAACAGAGGGTTTTGATAGAACTAAGGCGCGATGCGGCTGGCGAAGATGTCCGCAAGATTATCTGCCATTATCCTGATGATATGGGGTATTTGTTTGAGGAGCTAAAATGATTCTGGGGTTAAGGACTGATAAACCAGAAAGCGAGCTCTGGTTGGCTGACGAAACCGGCAAAGTACTTGAAGTTTATAAATGGGAGGCGCATCGGCAACTAGCCGAAACTATCCATATTAAGATTAATGATCTATTAACTAAAAATGACTCAAACTTAGAAAATCTCACTGGTATAACGGCATTTTTGGGTCCGGGATCGTTCACGGGGCTACGGATAGGCCTTACAGTAGCAAATGCGCTCGCCTACGGACTGGAAATATCGATTCATGGTGGCGAAGGAGATGATTGGTTCAGGGAGTCGGCCGCGGCATTATTGACCAAAAAATCTAACGAACCTTTACTGCCACTCTACGGTTCGCCAGTTCATATCACTCAACCCAAAAAGTAGGGTTTTTAGTTTTTATGTCGTAGGTCTATAATAGTATTAAGATTTCTTGGAGTTTTATGGGAATCTTAAATTTAAGGATTATTTA
>JALYRK010000005.1 GCA_030855355.1 bacterium
CTTACCAAAGCCGACAAGCGTGGAGAGCGCGAAGCCCGCGCTGGTGTTGTCGGCAGTTATGTCCATGACAACCGAATCGGGGTACTGGTAGAAGTTAATTGTGAAACAGATTTTGTTGCCCGTAACGGACAGTTTACAGACTTAGTAAAAGACCTTTGCTTACATATTGCTGCAAGTAACCCAGAATATGTATCTGTCGAGGAAGTTACTTTAGAAGATCGAGAAAAAGTAGCTACTGAGTTCAAGGAAAAAGTTGTTGCTGAAGGCAAGCCAGCTGACAAAGCCGAAATGATTGTCGAAGGCATGTTAAAGAAACATTTTTCTGAGCGGTGCCTACTAGACCAGCCATTCGTCAAAAATCCCGACCAAACCGTCGGCGATGTCGTAAAAGAGGCCAATGCTCGTTTGGGCGAAAACGTAGTCGTACGTCGTTTTAGCCGACTGCAACTTGGCGAAGTATTATAAACTGACAATAATTTGCGATGAAGGTTTTTAAAGTTGGCTCAGACAGTTTGCATGATGGCGTTTCTCCTAGAATCGATGTCTTTGATTTAATCGCTCAAGAAACTGTGGGCGAAATGAACAATGGCGGCTCGGTTGCTATAGTGTCTTCTGCCGCGTGTAAGTTTGGTAGAGTTGCCATGAGGCTTGATTCACGCGACCTGTTGACCAAGCAGGTACAGTCAACTGTTGGTCAGCCTATACTCATGGCTGAATGGCAGCGGGCTTTTACTGAGCACGATAAACTTGTAGGTCAAGTATTGGTAACGAATCATCTTATCCAAGAAGGTTCTAAAGAATCCAAGGTGTTACTTGAGACAGTTTATAAGATGTTCAGCATGGGTATCGTTCCTATAATCAACGAAAATGATGCGGTATCTGCAGAAGAGATTATTTATGGCGACAACGACCAGCTTGCCGCTCATGTAGCAAAAATAATAGGCGCTGAAACTCTG
The DNA here is from genome assembly GCA_030855355.1 of bacterium. Taxonomy (GTDB): domain Bacteria; phylum Patescibacteriota; class Saccharimonadia; order Saccharimonadales; family SZUA-47; genus JALYRK01. The sequence continues at coordinate 957 of JALYRK010000005.1, forward strand.
CATTTATTAGGTACAGAAGATGCGTTCTTTGAGAACTATCATGGTGAAAAAAACGTATTGAAGAAGTAAATTTGGACCAACTTGAAGATATGAAAGCACACTGTGTTTCTCATAAAGTAGATAATGGTAGCGGAGGTAGCGGAGGTAGCGGAGGTAGCGGAGGTAGCGGAGGTAGCGGAGGTAGCGGAGGTAGCGGAGGTAGCGGAGGTAGCGGAGGTAGCGGAGGTAGCGGAGGTAGCGGAGGTAGCGGAGGAATGATAACTAAGATATTAGCGGCTGAGATTTTCGTAGCTTCTGGCCGTACTTTATATATTGCGAATGCTATGGAGCCAGAAGCAATCGCACATTCCGAGGCAAACAAAATCGGTACTATGTTTGTAGCCTAGTTATAGTTAACTAGAGTACAATCTAATCAGAAATAAGGAGAAAATTGTGGATTCTAAAACAGTCAAAGAGGCAATTGCCAAGTTCGAACAAGCCAAGTCGCGGTTCATCGAGGAAATTAAGAAACTACGAACAGGGCGGGCTCACCCTAGTATGGTTGAGGGCGTGACAGCTCTTGTTTATGGCACCCAAATGCCACTTATTCAACTTGCCACAATTACAACCCCTGAGCCTCAATTAATTCAGATTTCGCCGTTTGATCCAAGCAATTTGCCAGCTATCAGTCAAGCAATCCGCGACAATCAATCGCTAGGACTCAACCCATCAGACGATGGGCACGTTATAAGGTTAAATATTCCACCATTAACTACTGAACGACGCGCTCAAATTGCTAAGCAATTAGGGGAAAAGGTAGAGGAATCACTAATTGCGATGAGAAACGTTCGCCATGATGCCAGATCAGAAATAGAAAAAGCCGAAAAAGACAAAGAAATCGGCCGTGATGATGTAGCTCGGCTAGAAAAGCAGATAGATGAAGCCATGGCCAAAGCCAAGGCGGACATCGAAACAGCCGCCAAAGCCAAAGAGCAAGAAATTCTGACACTTTAAAGAGGGGCTTGCCCCTTCAGTTTCGCCCGAAATAAATTAGGACTTCAACTTGCACCCCCGTTTTTGTTAAAGTTTCTACGACTTTAACAAAACTCCAGCGCTAAAGTATTGGTTTGTGAAGCTTATATAAAAGTTTGAATGTACTAGCCACTAATCACTAGCCACTATATAATAGGAGTATATGAGTTGGGTATTAGTAGTTTTAGGGCTGATTTTATTTGTCTGTTTGGTGTTAATTCACGAGTGGGGGCATTACAAGGCCGCCCGTAATGCAGATGTTGATGTAGAGGAATTCGGTTTGGGCTTCCCGCCGAAGATATGGGGCAAAAAGCTTAAAAGTGGTATGCTTCTGAGCTTGAATCTTTTGCCGCTTGGCGGATTTGTTAGGCTAAAAGGCGAACACGATGCCGATACTACCAAAGGCTCTTTTGGCGCTGCTACGACCAAGAACAAAGTAAAAATAATGTTAGCTGGCGTTGTGATGAACCTTTTGGTTGCCTTAGGTTTGTTCACACTTTTGAGCCTAACAGGATTACCGAAGTTATTGCCAAATCAATTTGCTGTCAGCTCGGACACAAAAGTTGTTCGAAATGACGTATTTGTAAGCTTCGTCGAAGACAATAGCCCCGCCTCTCAGGCCGGATTACAAGTCGGGGATAAGTTACTAAGATATGGTGACGTAGGGCAAGATTGTCGTTCAGAAGAATGCGGGTTCTTTACATCAGCAGATGTACTCAAGCAAGTAACTAGTGGCAATAGCGGCCAGGAATTACAAATAGTTTATGAACGTGCAAAAAATGTTCAATCAACCACAGCCAAAATACGTACCGCCGAAGAGGTGGAAACAAGCAAAAAATCGGTCGAACCCAAAGGCTACTTGGGTGTACTGCCAGGCGAATATACAGTAACTCGAAGTACTTGGAGTGCGCCAATTCAGGCAGTAGGAGTTAGCGGACAAATAACATGGGCGACACTAAAAGGCATTGGTAGCGCGCTCGGTAACCTGATTATTGGAAATGGCAGTAAAGCTAGTGAGCAAGTTTCAGGGCCAGTAGGAATTTTCTTTATCCTAAAAGAGGGTAGCCGGCTCGGAATTAATTTCTTACTAGTAATAATTGCAGTGATATCACTGACATTAGCGATCATGAACGTTCTGCCGATACCGGCGCTGGACGGTGGAAGGCTATTTGTCATGTTGCTTTTCCGCGGCCTAAAAAAGCCACTTACTCAGAAGACAGAAGAACGAATCCACGGCACTGGTTTTGCCGCCCTTATGATCTTATTTCTATTAATTACAATTGTTGATGTCAGACGATTCTTCTAGAGTCGACATGAATGACACGGCGCCTGAGAATAAAACTGAAATTGGTTCAACATTTATCAGGGATTATAGAAGATTACTGGGGTTAGTACTTACTACCTTCGTTCTGTTTTTTGCCGCCAACTTCATAGCCGCAGCATTAGTATCAGTAGGTTATTCGCTGTCCGGACGTAGCCCGTTGATGATAGAGAAAACTATCACATCTTCTACCAAAGCGCAGTTCTACCTGATATTACTAGTAGAATTATTCATTGTGCTGAGCGTCATGCTGGCGCTACGATTTGCTCAGCGATCAATCCGAGAATTTAACCTAAAATTACCATCCATGATGCAGGTTTTGAGAGTCTCATTATATTTTGGTGTTTACTTCGGCGTAACATTTATACTGACAGTTCTTTTGGCGTTATTTGTACCGCAAGTAGATATAGAGCAAACTCAGCAGATAGGCTTTGACGGCGCAAGAGGAAAATCTCTTTTACTTGTGTTTCTGGCATTGTGCGTGGCTGTACCAATTGCAGAAGAAGTTTTATTCAGAGGGTTTTTGTACCGCGGTGCTAAAAAGTATGCCGGTATAGTAATAGCAACTATAGTCACGACAATTTTATTTGGAATCGCGCACTTAGAGTTTGGGAGCGGAGAACCGCTGAACTGGATAGCAGCCATCGATACCGCACTGTTCTCGTTGGCGCTAATTTATACATATGAAAAAGAAAGAACTTTGCTAGCACCGATCTTGCTGCATTCGATAAAGAACAGCTTGGCGTTTGTTTTCCTGTTCGTTGTTAAGAGTTAAGGGGGAGCTCGCTCCACGTCCCGCGGACCCAGAACTTTCATGTGTCAAACAGGTTTGACCCTGAAAGGTTCTCTTGCGTCAAGTCACAGGCTTGTCTCACCCCAATCTTGCTCGGAATAAATCCGAGCCGCAATTTCCCCCACCTAAAGCGAATGCTAAGCATTCGTTTGCTAGCGCTGGTAAGACTTTTACCAAACTCCTTACACTTTTAGATATTCCTTGTACAATAGATGATATGAAAAGAAGTGAGTTATTTACCAAGAGCCGTAAACAGGCACCGGCAGACGAAGTGTCTAAAAATGCTCAGCTGCTACTACGCGCCGGATTCATTCATAAAGACGCTGCAGGAATTTACTTGTGGATGCCGCTTGGTTGGAAGGTGCTCAACAATATAATGGCAATAATCCGCGAAGAGATGAACGCTATAGGTGGCCGAGAAGTACTAATGTCGAGCCTGCAGCGACAGGAGTTATGGGAATCGACCGACCGTTGGAATGATGAGATTGTCGACGTATGGTTCAAAACAGAATACAAAAATGGCACTCAGGCAGGGCTCGCATGGTCACACGAAGAGCAAATGACCGATATGATGAAACAGTTCATTAATAGTTATCGAGACTTACCGGCATATGTTTATCAGTTCCAGAACAAACTACGTAACGAAACTAGGGCCAAAAGCGGCATTATGCGTACACGCGAGTTCATAATGAAAGATTTTTACTCTTTTACTAGGAGCGACAAGGAACATCAACAATTCTATGACCTGGCAACAAAATCTTATAACAAGATATTTAAGCGTCTAGGCATCGGCGATAAGACATATTTTACCTTTGCTTCCGGTGGTGCTTTCGCCGAGTTTAGTCATGAATTTCAGACAATTTGCGATGCAGGTGAAGACATCGTTTACATACATAAGGCTAAAAACATCGCTATTAACGAAGAAGTGATGCGCGATGACGTTCTAAAGATGCTAGGTGTCGAGCGTGATGAACTAGAACAGCATAAAACCGCAGAAGTTGGTAATATATTTAGCTTTGGCACCAGTAAAAGCGAACCAATGGGACTGAAATTTACAGATGAAGATGGAACCGAGAAAAACGTTGTTATGGGTAGCTATGGTATCGGACCTGCCAGAGTAATGGGGGTTATTGCTGAGCTTATGAGTGATGATAAAGGATTGGTTTGGCCAGCCTCGATTGCGCCATACCAAGTTTATCTTGCAGCGGTAGGTGTTGATGAAGCTGTTCTGGTGGCCTCGCAAAAACTTTATGAGGATTTAAATAAAGCTGGTGTAGCAGTTCTATACGACGATCGTGATGAGAGGCCAGGTGAAAAATTTAGTGATGCGGATTTGTTTGGTATCCCTTATAGGATTGTCATAAGTCCAAGGACACTTGAATCAGAATCATGTGAGCTTAAATCTCGCACATCCGATGGAACAGAACAGGTCAAAATATCCGAAATTATAGAGCGCTTGAAAGTCTAGCCAAGTACTGACAAACTTGATAGACTAACAGTAGTTGGCGAGGGACCAAACAGAAATAACCAACTCACCTAAAAAATTGTTAATAAATCCGTATAAACTAATTAAAGGGCATTATTGTAATGAAAAATAAATTTTACTTAACCAAAAACGGCCTTAAAGAACTTGAAGCTGAACTCGAGAAGTTAAAAGCTCAGCGTGGCGCGGTTGCAGAACGTATTAAAACTGCCCGAGAATTTGGTGATTTATCTGAGAATGCTGAATATAGCTCTGCTCGTGAAGACCAAAACAAAGCTGAGGGTCGAATTGCAGATATCGAGAACATTCTTCTTAACTTGGAAATCATCGAGAAACCAAAAGGCGACGGAGCAGTACAGTTGGGCAGTATCGTCAAACTAAAAAGTGAAGACGGCAAAGCTAAAGAATACCAAGTAGTAGGTACAGTTGAGGCCGATCCAGCCGCTGGCAAAATTAGTGACGAATCACCCATCGGCCAGGCACTTCTAGGCAAAAAAGAAGGCGAAACAGTCGAAATCAAAACCCCAGCCGAAACTATAGAATACAAAGTCGTAAGCATCAGCTAAGCATAATATAGTAATTTACTAGCAACAGAATCTGTAAAACGTTAAACTGTAGTCATATGGCGACACTTAAAGATTTCCGCGACGAGCGGCTGCGTAAACTTGACGAGCTAAAAAACCTCGGGGTTAATCCGTACCCTTCAAAAGCTAATCGTACAAGTGATTTAGGCAGTATAACTACTGATTTTGACAAACTTGAGAACGATCAGGTTTCGGTGGTAGGTCGTATTAAGTCCATCCGCAAGTTTGGTAAATTGGCTTTCATTGTTATAAAAAATGACTCTTCCGAACTGCAACTGTTCATTCGAAAAGAAGATCAGCCCATGCAGGCCGATAGAGCGAACAGCGAACTTGTAGCACCTGAAGAGCTGCGACTACTAGATTCCGGGGATTTTATTGAAGCAACTGGCCCGGTAATCAAGACGCAGACTGGTGAGATATCGGTACACGTTCAAAAAATAAGACTTTTAACAAAAGCGCTGAGACCTTTGCCATCAGAGCAAGAAGGCTTCACTGATAAAGAACAGCGTTTAAGGCGTCGGTATGTCGACATGGCCGTTAATGACGAGGTGAGGCAGCGTTTTGTGCGGCGAAGCAAATTCTGGCAGGCCACTCGCCAGTATCTGATTGATAGCGGGTTTATAGAAATTAATATACCTGTTTTGGAGCATACGACTGGTGGAGCCGATGCTAACCCATTTGTAACTCATATGGATTCGCTGGATCACGATTTTTACCTACGTATTAGCCATGAACTGCCGTTGAAGCGGTTACTTGTCGGTGGCTATGAAAGGGTTTTTGATATCGGCCCGAGGTTTCGTAACGAAAATTACAGCGATGAACACTTGCCTGAGCATGTTGCCATGGAATCATATGCTGCGTACCAGGATTATGACGAAGGCATAAAGTTTTACGAAGATATGATCAAGTACGTCTGCGAGCAGACTTGGGGGAAGCTGAAGTTCGAGGGCGTAAATGGCTTCGATGTAGACTTGAGCGGTGAGTGGCCAAGGCGTAAATACGCAGATATGATGAGAGAAGAATACGAAGTTGATGTGTTTAACCCAGATTTTGAACAACTAAAAGAAATATTGAAAACAGAAGGGGTAAAATTAGACGGCGAAGTAAACGTGAATCGAGCGCTTGATAGCGTCTGGAAAATTATACGGCGCCGATCAAGCGGTCCTTTCTGGCTAGTTAGCGAGCCTATCAGCATTTCGCCGCTTGCTAAAGCCGATCCCGATGACCCAAGAGTCGGCCAGCGGTTTCACCCAGTTATTGCAGGCAGTGAACTTGGGAACGGCTTTGCCGAGCTTAACGACCCCCAGGAACAGCTGGCAAGGTTTACAGAGCAACAAGCTATGCGTGAAGCGGGCGATAAAGAAGCAATGATGCTCGATATAGATTATGTAGAAGCACTTGAATACGGTATGCCTCCGGCGTGTGGTTGGGGTAACAGCGAGCGAAATTTCTGGTTTTTTGAGGGAGTTTCGGCAAGAGAAGGCGTGCCTTTCCCTAATCTTCGCCAAGACATCGACGATATTACAAGAAGCATTTATCCTGATGTTAAGTTTTAGAAATGTTAAGCACCTCAAACATCAAAAAGTTATATAAAACGCATTCCCCAGTTTTTGTATATGAGAAATCATGTCTTATTAATGCTGCAAATTCCTTGCTTTCTGTGCCAGCGCCGTTTGGTCTTACTGTTCGATATGCGATGAAAGCAAACTCTAACTCGGAAATTCTTAATGTTTTCAAACACTCAGGCATAAAAATAGATGCAAGCAGTGGCTACGAAGCTGAAGCTGCGATTAAAGCCGGGTATTCAGGAAGCGAGATATTGTTAACCAGTCAAGAATTACCTAAAAACTTAAAAGAGCTTGTCAGTAGTGGTGTTCAATTTAATGCGACAAGTTTACATCAACTGCGTACTTACTCGGAAGCATTTCCAGGTACGGATATCAGTGTTCGCATAAACCCAGGTATTGGTTCTGGCCATTCCAATCGAACAAATGTAGGTGGAACAACAAGTAGTTTCGGAATTTGGCACGAATATATACCTGAAGTGCTTAGTATATGTGAACAGGCTGGTCTGGCAGTTAAACGAGTTCATACTCACATTGGTTCGGGTAGCGACCCGGAGGTTTGGCAAGAGGCAATTAAAATAAGCTTAGAGCTAACTAAAATTTTTGAACAGGCGACAGTGTTAAATTTGGGAGGTGGCTTTAAAGTAGCGCGAATGCCCGAAGAAAAAGGGGCAGATATGGCCATTATCGGCGACGTTCTTAAACGTCATTTGCAAGATTTTTATGAACAGTCGGGCCGTAAACTTCATCTTGAACTAGAGCCAGGAACGTTTCTGGTAGCTAATGCGGGCACTCTACTAGCAAGGGTAGAAGACATTGTTGATACAGGTACTAAGGGATACAATTTTATAAAAATAAATAGCGGCATGAACGACATTTTAAGACCAAGTTTATATGGTGCGCAGCATCCGATTGAGGTATTAAATGACTTTTCAGAAAAGATAGAATATGTTGTTGTGGGGCATAACTGCGAAAGTGGAGATTTATTGACGCCTTCTCCTGGTGATCCTGAATCGTTACTCCCAAGACTTCTAAATAAGGCTGAGATTGGTGATATCGTTGCTATCGGTGGTACGGGCGCCTACTGTGCCAGTATGTCGGCGCACGGCTACAATAGCTTCCCGAGCGCCAAAGAGGTTATGTTTTCAGAAAATTAGAGCTATAATGATCATGATGAAAGAAAAATCTGAACAAAAATTTTATTTATTGGTCAAAGCATTTGTGTTACTTGGAGCAGTAGGGTTAATAGTATTTGTCTTATCGAATCTTCATAGTACGCCTCAAGAAGTGGCCTTTAGTCTCATAGCATTCATCATTAGTGTTGCCGCCGTTATTATGACTACTCTACAGAGTATATCGATTTCGCAGCAGATAAAAATTACCAAAAAAGCATCTGATATTGTAGACGAAACAGCCGAGCAAGTGCGTAAACTGATTGCTACTGATAACCGAATGGAAAAAGAAATAAGAGAAGACCTAGCTCTAGATCACGAGATAGTAGCCGCATTAGAAGAAGTAGGGATTGGTGACGATGAGAACGAACGACGTGAAGTCGCGAGACGCATCTCTAAAAAGATTAACCGCAATAGGAGCTAAAAGTGTCTAATTGGCGTGGGCATACTCTCGGTGGATTAGTTTCTGGAGGTGTATTTGCAGGCGTGATGTCGTTTACGCCTATTGAAAGGTTTGCTGAAGCTGCAGGAATTTTGGGTAACTGGCAAGTGCTTGCTGCAGTAATGGTAATAAGTACTTTATTTGGCTTATTCCCAGATGTAGACACCAACAGTAAAGCGCAAAATCTATTCTTCGGTATCGTGTTCCCTTTAAACATTTTATTAATTTGGCAAGGCTACATTCAGGCAGCGGCTTATCTCGGACTAATTGCAATGTTGCCGATAGTAGGCAAACATCGCGGGTGGACGCATGCGCTTTGGGCGCCCTTTGCGGTGCCGTTGCCAATACTACTTGTTCCGTATTTGTATAACGATAATATTCTTCCGGCTAGCATGATTTTTTACGGGGCGGCTGTTTTTGGTTATTTAAGCCATTTATTACTCGACGGATTAATATGGCGAAAAATTTCCCGCTAACTGATACAATATAACCATAAGTCAAAAGAGGCAAAATGATAAAAGTAGAAAATGCTCGTAAAATATACGGCAAAAAATCCAGTACTTTCGTGGCTTTAGATAGTGTCAGCTTAGATATTGAACAAGGAGCAACAGTAGCCATTGTGGGAAAAAGCGGCTCAGGTAAAAGTACCCTGATGCACGTAATGAGCGGTCTAGACCCAGCAACTAGCGGGCAGATAATTGTAGACGGCCAAAACTTAGCCACAATGAAACGCAAAGAGGTTGATTCTTTCCGAAATAAAACGATGGGATTTATTTTTCAGTCGTTTTTTGTTGAGGCTAATCAGTCGGTCTTAAATAATGTAAGCTTACCGTTAGAAATCGCCAAAATCCGCAAAGGTCGCCGAAAAAATTTGGCCAAAAAAGCGATAGAGCAGGTTGGGTTAGGTGACAAATCTTCTGCAAAAGCCAGGAACCTTTCGGGTGGCCAAAAGCAGCGACTGGCTATAGCAAGAGCCATAGTTAATAGCCCTAAACTTATTTTTGCAGATGAGCCAACAGGTAATCTGGATAGTGTGACGGGTAAGACTATTATTGAATTACTATTCGGACTAAATAAAAAACTCGGGTCAACGTTAATTATAGTTACTCATGACCATGACCTAGCGGTTTTATGTGATACTCAGGTTTTTATGAAAGATGGCCACATAGAATCTATTAAAAAATCAACTAAAAATCTAGCCCTGAAGCCAAAACAAGCAGTCAGGAAAATAAATATATGAGAATAATCGATATAATTAGCCGTTCTGGTCGTTCATTAAGATCGGCTAAAGCTAGGACAGTTTTGACGGCACTGGCCATTTCAGTCGGAACCTTTGCGCTTACTTTGACGCTTGCAGCAAGTAATGGTGCCGAGCAATTTGTGAGCAAAATTATATCTGAAAACTTCGACCCAGCTGAGCTAATCGTCTCGGCAGATGAAAGCATTACAGGAAATAGTGACACCTCGACGCCGCGGGAATATGATCCGAGTTTTGGTGCAGGCGTATCAGAAGCAGGTGCAAGTATCCAGCTCAAGCAAATTACAGACGAAGACATTGCATTAATTAAACAACAAGATTTTGTAGAAAGTGTCCGCGAAGGAATCTCACTCAATCTTCAGTACATCACAAGTGATGGTGAGAAAAAGTATGTAGCTACCGCGTCGGGGTTAGGACCTGCTCAAAAGCCTGAAGTTCTGGCCGGAACAATAATAAACCCACCCGAGCTTGGTACAGTGTTGTTACCGGAAGGTTTTGTGTCGGTACTGGGATTTGCGAGTGCCGAGGAGGCGGTTGGACAGCAAATAACATTTGCCGTTAATAAACCAGTTGATATTCTATCTCTAGATCCTTCGATTTTAAGTAATCCAGAAGAGCTAGCAAAATTGCAGTCTTCAAGTAGGCAAGAAGAGAAATTTACAATAGCGGCCGTTACTAAAACTCCTACTACAGCGCAACCAGGCACAGAGCTATATCTCTATATCAATAATTCTGACGCAAGGCGTTTGCAAGATATAAGTACAAAAGGCGGCGCAAACTTTGGTAAGTTTTTGACTGTATTTGTAAAGATAAAGAACGGGCAGGACGAAACAGTTTTGAAACAGGCTCAAGATGAGCTACAAAAAATTGGATTTTTCAGCCTTAGCGTGAAAGATACTCAGGACTTTTTGAATCAAGCGATCGGGATTTTAAGAGCAATAGTCATTACATTTGGCGGTATTGCAGTTATAGCGTCAATATTCGGAATCATAAATACAATGTATATCAGTGTGTTGCAGCGAACAAGAGAAATAGGTTTAATGAAATCACTAGGAATGCGCAGTCGAGATATAGGAAGACTGTTCAAGTTTGAGGCAGCGTGGATAGGATTTCTGGGTGGCGTCTTGGGATCTGGCTTAGCTATAATAGTCGGGACATCGCTTAATCCTGTGATTAAAAAGCAGTTAGAGATAGAAGATAATTTGTTGATATTTAATTATGCGCAAATAGTTGCATTGATAGTGGTTCTGATAGTTATTTCAATTTTTGCAGGATTCTTGCCGGCTCGTAAAGCTGCTAAACTAGACCCAATAGAAGCATTAAGAACCGAATAGGAGAGTAATATGAAAGCCACATGGAATAATCAAGTAATTGCTGAAGCTTCGAAGGAAGATCTCATTTATATAGAAGGCAATTGGTATTTCCCGCCCACATCGGTCAAACAAGAATTTTTGGAGAAGTCAGATACCCCCTATATATGCCCATGGAAAGGTGTATGCCAGTATTACAATGTCAGTGTAAATGGAAAAACTTCTCAAGACAGCGCCTTTTGCTATCCTGAGCCTTTGCCAGCAGCCATCGATACAGTAAAAAAAGATTTTAGTAATTATGTAGCATTCTGGCGAGATGTTTCAGTAACCGATTAATTACTTATAGCTTTAGTTTTGTTAAATAACTTTTTCTAATGTATATTTCGCTTATGAATAAAAAACAGTCTAAAAAAACTACTATAGTCACAAACAGCATTACGAAAAAAAATATACGATCCACGCTGCTTAAAAATAAAAAAAACTTAGCAGTTGCGGTATTAGCTCTGCTTGTCGGAATATTAGGTTTTTTTTGCATAGTACTCTATAAATATACAAATTCGAACATTGGTGAGATTAACTCGTTGATAACTCGTACGAACGAAGCATCGAACGCTAGTTTGGGATTTTCATGTGGAGCATTTACGTTAGTAGACGCAGAAAAGTTTTTGGGCGGTGAGGTAACTATGCGAAGCTTGGTTCAGGGATCATATTTATATGGTCAGAAATTACCTAACGGCGGTGAATTAGGCATTAATGAAGGATGCTACTACGAGCTGAAAAGTAATAATTCTTTTTATGCTTCGGTTAGAGTGGCAACTTATACTTCAGACCATTACGCTGATTTTGGATTTAAAGATTTACTGCTACATAATATATCTGACAAATCTGAAGAAGGACATCCAGCGGGCAGGCTAGTGTTTAGTGATCAAGGTTACAGTTTTTTAAAGGGAAGTCGAATACTATTAGTGTCAGCCGACAAGGGCAACCCATCTACTTACAAATCGGATTCAAAAGCGTTATTAGATATGGTCATAAATAAATTACCTTAACTTAAGCTAAAAGTTCATTATATTTTTGCCGTAATTTTAATATTTTAGGCGCAATTATTATTTGGCAATAACCGTTGTTAGGGTTGCGCTCAAAATAATCTTGCATAGACTCATCGGCCGGCCAAAATTTGTCAAAACTTTTTAATTCTGTAACCACAGGATCTTCATAAATTTGAGTAGCAAATTCTGTTATGGCGGATTCCGCGTAAGTTTTTTGCTCCTCGTTCATACAAAAAATTACAGATCTGTATATCTCGCCGACATCATTGCCTTGTCTGTTCAGCGTAGTTGGATCATGCATTACAAAGAATATTTCTAGTAACTTTTTATATGGTATTTGTTTAGGGTCAAAAGTTATTTGTACAACTTCTGCATGACCGCTACCTCCGGCATAAACTTGTTCGCTGGTAGGATTCTCTAAGTTGCCACCACTATAACCAGATACCACACCACTAACACCTTTAATGAGCTTGAAGTACGCTTCCAAGCACCAGTAACATCCTCCTCCAAAAACTGCTTGTTCCATGTAATTAATTATATATGAGTATGCTACTCAATTAATACTTACAACTCATATTTGTGAAATATCATTTACACTGTTACAATCTTCTTATTATGGCTACAACGAGGAAATCAACTACTAAGCGTGCGACCAAAAAACCAGCTACCAAAAAAGTTAACAGTGCAAAAACGACTCGCAAAACTACAACTAAGACATCTCCTACATTAAATAAATCGGCTAAAAAGCCGACAGTAGTGACAATTGAGAATAACAAAACAACTTCTCTGAAATCAGGCACGAAAACAACTTCAGCATCTAGGGGAGTTTTTGAAAGATTACGAAATATGAATCTAGCAGTAGCGATGATTCAGCTTGCTCAAGCAGCTGCAGTTGTACTACTTGATAAAACCCATTTGGCACTACCAGTAAGCACAAATTACTCAACTACTGACTCACTGGCTTCATTAGGTGCTAGCCAGGTATTAGTTCCTGCGACCAAGAACTTACTAGACCTACGTTTGTCGTATGTTTTGGCTGCGATACTGGTCATATCTGCATTAATGCACATCAAAGTTGCTACAGTCAGACGCGAACGTTATGAAGTAGGCTTAACAAATGAAACTAACCGCGAACGCTGGATTGGTGGTGCGCTAGTTTACGGTCTAATGATAGTTGTTATATCAATGATAATTGGCATATCTGATAAGTCACTTCTTCTTATGTTATTTAGCAGCACAGCAGTAATGCTACTAACTGGTTGGGCATTAGAGCGAAACCGTGTACTTGGCCAGAGAGTAAACCCTGTTTCTTATCTAATCGGTTTGCTGTCGGGACTTGCCCCTTGGCTAGTAATTGCGTGGTATTTGATAATGACAATGCGTTCCGGTGAAGTTACTTACGACTCCTTCGTGTACGTATTGGTTGGCAGCATGGCTCTTATATACCTTGCACTTATCTACTTGCATAACATGCAGCTTAGACGAACTGGAAGCTACTCAGTCTACGCAAATGTTGAGCGGGCGTTTATCTTACTTAGTTTGATAGCAACTTCAGCACTGACCTGGCAGGTTTTCGCGAGTCTTTTAAAGTAAGTTTCTAAAAAAAATAAAGATGCTGGTAAAAATTGATAAGCTTGTCCACGGCGGACAGGGTCTGGGTTTGCTGCCGGAAGGCAAAAAAGCATTCGTATGGGGAGCTTTACCAGGCGAAGAAGTAGAAGTTCTAATTACTAAAAACAAAAAAGATTACGCTGAAGGCTTTGCCGAAAAAATTATAAAACCTAGTAGCGACCGGATTAGTACCTTGCAAGTAAATGATATTGAGCTTTCAACTCAGCCCCTGAAAATAATGACCTACGATGCTGAAATAATAGCTAAGCAACAAATTGTTCGAGAGATCTTTGAACGTGAACATATAGTCCTTCCAAAATTTGAAATCCTAAGTGCTGGTTCAATCGATAAATACCGCAATAAGGTAGAATTCTCATTTTGGGGTGACAACGAAGGAGTACACTTTGCGCATTACCTAAGAGCTAGCCATCAGAAAATAAAACTTCCATACCCTTATAACAGCTTAGTTTTTGATGGGATATCTGTATACGCTAGAGATTTATTAATAGAGCTAAACGAACTTGGTATCCGAGCAGGAGATCTTAAGTCCGTCATAATCCGCTCCGAAAGTCCCTTGTCTCACACTGTAAAAGTTAGTGCCGCTTTGTTTGTCAAAACTGAAAAATTCCCCAAATTAAAAATTGCAAATCTTGCGACTTATTACAGTAACCCTAAAAGCCCAGCATCAGTAGCGACAAAAAAAATATATGTGAATGGTTCGACTAATTTGAGCGATAAATTATTGGGAGTAGACATGTCATATGGCGTCTTGTCGTTTTTTCAGGGCAACCTCCCAGTTTTTGAGCTTGCATTAAAAAGAATTGATTATCTTACGGGTGGGTGTAAGAATAAAATTGATATGTATTCAGGAGTTGGCTCAATTGGAATACCGATAGGCGGAACAAAAGTTTTAATTGAAATTGATCCAGTAAATGCAAAATATGCAAAGTTGAATTCAGGTTCTTTGCCGATTGAGGTAGTTCAGGCAAGCAGTGAAAAAGCCTTAGAATATGTGAAAAAAGATATTTGTTTAATCGTAGACCCTCCTCGTGCAGGGCTGCATAAAGATTTAGTGCTAAGAATTATCGAACAGCGTCCTAGCCAGGTAGTTTATTTGTCATGTAATCCTGCAACCCAAGCCAGAGATATTAAGCTGCTGCAGGAGGGCGGCTATACACTAAAAGGATTTGATGGATATAATTTTTTCCCTAGAACCCCTCACATAGAGACTTTGGCTAATCTTATTATTCAGTAAAAACAAACTTGATTTACTGTACAATATTAACAGATGAAATTCGTTGATTACTACAAGGTTTTGGGCGTCAAAAAAACGGCCAGTACTTCCGATATACGAAAAGCCTATTTACGCTTAGCAAAAGAGCATCACCCTGACCGAGGCGGTGATGAAACTAGAATGAATAGGCTAAACGAAGCCTACGAGACCCTAAAAGAAACAAAAGCCCGCGAGCTTTACGATGAGATTCATCGAGCCCGGTACAGTCCAGACGGTGCAATGAATATATTTTTTACTGACATGATGAGCGATGCTGGTGTAAGACAACAATTTTTAGACAAATATGTAAAAGAAATAAAATTATTTGGTCCACTGGCCTTAGCTTGTTCTTTGGCAATTATGCTGGGCTACGGCTACAGTACGGGCTCAGCTTACCTCATAGTAATCGCTCCATTATTGTACTTCATTATCCGGCTCTTTAATGCGCTGCATTCACTGCTGGTTCAAAAAATCCGAAAACCAATAGTTTTTAGCGGCATAAAATATAGCCCAGTTATTCTGCGCAGCATAGCTATCGGCTTTACAGGTCTAATACTTTTAACGGCTGGATTATTTAGCTTTTCGGCCGCCGAGTCTCACCGAAATCGTCAATTAAACTCTACCGAAATCCCTGCATATGTATATGAAACAGAGCTAAAAGAAATCGAAAAAGCCAGGCAAGATTATGATATTTGTAATGAGCAGTTTAGCGAAATATCAAACAAACTAACCAAAGCTAATTCGCAGATTGATAGTACGTTTAGTAGCCAAGATTTTATAAGCTACAATCGGTTTAAGACTGAAAGAGAAGCTTTAGTAAAAGAGTTCGCAGACAAAAGAGTTAGTTGCGCTGAAATGCAAAATAGCTACAATCAAAAGTTAGATGATTACAGAAAGAGCACCCCGTGAAACTGCATAGGTTTTATACAGATAGTATTATATTGAAACATGACATTTGGGTTATGGACGAGCAGCTACTTATTCAATGGCTGAAAGTTCTGCGGTTTGAAGTAGGTAGTAAATTAATTTTATTTGATGGCGAAAGGGAAGACCGGCTTTATAATCTTGAAGAAATCGGTAACAAAGCTGTAAGACTAAAGCTTGTAACTGAACTAGAGCGTCAAACTCCTAATAAGGAATTGTATTTGTTTTTTAGTCTTCTTAAAAAGGACAAAAATGACTGGGTGTTGCAAAAATGTACAGAATTAGGTGCCACACATTTTGTACCGATAATTACCGATAGAACAGAAAAGACCGGTTTTAATACAGAGAGAGCCAAAAAAATTATTATTCAAGCAGCTGAGCAGTGTGGCCGAAGTGATATCCCTAGTTTACGTGAGCCCGTAGGACTACATACTGCAATTAATGAGTTCGAGGAAAAGATTAAACTTTATTATGCAGATCAGTCAGAAGATAATATTGACACTTCAGATGTTGAAGATCTTGGAGTTTTTATTGGTCCAGAAGGTGGCTGGACAGATAGTGAAAAGGAGCTGCTTGCTAAACACTGTAATAAGCTAAACCTAAGTCAATTTACGCTACGAGCGGAAACGGCGTGTGTTGCGGCTGTGGCTGCCTGCGCAAGTTAAACACTATTAAAGCGAGACGTCATAGCCAGTATATCTTTGCCGTAAGTTTCAATCTTTTTGGTACCAATTCCGTCAATTCTAAGTAACTCCTGTTCGGTCTGTGGTATTTTGCTCGCTATTGCCATCAGAACCTTATCATGTGCAATAACATATGGCGGTAAGCTATGGCTTTTAGCAGTTTTGGTGCGCCATAATTTTAAATCATTCATAAGCTCAGTATTTTCCATGACTGGCGAAACTGAATTTGGAGATTCGTCGAGTGCATCATCTGTTATAAGAGCTAGTTCGTCAGAGGCTGATCGAAAATGCTCGTCAACTTCGTGGATAGCATCATGCAGCATAAGAGCTTGTCGGTTTATGCCGCGTAAATGCAGCCCGTCAATAGACTTAAGTCGGCTAAGGGCAACATAGCCCATGCCCGGCGTGAAGGCTCTTGATAAATCTATAATCGCAGCATCAAGCGTCATGCCTTGGCTTTTGTGAATTGTAATCGCCCAAGCTAAACGGAGGGGAATCTGACTAACTTCGGCACGAATTTTATCGCCTTCCTGCAACTTCCACGAATAAGGCGTGACTGTGATTTTACGTTTAGTGCTATGAAGCTTTACGATAGGCCAGTCGTCATCATTGGTGTCAACAATAATTCCTTGAGTGCCATTGGCGAACCGCCCGTTAGTATCGTTGACTGTAAAAATTACTTCTGCGCCTATTTTTAGGTCTAACTCAAGTGGGGTAAGCAGGCCTGCCGCAAGTTGTTCGCGGTATTTTTTTGATCCTGTAACGTTAGCTGTGTAATTTAAAGTTTTAGTTTCTAGTTTTGCTAGTTCGGTTTGATTAATTCTGTCTACGTCGACATTGTGAGTATATAGTTTGGTGATTGTTCTTTCTGGTTCAGCTTCATTTAAACGGCTTTGTAGCAGTGTTATATGTCGATTGCGCAAATTCTGAGTTCGCATAGCAAGTAGTAAATCGAGTAACTCACCACTATCTTGACGATGCTGCTCAGATAAGTAACAAACCAGTGGATTTAACTCATTCCAAGATCTGCTTAAATGCGCGAAATCACTATCCGCATTTCTATTTACAGGCGGTAGCTGGAATAAATCTCCGACCAAAATAATTTGTATACCCCCAAATGGTTTATCGTTTTGACGCGCTGCTTTGAGCAGCATGTCTACCATATCCAAACGAGCGCCGTGGAGCATCGATATCTCATCGATTACCAAAATATCGGTAGAGTTAAAGCGCTTATTAAGCTTTGTTTTACCGGCTATGTTTTTAGCTTCCTGGTAAGTTATAAAGTCTTTTATACCAAGTCCTGACCAGCTATGAATTGTTGACCCTCCAATATGTGTGGCGGCAATACCTGTGCTGGCTGTAACTGCAACAGTTTTACCGCGGTTTCGGGAGCGAGCAATAAATTCTTTTAATACAAAAGTTTTGCCCGCTCCCGGTGGACCAGTTAAAAAAACACACTTACTCTCTAGCATTATCTGCATAGCCTGCTTTTGTCTCATTGCTTAAATTGTATCGTACGACCCGCCTGTTACAATTATTTATAACTATTAAAGTAACGTTTGGCCGAGCGAGGTAAGTTTAAAATATGAGTTATCGTTACGAGCGGAGTAAGCCGTATCAACCTGGTCAAAAACCACCATTCAAGGTGTCACGAAGTAAGATTGAGCTTTTCATGCAGTGCCCGCGTTGTTTTTGGCTGGATACCAGGCTTAAGGTTACACGCCCGAATGGTCCACCGTTTCAAATTAACAAAGCGGTCGACGAATTATTTAAAAAAGAATTCGACCGCCACCGAAAAGACAAAAGTCCGCATCCAATAATGGTTGAGTATGAAGTCGACGCGATCCCGTTCCAGCATAATGATCTTGATACGTGGCGTGAAAACTTTGTAGGAGTGTTTACTTTGCATGAGCCAACAAACCTCCATATTTTCGGGGCGGTCGACGACGTTTGGGTTAATCCTGCAGGTGAGCTAATAGTTGTGGATTACAAAGCAACTGCTAAGACAAGCGAAGTTACTTTAGATGCCGATTGGCAGATCGGATATAAGAGACAGCTAGAAGTTTATCAGTGGTTATTGCGACAAAATGGCTTCACTGTAAACGATACTGGTTATTTTGTATATGCCAATGGCCGACTTGATATGGACGGTTTTGATAACCGTATAGAATTCAGAACAAAAGTTATCCCATATACTGGTGACGCTTCGTGGGTTGATAAAACTCTACAAAAAATGAAAGAATGTGTGGAAGGCGAAATGCCAGCAGTTGGTAAGGCAGCAATGGGCGGCCCCTGCGATTTTTGCGACTATGCACGCTCCCGAACGGAACTTACTTTGAAATCCATCCAAGCAAAAAATGTTAAGAAGTAATTATTAAAAAGGTCTATAATATTATCAGATGATAGATATCCAATTTTTGAGGGATAATCCCGAGCTTGTTAGTGAGAAATCTCAGCAAAAAGGCTACAGCGTTGATGTTGCTAAAATATTAGAACTCGATAGTACTTTGCGAGAAATTAAACAGCAAGTAGAAGTTCTACGTACTAAGCGAAACGAAATTGCCGGTCGGATGAAATCTGGCGACAGGCCAACCGAAGATGATATTAATGAAGGCAAGCAGATAAAATTAGAGCTGGCAGGCCGCGAAGAATTGCTCAACAAAGCCGATGCGGAATTCAGCGAATTACTTTCAGAAATTCCAAATCCTACTTTTGATGATGTGCCAGTAGGGGACGAGTCTCAGTCCGTCGAAATCAAGAAGTGGGGAGAGCAGAAAACCGTAGCACAGGATCACCTGGATTTTGCAATTGCTCGAGATTGGATAGACTTCGAACGCGGTGCAAAAGTAGCAGGTAGTAAATTCTATTTTGTTAAAGATGATTTGGCGCTTTTGGAAAATGCCATCACTCAATTTGCATTAAATTACATTACAGCAAAAGGTTTCCAGTTCATGACAGTGCCACACATGGCGAATTCAAAAATTATGTCAGGAACCGGATTTGCTCCAAAGTCTAGTGAGCAAAGTGACGAATATGCAATTGAAGGGGAAGACTTATCGCTAATAGCAACAGCCGAAATCCCTCTGACTGGCTATCATAGTGAAGAAATAATCGATGAATCTAAATTACCTTTAAGATATGCGGCACTAAGTCCTTGTTACCGCAAAGAAGCGGGAACATATGGCAAGCATACTCGAGGATTATTTCGGGTACACCAGTTTAGCAAACTCGAAATGTATATTTATTGTTTGCCTGAACAGAGTAAAGACTTACACGAACAGATTTTAGCAATCGAAGAAGAAATCTGGCAGGCACTTGGCATTCCGTATCATATTATTAACATCGCATCTGGTGACCTCGGCGCACCAGCGGCTAAAAAATATGACCTAGAGTACTGGTCACCAGTCGACGGAACATACCGAGAACTTACTAGTTGTAGTAACTGTACAGATTATCAGGCGAGACGACTAAACATTAGGGTTCGGCGTGCTGACGGCAAAAACGAAACTTTGCACACACTTAACGGTACAGCAGTTGCTTTAGCTCGATCATTGATCGCAGTCATTGAGAATTATCAAACTGAGGACGGAAAACTAAAAGTGCCCGAAGTGCTTAAGCCTTACCTAGGCGGAAGGGAATTGCTATGAATAGCAAAATATCGATAACAGGAGTCCATTACGAAGTTGACGAAGATATAAAAAAATATATCGAGAAAAAATTAGTAAGACTTTTCCGTTTTGCAGGACGCCGAGCTAGCGATTCAGTAACTGCCAGCGTCAAACTCAAGCAGAATCCCAATAAAGACAAACGACAGTCTACTTGTGAAGTCATTTTTCATCTGCCAAATGAGAATATTACAGTTACAGAAACAACTACCAACATGCATGCCGCTTTTGACGTCGTAGAAGCAAAGTTGAAGACCCAGCTCAAAAAATACAAAGAAACTAAATCAATGACACATCATGGCAACAAACAAAACCGAGTGCGCCAAGCCCTGGGCAAGATCCTTCCAAGACGTTAATTACTCTTCTACTAATAGATAAATATGCTACAATAATTGCAGTAAAAAAGCATTGTTATAGGTGGAAAATGCTGAAAATAGAAGGGTTACTAATTCCTAATGAAGAAGATTATTAAGCGGGCGCTTGGCGATCCACAGGCACGTACTCTGAAACGCATGCGTAAACGAGTCAGTGTTATCAATAAGCTAGCTGATAAGTATAAGAATATGAGTGACAGCGAACTTAAGGCTCAAACTGAGGCGCTTAAAGAGCAACTTAAGGATAAAAAAACTACGCTGGAAAGCATTTTGCCAGATGCTTTTGCCGTTGTACGTGAAGCTAGCGATAGAACTTTGAAGCAACGTCATTTCGATGTCCAGCTGATTGGTGGACAAGTTCTCCATGAAGGAAAAGTTGCCGAAATGAAAACTGGAGAAGGTAAAACGCTCGTAGCCACCTTGCCGCTTTATCTAAATGCTCTAGAAGGCAAAGGTGCACACCTAGTTACAGTCAACGATTACCTAGCCCGAATCGGTGCTGGCTGGATGGCGCCAGTTTATCATTTTCTTGGCATGAAAACCGGAGTTATTATCCCCGATGCATCTTTCATTTATGACCCAGATTTCACTGATGAAAGTCATGACGACCCACGCTTTCAGCATCTGAAGCCTTGTAGCCGCCAGGACGCTTATCAGGCTGATATAACCTATAGCACCAATAATGAACTCGGCTTCGACTACTTACGCGACAATATGGTCCGTGAGGTTGAGCAATTACGTCAGCGTGATTTGCACTATGCAATCGTCGACGAGGTAGACTCGATTCTGATTGACGAAGCACGTACTCCTTTGATAATTTCTGCACCGGCTGCAACAAGCGGTAGTGCCTACGCTCAATTTGCCAAAGTTGTTCGTGCGCTTAAGAAAGATAAGCACTACGAAGTAGACGAAAAACGTAAAGAAGTAGCTCTGACAGATGCCGGTGTCGATCAGTTAGAAAAGACACTCGGTATAAAAAATTTATTCGCTACTAGCAATATTCGTACGATTTACCATATAAATCAGTCACTCAGAGCTCAAGCCCTTTTTAAGCGTGACAAAGATTATGTAGTTACTAATGACGGCGAAGTTGTAATCGTCGATGAATTTACTGGCCGGCTCCTTAAGGGTCGCCGTTATAACGAAGGTTTACACCAAGCAATCGAGGCAAAAGAAGCCGTTGAGGTACAAGAAGAGTCAATGACTTTAGCAACTATTTCCTTCCAGAATTATTTCCGTCTTTATAACAAACTGTCAGGTATGACGGGTACAGCTACAACCGAAGCCGAGGAATTCCATCAGATTTATAAGCTTGATGTAGTCGAAATTCCACCAAACCGCGTCGTTGTTCGAGACGACAAAGGAGACCGGATTTACCGCTCCGAAATGGGTAAGTTCAAAGCGGTAATTGAAGAAGTTAATCAGCTTCATAAAAAGGGCCAGCCAGTACTTATCGGAACAGCGTCAATAGAGAAGAACGAAGTGCTTTCACGACTTCTTAAACAGGCAAAAATACCACATGCTGTTTTGAACGCTAAAAACAACGAATCGGAAGCGAAAATTATTATGAATGCCGGTCAAAAAGGTGCCGTTACACTTGCTACTAACATTGCTGGTCGTGGTACCGACATTGTACTAGGCGATGGAGTCAAAGACATTGGTGGTTTGCATGTCTTAGGTTCTGAGCGTCATGAATCGCGTCGAATTGATAACCAGTTGAGAGGCCGAGCAGGACGTCAGGGTGATTCAGGCTCCAGCCAGTTCTTTGTCAGTACAGAAGATGATTTGATGAGAATATTCGGTGGCGAAAAGATACAGGCCGTCATGAGCCGACTCAAAATTGACGATGATGTGCCACTGCAGAACCGTTTTATAAGTAAAAGCTTAGAAGCAGCTCAGAAGAAAGTTGAAGGCTTCAACTTCGATATGCGTAAAAACGTCGTTCAGTACGACGACGTAATGAACCGCCATCGCAAGGCTACATACATAATGCGCCGAGAAATACTGCACGAAGCAGATATTCACGGCCGGATAAAGTTGTTTATTGCCGACGAAGCGAATCAGTTGTCGCTTTCACCCGAATCGATGAACGAGACTTTCGAAGCAGCACTTAAAGAGGTATTTCCTTTCGATGAAAAGAGCCTTGATCAACTTTTCGATACCGAAGCAACTAAATTTGAGAAAGCTTTGCACGAAAAAGCAATTAAGCTATATGAAAAACAAGAAAAACGCTTTGGCGCCGAAATACTAAGAAAAGTTGAGCGCGATATTTACCTGCAGGTTCTTGATAATCTTTGGATGCAACACCTTGAGAATATGGACCATCTCCGCGAAGGTATCCACTGGATCAGCGTTGGTCAACGAGATCCATTAGTTGAGTATCGTCGACAGTCACAGCGACTTTTCGAAAGTATGCAGCAGGATCTAAGACACGATGTTTTGCGAACAATATTCCACGCCGAGCCGATTGACGCAGATCAAATTGACCGGCCTGTTGAAACAGAACTTACACGTGCTGCTCGAAACTCGGTAAGTGGTGCCGATAAGATTATTGAATTAGACGACACATTAACTGCAGATGATTTCAGCGAAGCCAGCGGTGGCTCAAAACCTGCAACTCGCAGTATTAAAACAAACGAAGAAAAACGCAAAAGCCGCAAAAACGAACGTAAAAACAAATCAAAAAATCGTAAACGTCGCTAGGGGCCGTATTGAAACACACAGTCACTGAAGTTCAGTTTAAAAATGGCCTCAAAGGCCTATTAATCGATGTGCCAGACGCTGACGTAATGTACACCGAAGTCAACTTCAGGGCTGGTGAGTATTTGCTTAAGAATGACAAATGGGAAACAGCACATTTAATGGAACACGTACTTCTGGGTGCAAATAAGCGGTTTCCCAAAGCTCGTGATTTCCAAGCAGAAATAGAAAAAAACGGTGCCTATTGCAATGCTTCTACTGGTGTTTATGACATAACGTACGAGTCTGAATGCGCTGATTTTGAATGGGAGAGAGTTTTAGAACTACTGCTAGTAGCGATTGCTGAACCTCTATTTCTACAGGAAGAATTTGATTCTGAAGCAGGAAATGTACGCGAAGAATTAGTCGGACGTTCGAACAATCATTTTAGGCATCTTAACATCGCTCTAAGGGAAAACATGGGCATGGTTGCTATGACAGATCAAAAGCGACTTGAGTTCATGAAAGAAGTCACTTTAGACGACGTGTCTAAACATTACAAGTCGACCCACGATCTTGCAAACGCCCGATTTATTTTAGCAGGCAAACTGTCTGGCCGGGTAAGACTTATAGAAGAAATGTTTGATAAGTTTCTGACACTACCTAAAGGCACGGTGCGAAAAACATTACCAACTGAGAGCCCAAAAAGGCTTAAAAGCCCGCTACTGATCAGGCGTACCCATGTGCCCAATATGTATTTTTATATTGACACATATGCCAAGCAGGTCGTAGATGGTAAAGAACGAGATGCTTTGTTAGTTGCCAGCACACTACTTACAGAGACTCTATATTCGCGTATTTTTGGTTTGGCTCGAGAGAAGGGACTGGTTTATGCAATGGGCTCAGGCCAGACGCCGCAGACTAACGTACACAGCTGGTGGCTCGGGGCTCAAGTGAGCTTAACAAATGCTCCCGCACTTTTCAGGTTAATACGAGACGAACTAAAAGCTGTCAAAGAAGGTGGCCTTAACAACTTTGAAATTGAGGCTGCTGAGCAATATCTTATTGGTAAATACCAGCGGTCTGGTCAGACGGTTTCAGGCATTGTTGCTGGTTATTCGCCGGCATATTATTTAGAAGAGCAAATCGAGGACTTTACGCATTTCGCAGAACGTATGCAAGCAATTGCACCTGAAGATGTAACCCATGTTTTTAATCGTATGTTTTCGGATAATGTTTGGGGAGTAGCAGCATTAGGCAATACCAGGCTACAGTTTGTTCGCGAGTTAGCCGATTCACTGTCTGAACTTTGGCCCGCCAAAAACAAAAGAAGGTAAAAGTGGAATACACACAAGCCGAGTTCAAAGATTTAAATAATAAAATTAAAGAAGCGGCAACTGCTCTAAAACTTGACGATAAACAAGCCGAAGTGAATAAGCTAAAACTCCAGACTGAAGCGTCCGATTTCTGGAATGATCAAAAAACTGCCGAATCAGTCAGTCGGAAAATATCCGAGCTTGAATCAGAAGTAGTTAAATGGCGAGAATTAAAACAAGACAGTTCTGATTTACTGGAACTATCAGTAATGCAGGACCAATCATTAAGTAGTGAGATAAGTACATTGTACGAATCTGTTAAAGTCCGTTACGATGAAGCGTGTGTCGCACTTTTATTTACTGGCAAGTACGATAATTACTCAGCTATATTGAGCATTCACGCTGGCGCAGGCGGAACCGATGCGCAGGATTGGGCGGGCATGCTCGAACGGATGTACCTTAGATGGGCTGAAAGGCGCGGGTTTAAATCCCAAATTGTCGATAGAAGCTCGGGCGAAGAAGCAGGCATAAAAAGCGTGTCGATACTTATCGACGGCTTGCAAGCATATGGTTTGGCAAAAGCCGAGCACGGGGTACACAGACTAGTA
Source organism: bacterium (assembly GCA_030855355.1). Lineage (GTDB taxonomy): Bacteria > Patescibacteriota > Saccharimonadia > Saccharimonadales > SZUA-47 > JALYRK01. The sequence continues at coordinate 26,078 of JALYRK010000005.1, forward strand.
CGTTTAAGCCCATTTAATTCTGATAATCTACGCCAAACAAGTTTCGCTAAAGTCGAAGTCGTTCCTAAAATCGATCAAGATAGTAATTTAGAAATAGATGATAAAGATATGAAGATCGATGTCTATAGAAGTGGCGGTAAAGGCGGCCAGAGTGTTAACACTACTGATTCAGCTGTACGAATCACTCATCTTCCGACAGGTATTGTAGTTGCTATTCAAAACGAAAGAAGCCAAGTTCAGAATAAGGAAATGGCAATGACGATTTTACGATCCAAAATTGCTCAGCTGCTGAGCGAGCAACACCTAGAGAAGATTAGTGAACTGCGCGGACCCAATGAGCAAGCCGCTTGGGGCAATCAGATTCGAAATTATGTGTTACATCCCTATCAAATGGTCAAAGATACTCGTACTAAGCACGAGACTACAGACACAACTGCGGTGTTAGATGGCGATATCGATAGTTTTATATCAAAATATTTAGAATCCCAATCATTTTAGCCTAGCAATTAAATCCATACAATTTTTAGTATAAGCACTTAATACCTTATACTGTCTATGTATGATTTTATTGGACAGGGTAACCAAGACTTATAACCGAAAAGGCGCGGCTATAGATCGTATTAGCTTGCATGTTGAGCCTAAAGAGTTCGTAATAATTGTTGGTCAGAGTGGCGCAGGAAAAAGCACTCTTTTGCGTTTGTTAACTCGTGAAGAAAGGCCTACCAGCGGCAAGATTGTTATTGGAGGCATCGATTACGACAAATTGAAGAATCACGATATCCCTTATTTGCGCCGCAAAATTGGCGTTGTATTTCAGGATTTTAAGCTTTTGCCCAGAAGAACTGTATTTGAAAACGTTGCATTCGCATTAGAAATAGTAGGTATGGGTAATAAAGAAATTGCTCATACGGTACCGAAGGTACTCGATATTGTAGGGCTTAAGGGCAAAGAAGACTTTTACCCAGCTGAACTATCTGGTGGAGAAAGGCAACGCGTAGCTATTGCCAGGGCAGTGGTACGCCAGCCAAAAATCCTTATTGCCGATGAGCCTACGGGAAACCTTGATCCAAAGCACGCCTGGGACGTAATACGAGTACTAGAAAAGATCAACCGATTTGGTACTACCGTACTACTAACCACTCACAATCAGGAGATAGTTAACAGGCTGAAGCGCCGGGTAGTAACGATAAAAGACGGTAAAATAGTCAGCGACCGTGCAAGTTCGGAGTACAACATTCGATGAAACGCTACAATACGCTAAAGCGAATTATCCGCATGGGCGGAAAAAACCTTTTTCGTAACTCATGGCTGACAATCGCGGCAATTGCAGTCATGGTTGTTGCCTTAATTATCATTCAGTTGGCGGTGGTACTTAACGTTACGGCAAATAATGCGATCGATCATATAGCCCAGAATCTTAAAGCTAATGTCTATTTAAATGAAGCTTCCCCAGACAACGAGAGACTTGCTCTTGAAAGTGCTCTTAAGTCAAACCAAAATGTTAGTGAAGTAGAATATGTAAGCCCTGTCAAAGCTCAAAAAGAGTTAGCGAATAATTTTCAGAACAACGAAGAAATTCTACAAGCATACGCATTAGTAGGGGAAGATGTTCTGCCAGGTAGCTTAAGAGTGAGCGTAAAGGATTTGTCTAGAATATCTGAAGTAGAAACTATCGCATTAGAAGAAAAGTACAAAAGCATTGTAAGCAATGTTTCATTAGGACAAACAGATGCCAAAAAAACTATTGAGCGTGCAGCTGCTGCTCAGAAGTTTATTACGCTTGGCAGCGTAGTTTCTGCAAGTGTTCTGTCCGCAATAGCTATTATGATTATTTTTAATACGATTCGTATGGCAATCTTTACTCGTCAAGAAGAAATAAGAAT
>JALYRK010000069.1 GCA_030855355.1 bacterium
CTCCAGCACGTTCAACGTGTTCCCACGTTGGCTTTTCTTTGCCTGGTTTTAGTAATTTAGGAATTTTAATTAATGATTTAATCAATGCATAAAACTCAACAATCGTTACCAAATACATCAAAACGTATGCTGCCGGAATTCCAGGTATTAAACTTATTTTTGATTTAAAAGTTTCGGTATTTTCGGTAATTATATTCAAACTAATATAGGCGGTAATAATTATATAGACACCCAGTAATGACTTAGAGTCTCCATATAAAAACGACATATAAATAATAAACGAAAGTAATAGGGGCTCAATAAAAAGAGTCAGTTCTCCAATTAATGCGTATGGTAATTGAAGCATGGTCAAGCGCTTATCATATTTTTTATTTAGACTAAAAAACATCGACTTATGCTTAACGAACGTCTGCATTCGGCCATATTTCCAGCGATAACGTTGCTTAATTAATGAACCAAATCTCAGTACAGCCTCAGTGTAGGCCAGTACATCAGCGGCAAAGAATACACTTTTACCTTTATTACCTTTTCTAAAAATTAACTTAAGCGTAAAATCAATATCTTCAGTAATGGTGTCTGTGTCATAATATTCTACTGATTTAATAGATCGTTTACGAAAAGTAGAACCTACGCCTCCGATAATGTACTCCATGCTCAATATCGTAAGGGCTCGTTTATTATGATAAGAAATAATGTATTCTATTCTCTGTGCCAAACCAAGAAGAGTCATATTACTTATAATTTTCACGTTTGCAGCGGCAGCTATAATATTTTTCTCTGAGAAGTGTTTCACCATGTTTGTAATAGCATTAGTACTTAATTTAGAGTCTGCATCTAAAACCATAATTAAACTGCCTTTAGCATGATTTATAACAGCGTTATTTATTGCTGCGGCTTTTCCAGAATTTTTTTGACTTACTAATACTAAGTTGTTAATTTTGTTCTTGCGCTTGAATGTTTTTAAAATCTTTAAAGTAGTATCTAATGAGCCATCGTCAACAACTATTATTTCTTTTTTCTTATAATCATTATTTAAGACTGATTTTACTGTATCGACAATACATATTTCTTCATTATGCGCTGGTATAATAATACTAATTAAAGGACTATACTTAGGGCTATTTTTTTTCTTTTTTGCCTGTTTGTATTCATAAACATCTGAACTAATCAAAAATATACCTATTCGAATTAAATTCATAACGGCGAGCACTACGATAGTATTAAAAACTAACAAACTTAACATTACTTTATGCCTTTAAAATTAAAATGCATCAAACGCCGCTGTTCGTTATTTCTACCATGACATGTAATCAAAGTAAGAGTGTTCTTTTTTTCTGAAGATAATACTGATAAATTACTAGGATCTACTATTTCATCGTTGACATATTCATATATAAGTTCTGAGTTTTGATGCTTTAGCACAACAAAATCGCCTACTACCAATTTCTTTGTTAGCCCGAGGACTCTAGTATTATTATGTCCATACAGAATGGTATGACCTATGTTTGAATCAGTTACGATGTTTTGCGCTTTTATCCACTCAACTACACCATTTTTAACTATCCAAGTCTGGGATGTTGAATCAAATACACCTTCACTCACTGATAAAGTTTTTGTTCCTCTAGCGAAGTAAATTTCGGTTGGATTACCGATATTCAATATAACGGGATCTTTTTTAATTTCATTAGAAGAATTTAATTCAAGACTTTCTACAATGTTTTTAGCGGCTGTTTCGTTTCGATAGTCCGCAACTATACTTGGAGATAAAATAAAAACCGTCGTCAATGTATAGACGACGGTTAACTTAACTGCAAACGATAATTTTTTAAAATTAATTATTGTTTGCATGGTTATTTACCCTACTATCGATTTGCGAAGTGAGTAGCAATTCGTGTAGCTATATGAAAAGCTATTGCAACAGTACCAACTGTAATTGCCGCCATAGATACGATTGATAGATTGCTGCCACCAGCTGTAAATGGTAGTGAAGCAACTCCTGCTGCACCGGTTGTAGCGCCTAAAACGCCTGTTGATGTGTCAGAACTTGACATAATTTCTCCTTAAGTATTAATATTCCTAAACATTTTACTACAATATATTAATTTTGTAAATAGTATTATACAATAGTGCTTATGTTATATTTTCTGCTATGGTTATAGGAGATATTACTGGTTCATTCGTATGCAGATGATATAATCATATCTGATTAATTTGCGGGATTCGTATAACGGTTAATATGCAAGTTTTCCAAACTTGAGACGGGGTTTCGACTACCCCATCCCGCACCATAAAAAGAACTAGACTTACAATCCAGTTCTTTTTTAATTTACACAAAATGTCAGCCTCTTGTTAAAAACGGTGCGTCATTTATGTTTTTGTTAGACTCGAGTTGATCAAACATGGCTTGAGTAACAGCATGACGATTTATGGTATTCCAAGGCAAGGGACGCTTACTGCTTATCTTATAAACCGACCTACCCCTTTCATTCATAACGGGCGAGCGCAAAACTGTCCAATCAAGGCCAGTGTTAGTTAAGATTTCTAGGTGTTTTTCGCCATCATGAAGTATTTTTGGGGCAAAAACTGAAAGTATCGGATGAGTAAGTTTGTTTAGTAAATCTGGCTCATCCTTACTCCACCTCGCGTCATGCCCGGTGAGCGAGATAATTCGTTTTATGCCTGCTGCCTGCATGGCGG
>JALYRK010000070.1 GCA_030855355.1 bacterium
GCGGCGAAACCCGAACCGTTCTACTGGCTCTAAAAATAATAGAGATAGAGCTAATTGCCCAACGCCAAAAGCCAATTCTGCTACTAGACGACGTATTTAGCGAGTTAGACGGACACCGCCGACGCGCCCTAGCCGAAAGACTCAAAGACTATCAGACATTCATAACCACCACCGACGCCGACGTAGTGATAGAACACTTCCAGGGTAAGGCCACCATATTGCCTATTTCTTAAAGCGGAATCATTAGGCGATATTTATCTTTATTTATGCCAGTATCATCAAATAGTTTTCTAATTTTTGCTTCTTCTTGCCGGATAAAACTTTCAGGATAAGAGAACAGTCCAGTATTACTGTTGAATGGTGCGGGAGGTAAGTTTAGTGCTGCAAAAATAGACGTTTTATATATAGAAAATACTACATCGTCAGATTTCAATAAGTTAGCTATAAGTTTGTCTATATTGTTATCTGTATATTTGGGGTCCAGTACGAGGGCTCTGCTTTTATCGCCAACGCCTTTTATGGTTACTATTACCGCCGACTCGACTGATAAGCCTGATATCTGATATTCGCCTTCAGAATATACAACCTTTGCCTCACCCGTTTCGCTGCTATATTCTGCAACCACCCTGTCAGTTAGGAGATAAAGCTTGCCGTCAGCCGACAAAGAAATCTGTACTATACCAGGCAGCCGCCTTACCTCTTTATAGCTATCCTCTTTGGAGCCGTAGGTTACCAGGTGCCCTGTGTTTGTTAGTCCGCAGATGGCGTCATTACCGCAGTATTCAATCCCAACCAGCGCATCATCGAGCTTTAACTTTTCTCCGGAACTTAGGAGTATTTCGGATTTTTTTGGCGGGCTATCAGAAATTGGGGTGTCGGCGTAAAGCATAGCCCACTTGTCATCTTTTAAGACAATATCTGTTGGACTTAAGGAGTTAGAGTCAGGCCTTTCAATCGTTAAATTCTTACTAGGGCTCAGGCTATCAAGCGAACTGAAAAAATATACTTTTTTGAAATCCTCGTCGAATAAAATATACCCATTTCCATAAACCCGGGCTTCAACTTGCCCAGTTATTTCAACTCCCTCAATCTTACCTACTAATTCTGACTTCAAATCAGCATCTGACGGATTTAATCTATATACACGCAGCTCCTCCTGTCCAGCTACAGACGATCTAGCCACGACACTGGCGGCTTTTCCGTTCGAAAGTACACCTTCAATAATCCCCAAGTTTGCAGTATTTTTCTCGACCACGTAAGTAGGGGTGGAGTTTGATGCGGGCTTGTGAAGTCGGAAATCTATATATGCCCCACCACAGCTTGTTCCTACCAGTAATTCTCCCATTATAAGCGGGCACTCTGATGGGTTGTCGCCTAGAAAAGCTCGGTTAGTTTCTGGTTTTAAAGTTAGCTCAACCTTAGTTGTCTTAAAAAATCCACCAAGAATAACTGAATTTAAGTACGCTTGGCTGTTCTGCTGTGCATAAAGCTGATAAACATCCCTGGTCATTTTGAAGGTTTCGCTCTCACCTGGCTTAACCCTAAATTCGTGTTTATCGCTGCCACTGTTCAGATATATAGCAACTTCAGACGCCTTGTCTTCTGTATTTACGATTATCTCAATTGAAGACTGCTTGCTGGCCCAGCTCAAAGTCAACGCAATAATAACCACAAGTGTTAATACCATGGCTATTCTGACGAGTTTTTTTATCTGTGGACTCACAAGTTACTCCTGTCTGCCGTTACGGGGCTAGTGCCAGATCCAAATTTAATCAGCCATTGGCTTGATAGGCCTTGACGATGCGTAACGTTGTATTCCATATTTCCAGGTATCTCATAGTTGCGAGTTATGACCTCAGAAGCTTGTTCTACGGTCGAGGTTTTCATGAGTATTTCGTAGACTGTTCCTTCACCAAATGCATCAATTGTCACACTTTTAGTAACACGCAATGTGTGAATTTCTTGCCATACTAAATCAAGCTGAAGTCCTAAATCACTAGCCATTCTACCTGAAGTTTCGGCTAGTGTTCTCATGGCGTCTTTTCGTCCGGGTGCAGTCCACTGAATTATACCGAAACCCGGCTGGCATTGTGAGTTTGCACATGCCGGCACAGTGTCCGATTGATGAGGTGGATCGCTCCAGGCGATCTCTAGTTGCCGGGGATTAAAATTGGCTTCCTCCTGCATGTTTCCCAAGAATCCGGCTATTATATGTGGAGGCAGTCCCCTAAGTGCTAAATCGTTCCAAATTTTTTCAGGATTATCAGAGCCGCTTAGCTGGCGGGCGACACATTGTCCGCCCACTCCAGCATCACTGCCAACAAGTCCGTTAGCTACAGTTGTTGCAAAGGCAGTTATGCCCGCGCCTGCCGGGTGTACACCGAGCCCAGTCGCCGGATTTGGATCGATATGGCTCGGATTGGCTGCCACAACCGCGCTCCAGTCTATTACTGTAAAGCCTGACGTCTGTGAGCTAGTTTCAAGGACTGTGTTTATGGCCGATCCGTCTAGGTCGGCGCCGTTACGAACCTCGTTGTTTACCCCGACGTTTACCCAGAATATCCTTGCGCTCGTTGCTGATGTTTTTACTAACTCTATAGCCTTAGCTATGTTTTCGTCAGTAACGCCTCCGTTTGTGCCGAGTGCAATAACTACTATAGCCGCCGCCGGATGATTCTTGATATCGG
>JALYRK010000001.1 GCA_030855355.1 bacterium
TGAGCCCCGTTACATTTTCCGCGCAAGATCTCTTGATGAGTGAGCTGTTACGCACTCTTTAAATGAATGGCTGCTTCTAAGCCAACATCCTCATTGTTTAAGAAATCTCACCTCGTTTCCCACTGAGCATATAGTTAGGGACCTTAGATGATGGTCTGGGCTGTTTCCCTTTCGAGCGACGAGCTTAGCCCCGCCGTTCTGACTGCCGTAGTTCCACACTTAGTATTCGTAGTTTGTCAAGGGTGGGTACGCTTACGCGCCCCAGTCCGAAACAGAGCTCTACCCCTAAGTGCTACCGTACGACGCTAGCCCTAAAGCTATTTCGAGGAGAACCAGCTATCTCCAGGTTCGATTGGCATTTCACCGCTAACCACAAGTCATCCGGGCGTGTTGCAACTCGCTACGGTTCGGCCCTCCACGACGTTTTACCGTCGCTTCAGCCTGCCCATGGTTAGGTCACCTGGTTTCGGGTCTAATAATTACTACAAAATGGTCGCCCTATTCAGGCTCGCTTTCACTGTGCCTCACGCCAAATGGCTTAAGCATGCAATAATCATTAACTCGCTGGATCGTTCTACAAAAAGCACCCCGTCACAGCTAAAAGCTGCTCCGAGTCCTTGTACGCATACAATTTCAGGTTCTATTTCACTCCCCTTCCGGGGTTCTTTTAACCTTTCCCTCACGGTACTAGTTCTCTATCGATCACAAATCATATTTAGCCTTGGGACGTGGTCGTCCCGGATTCAGTCAGAGTTTCTCGTGTTCCGACCTACTCGACAATATAAATGATAAGGTTGCTTCGCTTGGTATACCGGACTATCACCGTCTTTGGTGCAGCTTTCCAACTGCTTCTACTCGCTCAGCAATTTGTAACCTTATGCTAACTGGTGACAGCGTTAGCTAGTCCAAGTTTAAGCCTTGATAAATCAAGTCCTAAACTTGGTTAATTTATATGTCACAACCCCTTTTAAATATTCGTCTGTCAACTTATTTACCTGAATTAACAGGCAAAAACTTAAAAGGTTTGGGCTGATCCCCGTTCGCTCGCCACTACTAGGAGAATCGTTGTTTACTTTCTATTCCTCGCCCTACTTAGATGTTTCAGTTCAGGCGGTTACCTCTACCTACCCTATATATTCAGGTAAGAGTGACTAGGTTTGAATCTAGCCGGGTTTCCCCATTTGGATATCCTCGGTTCAAAGTTTGTTAGGCAACTCCCCGAGGCTTTTCGCAGCCTTCTACGTCCTTAATCGGTAATTTGTGTCAAGGCATTCGTTGTATGCGCTTTAGTAACTTTCTAAAAAGATTTAGTGAGACACCCGCTAACGGGTTTCTCATCGTGCTGGTCGTCAGATAAATCTGGCGCTCAGACTGCTCTTCCGAAGAAGAACAACACGAATCTCAGTCAATCTATGTTTCGTGTGCACCTCTCATATCGTTTGCCGTCCTCGAAGGTTAGCAAGCGACTGAGATATCGACTAGTTATTGGCGTACACCAACAACTTTGTCATTATTTTGTATCTCCAAGCAACTACCACTAGCTACTCGAGATACCGTTAACCACCAACTGGCTTATCACATCAGTGATGGTTAAAATTGACGCCAAATTTTTAAGCTACAAAACTCGAGCGGATAGTTCAAGACTAGCGTTCGCTAACCTCTCTCGGCCTTCAAGTTTACGATAAAAAGTTCGATACCGTGGATTAACCAGCGATTTAATCGATTGCTTTTCGACCTAAACTCAAAAGTGCTCACTAATCTTAGCAGTTCTATATGGGGTAGTCAAGCACAAAATGATGTAATCGTTGCTACATTTTGGATACTGTAATTGGTGGGCGATGAGGGACTCGAACCTCCGACCTCGTCATTATCAGTGACGCGCTCTAACCAGCTGAGCTAATCGCCCTCGTCGAAGCTTGAGTCCATGTCTCGTTTTGCCGGATTACCGCCAAAAGCTTCGACTTTAGACCGCAAGTTTCTCCTCTTCCGCGAACACTCGGAATTGTACGCGGTAAACTTCACATGTATACAAAATCTGGTGGAGCAACAGGGACTCGAACCCTGGACCCCCGCCTTGCAAAGGCGGTGCTCTAGCCAACTGAGCTATTGCCCCAAACCTGGGATATTGTATCTTAATACTGTCTTGTTAAACAACTATCTTATCAAAAAGGCGCCCCGATATAAGGCGCCCTTTATTAAAAACTTAGTAGTGTAACGTCAAATTGTCAAAAGTCTAATTGTTCTCACCCTGTTCTTTAGCGATAGTAGCCGAGTGAGGGAACTACTACCAAAGATCGCCTACCTCGAGTAGTCAATAAAGAGCTACTCGGGCTGATTTTCTCCCTAGAAAGGAGGTAATCCATCCGCACCTTCCGGTACGGATACCTTGTTACGACTTAACCCCAATCATCCCCCCTACCTTAGGCCGAAGCAATGTTCAGACGTCAGGTATTGGTGACTTTCATGGTTTGACGGGCGGTGTGTACAAGACCCGGGAACGTATTCACGGTAATGTGCTGACTTACCGTTACTAGCGATTCCAGCTTCAAGCAGGCGAGTTTCAGCCTGCTATCCGAACTGAGACCGGCTTTGATGGGATTAGCTCCCCCTCGCGGGTTGGCTGCCCTTTGTACCGGCCATTGTAGCGTGTTTGTAGCCCCAGACGTAAGGGAAATACTGACCTGACATCATCCCCTCCTTCCTCCCTGTTACCAGGGCAGTCTAGCCTGAAAAATACAACAGACTATAAGGGTTGCGCTCGTTGATGGACTTAACCAAACATCTCACGACACGAGCTGACGACGGCCATGCATCACCTGTCACTGTGTTCCCGAAGGCACACTTTGCTTTCGCAATGCTTCACAGGATGTCAAGCCTGGGTAAGGTTCTTCGCTTACCATCGAATTAAACAACACGCTCCACCGCTTGTGCGGGTCCCCGTCAATTCCTTTATGTTTTAAGCTTGCGCTCGTACTCCACAGGCGGGGTGCTTAACGCGTTAGCTTCGTTACTAAGAGGGTCGATACTCCTAACAACTAGCACCCATCGTTTAGGGCGTGGACTACCGGGGTATCTAATCCCGTTCGCTCCCCACGCTTTCGTGCCTTAGTGTCAGTATTGGTCCAGTTATCTGCCTACGCCATCGGTGTTCCCCCAAATATCTACGGATTTCACTCCTACACTTGGAATTCCAATAACCTCTACCAAACTCAAGTCTGCCAGTTCAAATAATAGCCTTAAGGTTGAGCCTCAAGATTTCACTATTTGCTTAACAAACCACCTACGCAACTCTTTACGCCCAGTGATTCCGGATAACGCTCGGATCCTACGTATGACCGCGGCTGCTGGCACGTAGTTAGCCGATCCTTATTCATTTGCTACTGTCATAATCGTCACAAATAAAAGCAGTTTACGACCCGAAAGCCTTCATCCTGCACGCGGCGTTGCTCCATCAGGGTTGCCCCCATTGTGGAAAATTCCCTACTGCTGCCTCCCGTAGGAGTCTGGGCCGTGTCTCAGTCCCAGTCTGGCTGATCATCCTCTCAGACCAGCTAAAGATCGTCGCCTTGGTGAGCCATTACCTCACCAACAAGCTAATCTTACGCAGGCCGTTCCCAAAGCGCCCGAAGGCTTTAATCCGAAGACCATATGCGGTATTAGCTACTCTTTCGAGCAGTTATTCCTCACTTTAGGGTACGTTCCTACGCGTTACTCAGCCGTCCGCCACTCGAGTACTCCAACACCATGTTCAAATAAATTAAACACAGAGTAGGAGCCTTTCCGTTCGACTTGCATGTATTAGGCACGCCGCCAGCGTTTATCCTGAGCCAGGATCAAACTCTCCAAAAAATGGAATTGTTTTGTTTGAAGTTTTACCTTCAAACAGCTCAAATTCTCAAAATAGATAACCTCTCGCAAGGATTAGTTATCTAAAGAAATTTAACGTTGACGTTACACTACTCAATTTTCAATGTTCCTGTTTCAGAGTTTCTAAGATAGGTCCCTGATTTTCATTAGAGACACTTCAACATAGCACCCGAAAAGACTTTGCTAAGAATACCCCAATAACACCCCTTAAGTCAAGCAATTATTGTAGTAGGAAAAGCAACAATTTTATTCAGCAAAATTATTCTTTTTCGGCTTTTTTGTCAGAGTCTGGGTCGGTTTCATCGCTTTCTTTGTCGAATTCAGGGTCTATAAGAGCAAGTGACACTACTTTATCGTTAGCTGCTAAGCGCATAATGCGAACGCCTTGAGTAGCACGGCCGAGCTCAGGAATATTCTTTAATCCCAGTCTGATTGTCTGACCGCCGGCTGAAATGATAATCATTTCACTCTTTTCTTCAGTAAGTGTTGCCACGTTTGTGAGCGGACCGGTTTTTGAGTTCACAACAGCTGAGCGTATGCCAACACCGCCACGTGCATGAGGAGTAAACTGCGAAACTTTGGTGCGTTTTCCGTAGCCACTTTCACTTATCACAAATATGTTCGAGTCTTCTTTAACAGTATCCATTCCGATCACAACGTCACCTGTTCGAAGACGTATACCACGAACCCCACGGCTTACTCGGCCCATCGGGCGGACGTTCTTTTCGTCAAATCGTATTGCCTGGCCTTGTGATGTCGAGATAATAATTTCGTTTTCACCGTTAGTACGTACGACCCACCTAAGCTTGTCTTTGTCGTCAAGATTAATCGCAATCAGTCCGCTCTGCCGAACGTTCTGATAGGCTTCAAAAGCGGTCTTCTTAACCGTTCCCCGTTCGGTACACATGAACAAATAGCCGTCTTTTTCATTGGACAGTGTAGGAATAATCGCGGTGATAGTTTCTTCAGGATGTAACTGGAGAAGGTTCACTATCGCTACGCCCTTGGCCGACAACCCAGCAGCTGGAATTTCATATGCTTTGAGTCTAAATACCCTACCCTTATCGGTAAAGAATAATATGTAGTCATGGGTACTCGCCTGAACTAAATATTCGGTTGCATCTTCGTCGCGGGTGGTAATACCACGCTTGCCTTTGCCACCTCGGTTTTGACGTTTATAGTCGGCCGCAAGTGTTCGCTTGATATAATTTGCGCTAGTCATCATGATAACCGCTTGTTCTTCAGGGATTAGTTCTTCTTCACTAAACTTACCGAGTTCGTTTGGAACAATCTTAGTTCGTCTTTCGTCGCCGAACTGTTTTTGGAGTTCGCGGAGTTCGTCTTTGATAATCTTAAGAATTTTTTTCTCATCTGACAAAATAGCTTCAAGATTTTCTATTATCTTCATTAACTCGGCTAATTCATCTTCAATCTTCTTGCGTTCTAGGCCGGCAAGTGTTCGAAGTTGCATTGCCAGGATAGCTTTTGCCTGAATTTCGCTTAATTTAAATTTCTTAATCAAGTTTTCGCCAGCTTCTTCGCTTGTTTGACTGGCACGGATTGTAGCAATAACTTCGTCGATGTGATCTAGAGCAATCTTTAGACCCTCGAGTATGTGAGCTCGGTCTTTTGCCTTACGAAGTTCATATTCAGTTCGCTTTCGGACAACTACCTGACGGTGCTTAATGTATTCCTGTAAGATATCCTGCAAGCCTAGAATCCGCGGCTGAATACCGTCGATAAGTGCCAGCATGTTGTAATGGAAAGACTGTTGCAGCGGGGTTAGCTTATATAGCTGGTTCAAAAGTTTTTTAGGGTAAGCATCTTTTTTAAGATCAATAACTATCCGAACTTCGCCTCGAGCTGTTTCATCACGGATTTCCCTGAGCCCAGCGATTTTTTTGTCTTTGTAAAGGTCGGCAATTTTCTCTATAAGTGTAGACTTATTAACTGTATAAGGTATTTCAGAAATGATAATCTGTTGCATGCCTTTGGCTGTTTCTTCGATTGTAGCTACACCTCTAACTACTACACCACCCTTACCCGTCGCAAATGCGCTACGGATTGAGTCGCTACCGTAAACTATGCCACCCGTTGGGAAGTCTGGTCCCTTAACGAACTCTAATAAATCCTCTAACTTAGCTTCGGGGTTATCTATGAGGTGCACTGTTGCATCGACTATTTCGTTCAGGTTATGTGGTGGGATATTGGTAGCCATACCGACGGCAATACCCATTTGTCCGTTCAGTAGCAGGTTTGGTAGTTTTGCAGGTAATACCTCTGGTTCTTGCCGTGTACCGTCGTAATTATCACGGAAAGCAACAGTTTCTTTCTCGATATCAGCTAGCATGGCTTCGGCATGAGAGGTCATTTTGGCTTCTGTATATCGATATGCTGCGGCTGGGTCGCCGTCCATACTACCAAAGTTACCTTGGCCATTAACCAGCATATAGCGCATCGCCCAAGGTTGAGCCATACGGACCATAGATTCGTAAATAGCACTGTCGCCGTGAGGGTGATATTTACCCATGACTTCACCAACAATTTGAGCACTTTTAACGGTTTTCCCACCAGGAGTAATACCCATTCGGTTCATAACATATAAAATTCGTCGATGCACAGGCTTCAAGCCGTCGCGAACATCAGGCAGAGCTCTAGCTACAATCACGCTCATCGAGTAACGTAAGTAACTGTTCTCCATAACGTCTTCGACTTTGCGCCGCTCTACAACTCTAGAGTGTGTTAAACCTAAAACATCGTCATCTTCATGGGCTGTATTTACAAAGGTTGACTCAAGATTTGCTTCTGGCAAGTTCTCGCCACTCGTTGGCAAATCGTTTTTGGGAATATTTTCGTCCATTTTATACGTCCAAATCTTTCACAAATTTTGCATGCGTCTGGATAAAGTTTTTGCGCAAATCAACTTCTGTACCCATGAGCTTATTAAAGATAGCGTCGGCTTTTTCGGCGTCGTTTACCCTAATTTGAATTAATACTCTTTGTTCAGGATTCATGGTTGTTTCAAACAGTTGCTCAGCATCCATTTCACCAAGACCTTTATAGCGCTTCTGCTCCATAAATCCAGCCTGCTTAACGCGGTCGTCGTTTTTGTCGACCTTCAGGCCTTCTTTCTTGCGAGCTTCGATCCGCTCATTTAATGTTGTCTCTAGGTCTTCTTCGTCGTAGATAAATACGCTGTTTTTACGACCTGGTTTTACTAGCTCAAACAACGGTGGTTTGGCCAAATATAGATAGCCGCCATCGATAATCGGCTTCATATATCTGAAGAAGAAGGTTAGAAGCAGCGTGGCAATGTGGCTTCCGTCGACATCGGCGTCAGTCATGATTATTATTCGATGGTAACGTAGGCCTTCCATACTAAATTGCTCTTCTATACCAACGCCTAAAGCTTTAATAAGAGTCACTATTTCGTTATTTCCAAGCATTTTATCCAAACGAGCTCGCTCAACATTAAGTACCTTACCGCGAAGCGGTAAAATCGCCTGGCTCTTACTATCGCGGCCACCCTTGGCACTTCCACCGGCGGAGTCTCCCTCTACAATATATAGCTCGGAGTCAGCCGGGTTACGGTTAGAGCAGTCTGCCAACTTTCCTGGCAAGCCTGAGCCTTCTAGAACACCTTTACGGATAATGTTTTCCCTGGCAGCTCGAGCTGCTTTCCGAGCTCGGGCAGAAAGCAGTGCCTTACCGACAATCTTACGCGCGACTGACGGATGCTCTTCAAGATAATAGCCGAACCATTCTGTCATAACTGATTCGACTTGGCTTCGGGTTTCGGGGTTACCTAGTTTATTCTTGGTCTGGCCTTCGAATTGAGGGTCAGGGATTTTAACTAAAATTACAGCCGTCAGACCTTCGCGCGTATCTTCGCCGCTCAAGTTTTCTTCTTTTTCTTTTATAAAACCGTTCTTGCGGGCATATTCGTTGATGACTTTTGTTAGTGCCGATCTGAAGCCTGTCAGATGAGTTCCACCGTCTGGATTGTATACGTTGTTAGCAAAAGCTTTGACAGTTTCGGTAAAACTCTCAGTGTATTGAATCGCTACTTCAACTCCTACGTCATCTACTTGTTTTTCAACATAGAAAATATCAGGATCGACTGGTTCTTTACCGACATTGAGATGTTTTACATAGCTCTGAATACCGCCTTCAAAGTAAAATGAATACCTGTCGCCCGTGCGCTCGTCCTCGATTGAGGTCTTGAGCTTTTTGGTCAGATAAGCCGCGTGCCTCAATCTATCAAGTACCGTATCGTAATCGATTACTGTAGCTTCAAAAATTGTCTCGTCAGGATAAAAGGTAATCCGCGTTCCAGTACGATCACTTTTACCTACTTCTTTGAGATCTGCTTTAGGGGCGCCCCGCTCGTATTCCTGCTCGTAAGTTTTGCCATTACGCCAAACTGTAACTTTTAGATACGAGGATAATGCGTTTACAACAGAGCTACCGACGCCGTGCAAACCACCAGAAACTTTATAGCCACCTCCACCGAACTTACCGCCGGCATGCAGCACCGTCAGAATAGTTTCAACTGCGCTCTTGCCTGTCTTTGTATGAATATCGGTCGGCATACCACGGCCATAATCAGTTACTGTAACTCCGCCATCGGTTTGCAACACAACATCAACCGTATCGTTATAACCGGCCAACGCTTCGTCGATACTGTTGTCCATAATTTCCCAGACAAGATGGTGCAAACCCTCTAATCCAGTGCCACCGATGTACATTCCAGGACGCTTGCGAACAGGCTCTAAGCCTTCAAGTACCTGAATCGAACTGGCATCATAACTTTGTTTATTTGTGTCTTTGGTCATAGCTAATTTTGGCGTTTTGGCAACCACCGCCAAGACTTCCGTTTTCCCCTCGTTAGTTACATTTAGTATAGGATACGGGAGACAATGGTGCAAGTTAGGGGTGTTTAACAATTAATGTCGAACTTAATGATACATAGTTTGTTCTGGAAAGTTGGATTGAGCTATTCAATCTTAAGAAAAAAGTCCTTGATTGAACACATAATTTAGTGGTTTAATACCATTAGCGCTATTTATAATAAACAATTAACTTAACAAAAGAGCACGGTCACCCGGCCATAAACAGCTCGAAAAGAAACATATATGTTCAAACAACTGGTTACGAATCTGCCCTTTAACCCAAGCTTAATACACGAAGTTACGTTTTATGTAGGTCGACTGCGAAAAGAGACCTCGGTTCGGCGAATCGGTTTTATATTTATGGCACTCGCCATGATAATTCAGATGGTAGCCGTTATTTCTCCTCCCGAAAAATCTATGGCTGCATCTGACAATCACATTATCAACGGCCTTACGAGCCGTGACGGGATCTTACAGGCGTGGGATGCGCCGGGCAGCGATATTCCAGCAATCTATGGACATTTTGGAGTTACACGGGCAGACATTGCTAAGCTACCCCAATACCCTAATACGACTATCCGAAGTAATGACGGAAATGACTGGTGGACTACGGGAAGAAACTCTTTGACTGCCTACTCAAACGTGTCAGACGTATACAAGAACAGCGAACTCGCACTTAAAGTTTCTGAACAGACAACAATCTTCATGCGACAACTAAGAGCATGGGATATTCGTAATCCTTACAACACATACAGCGCTTGGACTGGAACTAAGGCTGATGGCACGAAGTTCTGGGTGCTAAAAGACTGCGGCAATTATACTCAAGTAGGTAAACTCCCGCCAAAGACTCCAAAATTAGAAATAAGAAAAACAATAGTCGGTAGCCCTAGTTCATTAAAGCCGGGCGACACGATGAAATACAGATTAGAATGGCGTAATTCTGCGCTTGATTCATTAGCGGAAAACGTTTTTGTAGAAGATGCTCTCGATATCCGAAACTTTGACGTTGTAAGTCCTACAAACTTACCTATAAACGCCGGGCTGCTCCGATACCCAGTTGGCAATTTACCTTATAGCGACACCTACAAAGTCCTTGAAATCACTGTTCGCCTAAAGAATCCGCTGGCTACAGGTACGAATATTTGTAACGTTTCTAGACTTACGGCTACCAACGCACCAGCAGTTAGTACTAACCCTGTCTGCGTATCTGTACTCACGCCTTGTGTTTATGACGCAACACAACCCAACAACAGCCCTGAATGTGTAGAACCGAAGCTAATTTGTAAGTTAGTTACTTCGGTACTTAAACAAGGCACTCGTGAAGTTACTTTAACAACTACTGTTGAATCAACAAATAAAGCCGCCACAACGGTAAAATCGTACACCTATGATTTTGGCGACAAGAGTAAAGTCCAGGTAGTAAACTCTGCTGAATACAAAAATAGTGTCGTACACACCTACCCAACTGGTGACTTTACCGCTAAGACAACCGTGCAGTACACGGTCAATAAAACAAGCGGCAGTACAGCTGCACAAATAGAATGTTCTGCTCCGGTAAGTTTTGAAGAGGAAAAACCTGTCGGAGAAACTAAAACGGTCAAGAACGTCACGCAAAATCTAGAAGGTGACGCCGCTATCAAATCTACTGTCAAACCAGGCGACGTAATCGAATATAAGCTGACTACGACAAACTCCCAGGCTTACGATAAAAAAGATTACCTAGCGACTGATTATGTAGGCGACGTTTTAGACTATGCCGATCTGGATATGGAATCTTTAGCAGCCGAAAAAGCAGTGTTCAATAAAGACTTTAAGAAAATTGAATGGCCTAAGGAGAACATTGTTGCTGGCGGCGAAACCGTACACATTTTCAGGGTCAAAATCAAAGACCCAATCCCGTCAACTAATGCTCCTTCGACAGTCAGCACAAACTACGACTGTAAGATAAGCAATAAATTCGGTAACGAAATAACTATGGGCGTATCCTGTCCAGTCGTTAAAGGTATTGAAACTCTGCCAAATACCGGCCCAGGGGCAAGTTTGGTTGCAGGTTTCGCAATAACTTCAGTGGTTGGATACTTTTTCGCCCGCAGCAGGTTGCTGACAAAAGAACTTGATCTAGTAAAACATGATTACGTAATAGCGGGGGCCTAAAATGAGCGAACATCTACGTCCAGGACACGAAATAGAGCCGAATAATGCAGAGCATCATAAGGGTGCCGAGAAACATGTCGAGAGTCATGAGAAAGAACATACTTTAGCAAAACATCGCAAGGAAATTGAGAAGAACGTTGAGGCTCATGCTCTTTCTAATTCAGAAATTGAAGCAAAATCAGCTGAGAAAAGCCATGATCAGCCGCATTCTCACCATATTACAAAAGACATTAAGAAAGTTACTTTCCAAAGAAGTATGGTGCGAGTTCGTAAGCGCTTATCTACTCCTAATAAAGTCTTAAGTTCAGTAGTTCATCAACCGGCAGTCGAGCGCGTCAGTGAAGCCGCAGGGCGCACTATTGCCCGCCCTTCCGGCGTATTAGGCGGAGGACTATTTGCGTTCATCGGCACACTGCTTCTTCTATATGTCACACGTAAATACGGTTATGAGTTTAACTATTTAGTATTCTTTATGCTTTTTGTCGGCGGATTCATGATCGGTGCAATACTTGAACTTCTACTTTTTTCGGTTAAAAGTAGCAAAGCTAGCGATTAAAGTTTTAGGAAGAGCTCTGCTCTCCCAGATTCGTTCGAAACAAGTTCGAGCTTCATCTTCCCACTCGCTAAAGCTCGGCTATCGCCTCGTTCGCGTTGCTCAATTTAATACCTTAAGCTGATTACTGAGCGAAGCGAAAGCTATGCCATGCACAGCCTTTAGCGTGAGGGAAATCGCAGTTCAAATTTATTTTGGACAAGATTGGGAGAGCAGAGCTCTCCCTTTAATATTCATCTGCGGATGTGGAGGATGCCTTCTTGAGGGCTATCTTGAGCTTTATCTACTACTGGAACTGGGACTTGACCCTCTAGAGGAACAGCGGCAGGAAGTGGCGCTACACTAGGATTATTTACTGCAGGCTGTGCTGGGCTTAGCGGCTGATCCACAGGCAATGCTTGAGGAGTTATTGGGTTCTGAGATACGGTACCTACAGGCTGAACGGGTTGAGGAACAGTCGGGGCTGCAGGAATTGGCTGTGCGGACTGTTGCGGCGCAGGCGATGCTGGATTCTGTTTTCCAAAACCTGTTGCAGGAGGCTGGAACGGTGCTTGTCTCTTGTTCAGCCAATCATCAAGAAACGAGGAACCACTTTTGGGAGCTTGCGGACGCTGAGGCGGCCTAGCACCCTGCCCAAACCCACCTCCAGGGCCCGTAGAAGCCGCAGGTTCGTCGTCAATTGTTTTTAGGCGTTCGAATATCTCTTCTTCTACTTGGAGCCTAGGACGGCCGTGTTTGGCCGCAGAAAGCTGCTTAAGCGCTTCGCCTAGCTTGCGGTTAGGCGAACCAATCGGCGGCAGCGCAGTCATACTGAAAGGCTGGCTTGGCACGCCCCCAATAAGCATCTTCATTATCGAATTATAGTTCGGTGTCCTCTGCAGATCGTTAGAATCGAAAACTGGGGAGAAGTACTTTGCCAGGAACTCTGAGTCATTAGTTCCGACGCGGAACGAAGCTATAGTTCCGATGTTACCAAACACTGCATCGCGGATTTCTTCACTAAGCTGAGTCGTAAACTGGTTGGCGACTATCAGGTTAAGGCGATACTTTCTGGCTTCTGAGAGTATGGTTGCGAATGAATCTGTCGAGAAGTTTTGGAACTCATCAACATAAAGACAGAAATCTTTTCGATCATCTTCGTCGATATTGGCACGGCTCATGGCAGCCGCCTGAAACTTCATAACAAAAATCATACCCAGAAGCTTACTGTTAAGCTCACCAGTACGACCCTTACTGAGGTTTACCAGAAGAATCTTCTTATTGTCCATAATCTCGCGCAGGTTGAATGAGCTCTTGGTCTGACCGATGATATTACGCATCATCTCATTGGCCATAAAAGCACCGAACTTACTTACGAACCAACCTAGGACTTCGCTCTTGTGATAATCGGATGTAGAGGCCATTTCTTTATTCCAGAAATCTAGTACTACCCTGTCAGTTACGTGTAGCAACTTCTGCTTGGCGTACTTGTTGTCAGTAAACACTTTCGGTATATCAATGAATGTCGAGCCGGCTGGATCCGCCATGATTGTCCTGGCTGCCATTCTAAACCAGTGCTCATATCGTGGACCGATAATACCTTGGTGCTGCGGGTCGTACAGCTTATATAGCATGTTTATAGCTTCTTGAATCAAAAAGTCCTGCTGGTCCGGATGATCGAATTCGAATAAGTTAAGCCCAAGTGGATATTCCATATCAGCCGGACAGAAATAGATAACGTCTTCAGTGCGTTCCTTAGGTACCATACTGAGTAGCTTTTCGGCAGTATCGCCGTGCGGATCGATAAAAGCGAATCCATCACCACGCATCATGTCTTGAACAGCCATATTTTCTAGAAATACGGACTTACCCACACCAGTCTGACCGACAACATACATATGACGGCGCCTGTCCTCAGGGTCAAGCACGACGCGCTTTTTTGTTCCGCGGAATACGTTATAACCAAGCGCCAAGCCGTTATCGCTCATATTACGGGGCCCATCCACTTGCTTGCTTGCTTGTCTTCCTAGCTGAGATGTAGGCATATTTTTCTGATCAGGAAAGTGAAATATTGTCGCTAGTTCAACCGTATTTAAAATGCTTTTATTATTTTCAGGCGGGAAAAAGCGCATTATGTACCCTGTTACAAAACTATCTATATCTTTGGCCGGGGTGTAACGAAAGCCGTTCTTACCGGTAGCATTAAATAGCGCAAAAGAAGCAACAACAGAGTTGACGATTGATTGAGCGCGCGAAGAAATATTGGAAGACGCAACTACCCTTATCATTACTTCAAATCCAGCATGCTTAGCCTTTTCTTCAATTGCTTCAGCTAGCCCTTGATCTACTGTATTGCCCTCTTCTTTCTTTTCGCCACCACCGGCCTTATCTTCGGGCGGTTTCCAGGCAGCGGAAAATAACTGTTTAACCCACCATAGGGCAAGTTCGCCACCGCTTTTTTTCTTGTGACCCTTCCGCTTCTTACCTGCTTCGGCATTTGCATTTTTGCGCCATGCCGGGTTCGCTGGCCGTATTAATATCTGGATACCCGCACCATCTTCTTTGTCGAGGTTGGCCAGAGAGTTTAATATAGCTCCCATAGCATCTCGCTTAATTTCGCTATACGTGGCAATTGGGTAATGATATTTTTCGCTAAGGCTTAGTTCTCCACCCATCGTCCCTGTTATCTTGCCTACCGGACTGAAGATGTTATGCTCTGTTACTTCTTCTAATCTTGCCATCGGATAAGCACTAATGATTGCTTGCTGCACAACTTCTGATAAAACTACAGGAACTGCGACATAAAAATAAACAAATCCTTTGGTACCAACAATTTCGAAACCGAAATGCCTTTGGCCATAAATCTTGGATTTGAAGCCTTTTTTAAGGGTAGTCGAGATAATCTCATACAATATCTCAGCTTTAGAGATTGTTTCGTTTGTTACATCGCGTACATCTCGGGAGCCCACTTCTGTATCGTCGCTTAAAGGAGGAAGGTGAATGAACAGAGTTACCATCTTTAGGCCGCGTTCATAATTCTTCTGTTCTCTAAGGATTTTTTGGGAGTGCAGGAATATCACTAACCCAGCAATAACAATTGCTAGAACAAATATCAGCGAAATGGCTATAAACCAGAACATCCCCTAGAAGCTCCCCACCGCTAATCGGCGCTTAACTTAATATCTTTATTGTAGCGCTTTTTTATGTAGTCAGCGCGTACTTTATTTAATTCTTTATTTTGCTTGTAAGGATCGCCCATGGTTGAAGTTACTACATTTTTGGCTTTTAACACCCACTGTTTCTCAATCAGATCAATATCGTCGGCAGCCAAGTCATCTTCGGATGGCATTGATATCTGTGTAGCCGGCTGGGTTACCTGCGGGTCATCAAATGCCTGATATGCGGGCGAAACGGTAGGAGTCTGAGCTGCTACAGGAACGCCGCCTGACGAACCTGTTTCCGGATTTGGGAGACCATATTCATAAGCACCCCCGTTAACCGGTGGCGTTGTTTCGTTATTTGGTAGCGGCGGTAATGTTTCGTTAGGTTCCATACTTCAAACTAAATTATAACAGATTACTTTTTAGTCTTACTTAAGTAAAAAATGAATAATATGACGAAGCCCGCCAGCATGGCCGCCGTGACTACGGTAAGCTGCCGCAGCGAGGTCATTACGATAAAAAGACTCGCTGACATACCAAGGCTAAGCGGTAAATATACAGCCCAAGCCCTGTTATCACTTTTAGTAAGCTTCGCAATAACCAAAGAACTCGACAATCCGGTAATAATACCAATAAGAACGATAGGAATTACTAGGACTAACAAAGGAGAGTCTTTAGGGGATGTACTTAGTAGTAATCCTAATAATCCGATTAGGCATATAAACAGTAGAAAGAAAGTTTTTTTATTCATTATTGGGCTGCAAATTTAAAAGTTGTATCACACCAACCATGATACAACTTTTAAAATTTTAAATTATTTTATACAAGGAGCCGAGGCTGTAAATGCACCGTAAATATAGATTATTTGGCGCTTACGGCCATCGGCTTTGACTGACCGCTCAGTACTGCTTTAGGCAGTGTTGAGCGAGGACTTTTCAGCGCTCTTTTTTAATGTTTATTTTAGTGCTGAATGTTCTTATCCTACAGTATGAATTAATAATAGTCAATAGTTAATATAGTAAATTATTGTTGTATTTT
Source organism: bacterium (assembly GCA_030855355.1). Classification (GTDB taxonomy): domain Bacteria; phylum Patescibacteriota; class Saccharimonadia; order Saccharimonadales; family SZUA-47; genus JALYRK01. Next base: position 15,645 of record JALYRK010000001.1, read on the forward strand.
TAATTACAATACTTCTTTAAATACAATATATAAATATTATTTGTTTTTAATTTTATGTAGCTTTAATTACTACTATATATTCTTAATCTTTATGTATACATGCACTTTATGAACGGTAGGTCTGATAGATATAGTAACTACATGAGTAAAGTTTAAATTATTATTTACCTTGCAAATATATGAATAAATATAAGTATATTTGGCGTAAGATTCTGTGTGCAAAACGTAAAGAATTTAAATTGATATATTAAGATTTTTTAGTATCTTATTATTTTCTAATTAGGTATTTTAGTTGTTTAAAATTTTAACTGAATAAACTTAACATAGTAATGATTTAATGCTTAATGGGCAGTTTCGGACTTACCTACCAACTAACATACAGTTAGGCGTTAAAAGTTGTTAAAATTCTCGCAACTACATTTAGTTCCGTACCGGCGGTCTGATCTGCTTAATGATGAGGCTTTTATGCCAATAATATCTCTAAAATACTAAAGCGTAACGACTATACTGTAAAAATTTATGTTTATTACGCTTTCGACGCTCTAGCAGCTAAGTAAAATACTTGGTAATTAAGTCTACGTAATAATTTAAGGCATTTATCCCTAAATTAGCGACAAAACATTCTTTAACTGTTTTTATATTAGAATTAAGTTACCTAAACCTTAAAATAATAAATGTATACTGCCTGTTTTGTTTAGAATGTGGGTATTTGAGCAAAGAGTTCTTTAAATTATATTATTCGTCGCGATTATCGAATATTTAATGTTTTATCTATTGATACTATTTCATTAATTCTTACATCGATATGAAAGTGCATTAGGCACCAACCAGGTCACACAGAAAAATACTCTAGTAGCTTCAAGCATTTTTTCCCAAGGAAGTTAATAATCAGACTTGGCACAAAAGGGTGTATTTTTTACACAGGTTTAATAAAAAATAGTGTTGACTTTAATGATTAAGCTTAATAATATAAGCGTAGCACTGAACAAAAAAAGTGCTCAAAAACAAAAACGACCCCTAAAGAACGGTTTCTCGCAAGCCGTTCTTCCATCGAAAACCACACATAAACACTCACAATAAAATAAAGATCCGGCTAACACGAAATAGCCGGATCTTTTTAATTTTAACCGCATTTTGACCCGCATCATGGCTAAAATTAGTTAAGTACTGCCTTCTATTTTAGATGCATCTATCCCTAATCCTTGAACTTGGAGCTTTATTGATATATTTTATCTCTGTACGCCAACAGCCTTTCTGAAGTATTCCAGATAAGAATATCTAGCGGCTAATGATAACTTGTGATATATTCATGCTAATAAGGGGTGGCAAGGAGTTATATGCCTAACGCTGCCAAAGTCCAGTCAATTCAAGATAGCGGTTTACACGGCACTATAGTTGATGTGGAGTGCCAACTTACACAAGGGTTACCGAGCGTAATAATTGTCGGACTTGCTGGAAAGAGTTTGGATGAGTCCAAAGAAAGACTCCGTAATGCCTGCCTAAGCAGCGGCTTACCCCTGCCGAAGGGCCGTATTACCCTTAATTTAGCCCCGGCTGACTTACCTAAGGAAGGTAGCGGATTTGACGTTGCTTTGGCGGCGGCAGTATTTATCGCCGACCAACGCATAAATCAACCTGTTGAGAAGTCTGTTTTCATCGGTGAATTAGGCTTAGATGGTACTATCAGGCCAGTTCGAGGCATTATAGGGAAGCTGCTTGCGGCTCAGTCTAAGGGCATTAATAAAGCATATATACCAACTGCAAATTTAGCCCAGGCGAATTTGCTGAGTAATATGTCAGTTATCCCACTTAACTCCTTAAAAGACATGTACAGCATACTTTCTGCAGCCATGCCAGAATCACCGATTATAACTAGGGGCGAACTTGATGTACCTAAAACTAACCATGCTAACCTCTTCCAAGATATAGTTGGCCAAGAAAGAGCTAAGAGGGCCATGGTTATAGCAGCAGCTGGTAGGCATAACATCTTACTAAATGGTCCTCCAGGAGTTGGTAAGAGCATGCTCGCGAAGGCTATGGCTGATTTATTACCACCGCTTTCCAGTGAAGAAAGCCTAATCATTACTCATCTTCACAGTTTGGCAGAGCGTGAATACGACAACATTGTATTAGAAAGGCCTGTTAGGGCGCCCCACCACACGGCCAGCGCTACTTCCATAGTTGGTGGCGGGCAGAATCCTCGTCCTGGAGAAATTAGCTTAGCTCACGGTGGGGTGTTGTTCCTTGACGAACTGCCTGAATTCCACCGCGACATTATTGAGTCACTACGACAGCCACTTGAAGATAAGATCATTAGAGTTTCACGAGCAAAATCCAGTGTGTTGTACCCAGCTAATTTTGTACTGGTTGCAACTCGCAACCCCTGTCCTTGCGGCTATTTGAACAGTTCTAAACCCTGTCGTTGCACCCCCTACCAGATCGTTCAATATGAAAAGAAATTATCTGGTCCGATTGTCGATCGAATTGACCTACATGTTCAGGTAGACGAGATTGATAATTCTCGACTATTAGACACCGCCAGCCAGACTGACAATTCTAACATGCTGAAAAGACAGATAGATATTGCTATCGAAGCACAGAATAAACGTTTCGGGACGCCTTCGAAACATAACAGTGACATGAGTAATGCAGACGTTAAAAAACTTGTAAACTTAGCTCCCAACGCAAAGGAATTACTTGATACTGCAACAAAGCGGCTTGGGCTATCGGCCAGAGTGTATATGCGTACATTGAAAGTTTCACAGACTGTAGCAGATTTAGATGGTTCGCCAGTTGTCACTACTGCGCATATTAGTGAGGCACTGCAGTATAGGCCTGTAGCTTCACACTTCTAAACTGATGCTACTTCCCTGTTGCCTTAACTTACGCTCTCTGTTATAATTCGTCTCTGATATATGACGCGAGGAAACTGCAATTAACAAACACACCCGCATTAATGAGGCGATTCGCGCGCCACTTTTGCGTGTCATAAGTGAAGACGGAAGTCAGTTAGGTGTTATTTCTAGGCGAGAAGCTATAGATGCTGCAAAAGCAGCCGAGCTCGATTTAGTCGAAGTATCACCAAGTGCTAACCCGCCTGTCTGCAAGATAGTGGATTGGGGTAAATACAATTACCAACAAACCAAGCAACTGCAGAAAAGCAAACGCAATGCCAAATCCCTAGAGGTAAAGCAAATGCGTTTCGGGCTTAAGATAAGCGATCACGACTTAGGTGTAAAATGTCGCAAGATTTCAGAATTCCTGGATGAAGGTCATAAGGTAAAGCTACTGGTAGTATACCGAGGCCGCGAACTTGCCCATAAAGATATAGGATTCAAGCTTGCTGAAAGACTAATAGCCGGATTCGGCGAAGCGATAGTCGTAGACCAACAGCCAATATTCGCTGGCAAACAGCTCAGCTTCCAAATAAGATCAAATCCAAACTATAAACCAGCAAAAGAACCCAAAGAAATTAATCAAGAAATCTAGTCAGGAGATAAGATGCCAAAATTAAAGACCCATAGCGGTACCAAAGACCGCGTACGCATTACCAAGAATGGTAAGGTGCTTCGCCGCAAAGCTAGCGGTAATCACTTGCTGCAAAAGAAAAGTGCTCGTCGCAAACGAACATTTGCAGGTGTTGTTGAGCTGACCGGTACTAGCGCACGTAACATGAAGAGAAAATTAGGAGTTTAATCAGATGAGAGTCAAAAGAGGCGTAACTTCCCACGCCCGCCACAATAAGATCCGAAAGGCTACTAAGGGATTTACTAAGTCAAATCGCACGAGCGTCCGACGCGGCAAGCAGGCGCTAGTAAAGGCTCTTGAGAACGCACACAGAGACCGTCGTGAGCGTAAACGTACTTTTCGCCAGTTATGGAACGCTCGCATCAATGCAGGCGCGAGAGAGCACGGTGTAAGCTACAGCCAACTTATTAATGGCCTGAAAATACATCAGATAGGATTGAACCGCAAAGTACTAGCTGAACTTGCAGTAAACGAGCCGAAGGCTTTTGCTGAAGTAGTAAAGTCAGCAACTAAGTAAGTAACAGGAGGGGCTCGCCCCTCCATTTGATTTCGAACTAAATTCGAAATCTGCATTCCTCCCCCTAAAGCCAATGCCACGCATTGGTTCGCTGTTAATCAAATAGGAATCGTAGAATATAAAAACCGCACAAACTAGTGCGGTTTTTAGTTGTAAGCTATCCTATAAGCCGGGTTCTGTTCTCCCTTTAGGGGATAACTGACCATCTATCTTGGCCGCATGTCGCCACACGGCTCAACGCGGATTATTTAACGCACCGCCGTAGCGAGAAACTCATTAGGCGGATACTACCTTGCAGCCGACAGGGTTTACCTTTCCCGCGTGTCACCACGAAGGACTGTGGGCTCTTACCCCACTCGTTTCATCTTTGCCCGTTACCGGGTAGTTTAGTTTCTGTGGCACTTTCCCTAAGATTACTCTCGGTTGCCGTTAGCAACTGTCGCTCTCTTCGCTGCCCGGACTTTCCTCCCCGAAGGGCGGCCAGTCGAATAGCTCACCCCTGTATTATATCAAAATATTGGTTTAAATTATACTACGAGCTAAGAGCGTCCAAAGCCTTATTCACTTCGGCGTCGGCTGCTTTGTTTAGTTCTCTTGGCACATGTGTAAAGTGTACGATGTCAAAATCATTGGTCAGCTTTTTTATAGATTCGAATAGAGGCCATAAATCGCGATTCCTGACTTTGAAAATACCTTTCATCTGGTTGACGACCAGTAGCGAGTCCATAAATACATGTACCTCGCGGACATGATGCGCCTTGCACCAGCCTAAGCCAGCCAGTAATGAATGATACTCGGCCTGGTTATTAGTAGTTATGCCGAGGTACTTTGACCCGCGTGTTAGTACTTTTTTATTCTCGTCGTATACAACGAACCCGTATGCCGAAGGGCCAGGGTTGCCCCTTGAACCGCCGTCTCCGTAAAGTGTAACCTTTTTAGGGACATCTTCCTTTTTATTCTGCTCGGCTACGCTCACCCCTATTGCCTCAAAATATGAATGGGGCTCCTCATATGCTGAAAATTCAAAATCTATTATCTTAACTGGATATTGATCACTCAAATCTGCGCCGTAATATTGCCTAAGTGTCGCCAGCATATCGCTAGGGCTGGAATAGACATCACGGCCTTCGTAATCCTTTTTATCTAAATCTTTGATAAGTTTTGTTTTAACATCAACGACACTTGCCTCACCAATAACTTGCCAGGTTGAAGGCGTATCATGAACAATCTTCTCTACTATTCTTAACCTATCCCCTGTTTTTATATCTTTATCATCGGCCACTCTTAGAGTGCCGGTAATTTGGCCGCCTAATATTTTACTGGCGGTTGCCTGGTCGAACTTTAGTTGCTTCATTGTATCTATTCTACCTTCTTATCAATGGTTTGGCACATATGTTAAGTTAGCATAGACAAAAATACATTAAGATACTGGACTACTCTGGGGCAAGCGGACTAAAATATAGAAGCAAGTCCACCATTAAAAGTAGCCTTTATGATTTTTCTGAATAACAAATCATAGGGAACAGAAGGCGTTTCGGCCGTGGCCAAAACGTGAAGAAGATCCCACTTGCTTTTTAGCAGGTAAATCCTAGGCTGCTTGGTGGACTCGCTTTTAAATTCAGGGTGTAGCTTAGTTGGTAAAGCGCGCGGCTGGGGGTCGCGAGACCGGAAGTTCAAGTCTTCTCACCCTGACCAAAAATTATCTGATCAATATATTTATCAAGAACTGTCTTCCGGCATCAATTATCGGATAAATCGCCGAACCAAAAACAAAGATTAGAATAAACAAGAATATCAATCCTTGAGCTTCAATTGCCTCCATAAGCCTTTGTACTGGGCGCGGAGCAATAGCATAAAGTGCCCTCGAGCCATCTAGTGGCGGTATAGGCAGGAGATTAAATACACACAAGCTGACATTAATCAGGAAAAATATTTGTATGAACTGATAAAGCGCACCTCCTCCGCTCATAATATTGAGTGGTATCGCCAAGGCAGCCGCAATCACCAGATTGGTTAAAGGCCCGGCCAGGCCAACTAACGCCATACCGTTCTCGCCACCTCGCAAGCGCATAGTATTTACCGGTACTGGTTTGGCGGCCATTATCATCCCTCCGCCAAGCAACAGAGATATCATGGGCAGCCCAATAGTTAAGAATGGGTCGATGTGCCTGAGTGGGTTAAGCGATATCCTGCCCTGAGAGTGCGCCAAGTCATCACCTAGACGATGTGCGACGAGCGCATGCATCATCTCGTGGGGTGCAGCTGATAAAATTAATGCTATCAATATTGGTACAGCGTTGCTTACGTCGAGTAGTCTATCCATTACTACCATTATATCTTAAAAGCGTTGACTCTAACAGAGATAGTGTGTATAATCGAACTTCGATATGCAAGTATGTGATTTAACCGGTAAAGGCAAGCAATATGGCAGTAATGTCAGTTTTTCGCAGCGCCACACAAAAAAGGTCTGGAAGCCTAATCTTCAGACCAAGACTCTAATTATTGACGGCCGCAAGGTGCGCCTCAAATTAAGCACGCAAGCAATCCGCACCCTTAAGAAAAAGGGTTCACTTACAACTCCCGCACAACAAACTGCTAAGTAAACGCAATGACTTCCTAAAAGCCCACATAAAGTGGGATTTTTTAATTGTGTTTTACTTCTGAACCGCAATTGAGTGCCCCGTGGGACACTTTGCAAAAAGAGATTAGCTCTTAGAAGTTAAAACTACTACTTTAGTTTGATCACTAGTGAAGTCGGTACCTTTTAGCTTTAGGCTAGATACCGGTTCATCTGCTGGCAATGCTAACTGAGTCAGTGCATCTTCTAAATTTAGTTGCGGCATTTCGGTATTAATTCCAGATACTTCATAGTATGTAGGAATCACAACACTAGGTGACAGTTTCTTGATTATTTTTAGTGCGCCTTCAGGGTCCAAAGTAAATCCATGACCGCCAACTGGCACAACTAACACATCTGCATGGCCAATTTGCTCTACTTGAGCATCAGTTACATCGGGATGGACATGTCCAATTATTACGACCGTTCCATCTGCTGTTTGCAATTGAAAGATAGTGGCTGTTAGTTCATTTGCCTCGTCACGATGGCCTCGTACAGCAGTAGCTTTTACAGATACCTCGCCAACTTCAAACTCACCTGGGGCATTAAGTAGTAACCTTGCGCCGGGCTCAACAGGAATAGATTTGTCTGTTTGTAAGCTTACGCTATCACTCTTGGTTACAGATTTATTCCCCTGATTACTTAGCGTGTCATCAACAACAAAACTCGTCGTTTTAGTAAACATCCTTAACGCATTTGCACCAAAAAATTCAATTTCCATATTTGTTTTCCCTTCTATTTATCAAACAGATTATGCTTATCAAAAATGACTTGTTTCTTAGCCGTATGTAGTTGGCTCCAGAATCTGTCACGTACTTGAGCACGATACTTCGCCTCATCAGAATCGAATACAGCGTATCTAAGTTCCGTCCCTTCAGTTTTTTCCATATCAGCCACTAGGTTATCAAGCTGAGTTGGGTTCGCATCGCCAACTACAACAATATCAATATTTACAATGTCATCTCTTGTCAGTCTGCCAGTGTAAATTACAGCATCGATGTTGCCAATTTGCTTCCACCTGCGAGCGTCGTTGCTAGTTGTAGTTACAGCTGCTAGTTCTTCGACAAGCTCCTCGGTAACTGGTACTGAGTCCTCAGCAGATGGTTCTGCCACTGCAGTGCCGAAAATCTGGTTTAGTGGCTTATAAAATTCGTAGTTCTTATTCACTTGGTAGTACAAGCGGTTGTTAGAATTGTCTGAGCTTATAAGGCCGACATTTAATAAATTAGACAGCTCGCGGCGGACTGAGTTAATTTGTTCGTCGATTTTGCGGGTTATCTCCCGGACATAAAACGAACGATCCGGATTACCATAAAACAGATACAGTAGCTTAACTCTCGTCTTCGACCCAAATAATTGCTCAATCACTTTACTCACCTCTTAATACACTCATTGTATCAAAAAACGGTTCAACTACCGTATGTAAAATCAACACTGAACAAGATTTTTTGGACTGCTGATTTAGAGTCATGTCCTAGGTTAGTCAGCTACTGAAGTAGGCAGTCAAAGCTGATGCGGAATCTTCGAACCATTGAATATCCTGATTGCGCTTAAACCAAGTGCGCTGGCGTTTAGCTAGCTGCAAGTCTAACCGAACGCACTCATCAAAACACTCGTCCACCGTTTCAAGCCCGTCAAAGTATGGGATCAGTGCCTGGTATATGTTGCCGCTTGCTCCAGGGCAATCACGCCCATATGATTCGAACAGCCATCGAGCCTCTTCGACAACTCCGCTCTTTCTCATCACTATTAATCTTTCGCGGAGTCTACTCTCTAAATTGTCTCTACCAGGATCCAGCCCAATAATTATAGAACTTGGTAGCAGCTTATCTTTTTTGACTTTAATGAGCTTACTTAAATGCCGCGGATTTTTACTGTCTCTCGATGCCCCATCTGGAGTAAAGCTATAGTTATAAAGTAGCGCATCAATATACAAACCGGTCCCCCCGACTATGATCGGCAACTTGCCGCGTTTTTGGATATCGGCAATCCAGCCCTTTGCTAAATTCTGAAAGTCACCTGCCGAAAACCTTTGATCGGCGTTTATAAGATTTAGCCCATAATGAACTATTTTACTCTGTTCATCTTTAGTCGGCTTTGCTGTGCCCACATCTAATCCCCTATAAACCGTCCTACTATCGGCACAAATAATTTCACCGTCTAAGCGCTCGGCTATTGCCTGTGCTAGTGCCGATTTACCGCCCCCGGTTGGGCCTACAACTGCCAGTAGACTGTTACCTTTAACCTTCATCGTTTGGTGACCATATTAACACTTCTACTTTAACAAAATAATTATCTGCGTCCCCGAAAACTTCTATGCCTTCTGCTTCTAGATGCTCTTTATGGCCTCTACGGCCACCCGGGTAACCAGCAGCCAAGCCTCCCTTTTTATTTACAACCCGCTGCCACGGCAACCCTGGATTCCCAAAGTGTGCTATGCCCCCAACTATCCTGGCAGCTCGCGCGTTGCCGCATAAGGCTGCAATCTGCCCGTATGTCATTAATCGTCCTTTTGGTATTACAGTAACTACAGATTCTACTCTTGCTCTAAATCCAGTATCAATTGGGTCGCTCATAGCGGCAAAACTTTCTCATAGTGAGGCGTGGGCTACGCGGGCCTTCGCCTCATTCTTAACACTTTTAATAAAGTTTTCGACCGGATATGAGACTTCTTTGCGATCGGGCAACGCCAGGTCAGCTCGTACTCGCGGAGTTACTTCCCCGCTCTGCATCTCTTTTTCGCCAATCACAACAGTATATGGGATCTTCCATACTTCGGCCTCTCGGATTTTCTTTCCTACGGACTCGCTGGAATTATCAAGCACAGCCCTTACACCCCGCTCACGTGCATCGGTGACTATCTTAGCAGCAAAGCCCGCTATTTCTTCTGTCTGGTTCACGGTTATTACTCTCAGCTGTTCTGGAGCGCACCACAACGGGAACTTGCCTCCGGTATGTTCTAGGTAAACGCTAAGGAAGCGCTCGTGCGACCCCATAACTGCACAGTGCAGCATTACAACTCGCTCTTCGGCACCCTCTTCGTTAGTACAAGTAAGATTAAACCGCTCTGGCATATTAAAATCTAGTTGGATAGTAGCCAGCTGGTGCTCGCGACCTATCGCATCTTTTGCCATAAAATCAATCTTAGGACCGTAGAAAGCCGCTTCGCCAACGCCCTCTGCGTAGTCGTCACCAACTTTACTCTCGATGATACTCCTTAGCTGACCAACAGTTTCGTTCCAGTCGTTCTCCTGACCAAGATATGCGCCCATGTTATCTGGGTCGTGTGTCGAAAGTCGTGTTCTGAATTGCTCAAATCCGCAAACACTATAAAAAGTTTCGATGATATGCCACAGATTACGCGCTTCGGCTTCAACTTGAGTTTTCCGACAAAACATATGCGCGTCGTCCTGAGTAATCGCCCTTACACGGCTAAGCCCACCTAATTCGCCACTCTGCTCATCGCGGTACACCGTGGTAGTGTCACGGTATCTTATCGGCAAATCACGATAACTTCTTGGGCGCGATGCATAAATTTGCGTGTGGTGGGGGCAATTCATTGGTTTCATCGCAAATTCATGCTCCTCCCGGGTGTTAATACGAAATAGTTCGTCTTTGAACTTATCCCAGTGGCCGCTCGTCTCATATAATTCTTTCTTTGTAATATGAGGTATTGAGACCTGCTGGAAACCGGCTTCCTCACGAAGCTCCTGAACAAACCTGTCCAGCTCATTTTTTAGCATTGTTCCTCTCGGAGTCCATAGAGGAAGACCTTGCCCAACCAAGTCTGAAAATACAAATAGATCTAGATCCTGGCCCAGTTTACGGTGATCGCGTTTCTTTGCCTCTTCAAGCATGTTCAAGTACTGTCGCAGCTCCTTCTCTGTCTCAAATGCCACACCGTACAAGCGCTGCATCTGCAGGTTGGTACCTTTGCCGCGCCAATAGGCGCCAGCTACCCGCATAAGCTTGAATGCCCCAACCTTATCTGTAGACTCGACGTGCGGCCCTCGACATAAGTCTGTAAAATCACCGTTCTGATAAAAACTTACTTCGGTAACAATCTGAGCAGATGTAGTACCAGAAATTCCAGCTGGCAATCCCATTAAAGCCATATCCAAATCTTTGGCTACGGTAGTTCCCTCTCGTTTCAAGTCATTAAGTAACTCGACCTTATACGGCTGCTTAGCCTCCTCAGCCCACGCAAGTGCCTCATCTACAGGCTTCATCAGCTTCACGAAAGGCTGCTTGGCAGCTATGACGTTTTTCATCTCAGCCTCTATACGTGCAAAATCGTCCTCACTAATAGTGATATTAGGGATATCAACATCATAGTAAAACCCGTTTTCAACAACTGGGCCCACGCCTAAGCGGACTTCGGGCCAAAGCTTCGTAACGGCAGTAGCCATGATGTGCGCCAGTGAATGCCGAATCGCATATAGATTGTCTTGTAATTGGTCAGCCATGAGTATGTCCTTCCTGGACTTAAAAGTTAAAAAACACGCAAATTAAGCGTGTTTCGGGCCCATTACAGGCGGTTCCACCGAAATCTTTTTCTTCTGCCAGCACATTTACGGTGTTCTGGCCTGCCCCGTTAAGCTCCACGGTTGGTGATTCCGTATCCTTGCTTATTTATAGATTAGCTCAAACCTTGAAATTCATCAAATAAAAAGACGTCCGACTCTCTCGCAAAGAAGCCCGACGTCTTAGTTACTTATCTCCCAAAACACAACCTACAAAAAAGTATACACTGCCTAACCGCATAGTGCTAGTACTTTTTTACAAACTTTTCCACAGTCCGATTTACCCCACATTTTATCCACGTACCGTATAATGCTAACGCTTATGCTTTTATATCATGCACGATATACAGATAAATAAAAATCACCCTTTAGGGTGAGAATATTGCTTGGTGGGCGATAAAGGATTCGAGTTATCCTGCGCCTGACCAAGTTGCAAGCAACGGTCGAGGCGGCCAAGCTTAGAAAACTCAAGATGCCACTGGCATCTTTCGCCTTTCGGTTCGAATCCAGCCACCAAAAGAAAAACCGACTCTAAAGTCGGATCTTCTTTTGGTGGGCGATAAAGGATTCGAACCTTTCACCTCCACAACGTCAATGTGGCGCTCTAGCCAAATGAGCTAATCGCCCAAGCTAACAGATTAGAATATACCTCAGTTACGACTTAAATGCAATTATCTTAAGCCTTCACAAATACGCGTTAAGTAGCGAAGATTGTGGATACTGGCTAAGCTGCCCGCCAGTGGTTCGCCTACTTTGAACTGATGACGCAGAAATCCTTTGCTGTACCCATTAGCGCAAGTATAACAGTCGCAGCCCGAATCTATAATCTCGGGGTCTTTTGCGAATTTTTCATTGGTCAGATGAATTTTTTGGTCTCCGCTAATCCAGATAGTAGCGTGACGGGCGTTTCTAGTCGGTAGCACGCAGTCAGCCATATCAATTCCATGTTCATAAGCAAAGCGTAGATCTGCCGGGGCGCCAACTCCTAGCAAAAACCTTGGCCGGGCTTCATCGTATAATGGCGCCAAATGTTCTAATACTTTGAACATATTTGCTTGCGGCTCTCCAACGCTTAAACCCCCTATAGCGATTCCGTCTACATCTGAAGTTTGCACCATCTCGAGACTTTTAGCTCTTAAACTTAGGTCTAATCCTCCTTGCACAACACCAAACAAAAGTGGTCGCTCTGATGGTGGCATGCCTTTAGTAAGTTTCTTGAACTCTACTACGCAGCGATCTAGCCAACGATGCGTGCGGTCAAAAGCTTCTTTAACCTCTGAATCTGTAGTTCCATCTAAACCAATAAGGTGATCGAAAGCAACAAACATATCACTACCAAGTTTTAGCTGAATCTGCATAGAACTCTCAGGAGTAATGGTGTGTTTATCTCCTGTTACGGGATCTTTGAAAGTAACACCCTCCTCGGTTACTTTAGTGTGCTTACTCAAACTAAACACCTGAAATCCACCGCTGTCGGTAAGGATAGGCCCCTGCCATTTACCAAATTCATGCAGCCCTCCTAAAATGGCAACAGTTTCTTCACCAGGCTGTAAGTGCAGATGATAAGTATTTGCTAGAACTACATTCACGCCAGTAGCCTTTACCTGCTCAGCTGTCAAAGTTTTTACGACTCCCCTGGTGCCGTCCGGCATGAAAGTTGGGGTGGTTACACGACCGCGCCTAGTATCAAAATAGCCTGCTCGGCCATACTTGCCCAATTTCTTTAAAGTTGTAAATTTTGCTTTGTTCATCAGAGGTACATAATACCATAAGTATTGACTTTTTTACCCTAGTATGTTAACATAAGCACGTTAAAGTGAGGTACGCGTATCAGTAACGCAAGCTCGCTTGACGTGTTCAAGCTTTTCTACGAAGAACTTGGATCAGTCGGGCCGGCCAGGCGTATTCGTCGAGGTCGTTAGCAGGTGGGATGAAGTATAAAGGGGAGCTACGCTCCCCTGCTTTTATTTTTGGAGTAAATCCAAGAGTAGTACTCTCCACCTAAGCCAATGCTTAAGTATTGGTTCGCTACACTCATATGACTACTTTCCACAATATTGTTGTGCTTTTCCACTAGTAAAAACATTAGCGTTATGTCAATATGTAGTCATGGTTTGTATATATTGTGATGGACCGACTAAAATTAGTAATTCTCGGAAAACCTCTAAGGGTCTAAGGACATGGCGCCGACGTGTTTGCCAGGATTGCCAGGCGCAGTGGACTACTCTTGAAGCGGTCGACTTTGAGTCAGCATACCGGGTCAAAAAAACTTCAGGTCAATTAGAGTCCTTTAGCTGGGCGATATTCTTCTCTAGCATATATGAAGCATGTAAGCACCGAAAAAGCGCTGCAATCGACGCTATGGAGCTTAGTCAAACTATCCTGAACAAACTTCAGCTTTCGCAACAAGCAGTCTGGCCGACTAGCAAGTTAAAAGCTGTTACTGAGCAAACTTTGATGTTTTACGATAAGACTGCCGCGGCTGTTTATTCAGCTTTGAACAAATAAAGCTAAATGAAGTTTAGCTGAGCACTTAGTTAGCTTTGTTTTCCGTCTTTTAAGGATGTGGCCATGCCCGTATCTGTTTTGACGGCTTTTTCGGTTACATCAAATCCACCAATATAGTTGCCGAACATAAGTCGTGTTTGCGAATAAATTGCGGCACATGAGCTATAAACAATAGTTGTAACAGGTAGTAATACCCACTGCAGAACCATAAACACCGAACGATGGCGCTTATACCTTAACGGCTTGGGAGGCAATATTTTGAAACTCATATACAACGTCACAAAAATACCAAGCATCGCTATCGTTTGGATGCGGCTGGCAAGCTGAGGAAGTTGATTGGCAAGGTAATCTGTATTATGAAAAAGAAACGGCACGCTGGCACCGAAAGCCAAAATCAACGGAGACGATGACCAGCTAATATGTCCCTCGAGTAGGCGTAAAAACTTAGCCCATACATCGAATCGGTTCAGGCGCTTATCGTGACTAAAAAAGCCATTCTCGGCCACAAAAGCAATGTCACTAGCGCCCCACGCCCACCGTCGAACCTGTATAAACTGAGCCTTAAGTGTTTTCACATAGCCGTTGGCCAACACCGCGTCTTGGTATATCGGCAAGAATATAGGCACTACCTCGTGCCGACCACCAAAAGCAAAATAACTCCGCCAGAACTGATGACCATCTTCCACGATCGTCCTTGTACTCCAAAAATCTGTTTCGATTAAAGCGTGCAGCGGCTGAGCATGAGCTGAGAAATTACGCAGCATATGCGGCCTGAGTGCCTGCACCATCATCCAGTAAGAGTTACCTGTTGCGATAACGCGCATCGGTGCTGGCGCATCCCAGATGTTGTTGGTAAACATAGGTATGGGCTGAAATGACAGGTATTTAGGGTCGTGACAGACACTGTAAACGTAGGATACACAGGCTAAAAAGCCCCTGTCTGGCCGGTTGTCCGAATCGAGAGTAGTTACCATCACGTGAGCCGGATCAATCTTTTTCTTTCTCACCCACTCAGCTAATTCACGGCCGGCATAAGTTATGTTGCCACCCTTGCCACGGACTTCGTTCGGCATTTTATCTGGGTGCTTGATAGCGGCGGCGTACATGAACTTATTTTCATAGTCTGCCATTATTTTCTTAGCCTGAGCTTCTACCTCTGGGCCGCCGCGTTCTTCGTAAGCAAGAAGCAAAACTACTTTTTTCATATCGTAGCGGCTGTCTAATACCGCCTGAATTGTCGGTTCGATAACTTCACGGGTTTCGTTATACGTAGCAATAATAACTGCATGAATAATATTATCGGGGTTAATACCGTTCGGCGTGTCAGCAATACGCCGCAGATTACGCGGATGCCAATCTGGTTTTTGCCGCGTAACGGGCTCGCCTTTTTGCTGCAAGCTGACATCATGGAGTAGTTCTTGCCAATCAATTTTTTTATGGCGTTCCAGCATCCGCCAACTCTGTACTCCTCTGACGTTCAAGGCAATAGCCCTGACGAACCAAAGCATTAGAAACGCCAGCATTAGGCCGGCTACGAGTCTAACATTTAAAAACCCGAGCCAAGCCGGGCTGGTTATGATAATCCAAGTCAAAGCACCTGGCAGTATTTCAAACATACGGTATCTTAAACCTCTATCTTCAGGCAATGGGATTTCAATACTACGAGCTTTGGCCATATCAAGAACTCACAATTAATCGGTCACTAATAGCTAGTGCGAGCAGTAGCAAAAATGGGGTTGCCCCGAGTAGCATAATGGCTGCTGTACGCCTGAGATTATAGATACGAATGCTTAGCGCCGTACTCACTACGAGCATCATCAGTGAAAATAGCATGAATAATCTTATTTCACTCATTGGCCCGCTTTTTAACTGTAAAGCCCCTAGGTTGGCACGGTACTGGACAATGAAAGTTTCGCCCACTGACGAGTTAACCCTTAAAAGTATAGAAAGACAGACCACTATAAATAGAGTGATGTTTACGACGAGCAGACTTAGCACAGTCTTATCATGGATGTAGTTCTTGTGTATATACATTTTAGGTATGTGTTATCGGCGGTCAGACGATGATAAATAACAGGATCGCATCCCAACGTTCAAGGGTAATTATACCAGAAACTCTTTATAAAATACTTCGAAATATAAAACTTTAAGTAGTTGGTGCGAGATGCGGGAATCTAACCCGCGCCACATGCTTGGGAAGCACGCGTACTAACATTATACTAATCTCGCTCGTCGCTACGTAATGGCAAACTTGCCATAAGAAGCGACGAAACAAGTTCGCTCGCTACTTCTGTCAACTTTGCCAAGTTAGCTCCTCTTCAAAAACGAATCGGAATTCGTTTTTGTAATTTCAGGGCTCGAAAACAATTCCCATTGTTTTCGAAATAACGGTAAAACTTTGTCTTAGGCCCAGGTTTTTGCCAATTCTTGGCAAAAACCGGGCTTTGACAAAGTTTTGCCATGGAGCCACCTAGCAGGATCGAACTGCTGACCTACACGTTACGAATGTGTCGCTCTACCAACTGAGCTAAGGTGGCTTATACAGAGGTAATTATACCAAGATTTACAAAATACTTACTTACATATATAACTTGAACTAGTTTTAGAATTATAAATTATGGCGGCGGTTGCGATAAATGTATACGATCAAGGCTACAGCAAATATAAGTATTAACGCGTAGCCAAATGACTCTGCCGAGCCTAAATTATTGTTGAGATTTTCGATTGCTCCCGTGCTTGAATACCCTAAATATAGGTAAAATAAATTACGCACAAACAGCCCCGCCAATGTACTGGTTAAATAACTTTTAAGTTTTAATTGCAGTATTCCTGCAGCAAAAGACACTGGCGCAGTCGGCATAATGGGTATGGCCCGCAGTGAAAATAAAACCCACCACTCACCTGGGCCTTTCTCTAATCTGCTACCGAGGTTGGTAATTTGGCTGTGAGAAACACCCAGAAACTTACCAAAACGACCTGTTATCAGATTCTCGAACTTGTCGGCAATCCAATAAATAATGAGGGCTCCGATCGTCTTGCCGATCGCGCCTATGGCTGCCAGTAAAGCCAAGTAAATCACAGGCTGCCCTTTAGCCTCGGCAAAAGAACCGGCCAGTGTCATTACAAAAGGTGAAGGTATCGGAGCGATAATTTCTTCTATAAAGCTGCCCAGAAACGAAAAAAGCGGCAGAGGCATAGCCGCAGCCCAATCGCGCAGCATATTAAGTAGAAAATCGATCATAGCTTAATTATGATGAACAACATTGATAATGGCTAGGCCATTTTGCAATAATCCAATGATCTACTCAGTTCTTTGGTGAATATGCTTGAACTATAGTCTGACTTAGGTTGCGGACCTCTTCGGCAGTTAAGTCATACATGCCCATTTGTTCAGCAGTCTCATACAGTGCGGAGTCGCCTTTTAATCGTGTAACGGCAACCATGAGAGCAGCTACTCCTTCAGCACTACGTGGATCGCGACCCTGGAAAGTTTCTTCAAAAGACGGAACATTAAAAGGAGGACGTTTTATGAGTCTAGTGGTAGTCTCGTCGCCATCACGAAGAACCATGTAATTCATAGCTGTTGCATAGCGATCAGTATCGCCGACTCGCTGGCTTAAGGAAATGTGGCTAATTTGAGTTACTAATGAATGGACATAGCCATCTGGGTATCTGTTTACGGCTATACGTTCTGAATCATTGATATCTCTTATTAACCCGCCTTCTGGTAGTGCTTCGATAGTAGCTTGTAATTGGAGGATGTCACCTAAAGTGGGTGCTTCTGAACTAGGAAGTTGATTTGGGTTTGTCATTAATTCTATTATAGCACAAGTAGTATGATTTGTCTAGTCAATCGGATGAACACACGACGACAGACTCGCTTGTGTAATTCCATCGTCTACTAAATTTGTACAAACCAGAAGTTCGACCGGATTCGAACCCGAAGAAGCCCTGTGGGCTTATGAGTTCACGCTAGATAAGCTTTTCTGATTGTAAACCTTTTAAGGCTGTGCATATTTACACATATTGTATGACGCTAAGGTTCGGATCCCTGCCAAGCTCTGCTTGGCGTGCAAATTAAAAACACCCCTTCATGGGGTGCTTTAGTTTGCACATTGGCGGGCTCGACCGGATTCGAACCGGCGATCTCCTCCGTGACAGGGAGGCATGTTAGGCCTCTACACCACGAGCCCGCGTCGGCGTGTGACGGTAATCCATCCGCGCCGACGACAAAATAAATTTGCTCGTCGACCCTAGATGCCTTACCAAGCCGCCTCCTTTCAAGACCAAATATGAATTTGCTTTTGGGAGTTGCATAGGAAATAACTTCGATATCTTATCAAAACAGGGGTAAAAAAGCAACTACGATTGGCTTACTACTGATCAGTTTCTGTAGTCTCGGGGCCAACAAGTCTGACGTATTGCCTGACGGGATTTTTCTCTTTGGTGTTATTGAGAAACTCATTGATATCTTTTATAGGCAAAACGACGTGCGCTGCCCTAACCTTATCGCCCTGCGT
Source organism: bacterium (assembly GCA_030855355.1). GTDB lineage: Bacteria > Patescibacteriota > Saccharimonadia > Saccharimonadales > SZUA-47 > JALYRK01. The sequence goes on from JALYRK010000001.1 coordinate 33,858, forward strand.
TTCCAGATTTTTGACAATCTCGTAAGCTAAGCCTGTGCCATAAGGTACCACGAGGGGCGCCGAAACCTGGCCGGGCTGCAGCGAGAATAATGCATCAATTGATTGAGGTGACATCGTTCTGTCGGAAATGCTTATCACGCCAATTTCGCCGCCAGTCGCTTTACTGGCATCATCTGCTGAATACTCTGTAACAACGGCGGCGAAATCTGTACCTGTATCGATTTTAGCCTTAGCATCGCGGGCCTTTACGGCAGATTCTTCATCAACTGCCGCCCCAACTTCTTGAGCGAGCAATTCGGACCTTAGACTTCTACGATAATCATTTACAGTCCAACCCCAATACTCCTTCAAAACATCCTCGAAAACCTGATTACTGCTGCCTAGCCTGTTTTGTTTACGGGCCAACTCAATCTGCAGGTCAAGTTCTTGGTCTGTGACTACAATTCCCCGCTTTTTGGCCTCAACTTCGATAATGGAGTCATTGACAACTTTATCTATAGCCCGCTGTTTGTAGCTGGCTAGCTGTTGAGCTCCCGATTCGCTGGCAAAGCTCAGTTTTTGCTGACGCTCGTAGTAATGCATGTAGTGCCTTAGCTCGAACAAATAAGATTCGTAAGGAATAAAATTGCTCCCCTGTCTGGCAATCGGTAATGGCAACACTTGGGTAACCCGATATATAAAAGTATTGGTAGTCTGCAGTCTATAAAGCGAAACTGTCGTAAAAACAATAAATGCTAAAACTAGAAACAGTAGAATCCCTGATGAAACCAACACTATACGATGTTTGCTGTGCTGCAAAGGATATATATATTTGCGAGCGCCTTTCAGAACTTCTTCGCGCTGGCTAGCAATAGTTTCAGTGGTAATTCTAGGAACTACGTCAGTTTCATTGTCGCGGCGCGCCAAAGAGTTTGCTTGCTTTTTGGTACGAGCTAATGCGCTTTGTAATCTTTTTTTCATCTTATTCTAGTACCTGGTTTAGTTCGCTTGTATCCTGTAAGTTGCCGTACTCATTTAGTAAATCAGACAGTTCGTTAATGGTTTTTTCTGGGTGATGGACATCATGGATCACAATGTCGCCTAAGTACGTCTGCATGACTATTGTACCAAATCCTAAAAGAGTCTGTTCTATGCCTGCAACTTGATAGTTTAGTGACTGTATTTGCTTTAGGCTCAAATCAGACACACTGCGGTTGAAGAGCCCTTTTTGGGTCAGTTGTATATACCGTTCATTCGTAATTATGAACATGCTGTAGTACCACGCGATCCAATACGGAAACATGATTAAACAAGCAAGGAAGAATCCGCCGAGCAGCCCTAACCATAGGAGTGTCATTGTTGGATTTATAAGCGAGGGAACCGTACCCAGTAACAAACCTAATGATCCATAAATAAGACCTTTACGCATCACAACAGGGTGCTTACGGAACATCAACAGAACTTCTTCGTTCTCATGTTGTCCTCGAAAGCTCATTTCGTTTTTGTCTTTTGCCATGAGCATATTATAACCCCTTCGCTTCTAGGATTGATACTTCTTTATTTAGTTGAATCCGTCTGACAGCTTATCTAAAAAACTATTGATAAAAATACACATATAATATATACTTGCGGTATGATCAAAAAACTTCTTTTAGCATCTATTGCTTTTATGCTTCCAATGTTGAGTGTCACTCCAGCATTCGCTGCCGCTCCACTTTGCGAAACTAACTTACGGCAGTTTTCAGCTGTTATTGATACAACCACTTCAAGAGTAATCTGTGAGCCTATAAATCCCTATCTCCGATATGGTGTTGCCAGTGTTTCTAAGACTATTACTGCGCTAATTACACTTAAGTTAGTTGACGTAGGTGGATTAAAGCTCGACCAATCTTTCATTGCCCAGCTCAAACCAGGCACATTAACTGCACCTCGCGATCAGCGTTGGAACAGCGTAACTGTACGCCAACTACTTAATCATAGCGGTGGATTAAGCAATTACTACAGCTGGTTTTTTAATCAGGGTACCGCTGCAACCTTTAATAACAGTTGGCGTACTGCAGCCGCTCGCTCTACTTCGACTAGCCTCATTTACAGCCCCGGTTACGGATATAAGTACTCCAATATGAACTACGCCTTACTTGGCCTACTTATAGAGCAAAAAACTGCAACCAGTTACCCGGTAGCGGCCGAAAACTATATTTTTAGAAACTTAGGTATCCCTTCTAATCATTATCGATTCGTTTCTGATTACGGACCTGTAAGTGGCGCAGATATTATTCATCCTTATTGGGTTCAATGGAAATACAGTATACTCGGCCCAGCTGGCGGTTGGTATCTAAGCCCTCGTGCAGCAGCTCTGATTATGAGTGGCTTTCAGCGGCGAATTCTAACCACACCGGCTACAATTAATTATTGGCAAAAAGGAAGCACCGGAAATGGAAATTATGGCTTAGGTAATATGTATTATGGTTCCGGTATACGTGGCCACACCGGTACTATCGCCGGCGTCCGTTCATCGGTCGCACTTAATTTAAACTACAACCGATCGGCAGCCATTTTGTATAACGGTACTGGCTATACTAGCGGTTCAGACATGAAAGCACCCTCGATTAACTTGTCTATTAATTACCGCTACCGATAAAATAGCTAAAGACCTGGTAGATTTGGTAGTTCCCCAGTAAAATACATCTGACGACCCCATAGTTCAATGGATAGAATACTTCCGTCCTAAGGAATAGATCTGCGTTCGAGTCGCGGTGGGGTTACCATAATAAAAGGAAAGTAACTTTCTCCTGTTTTTATTTTGAACTAAATTCATTAACAACGTTCCCAACCTAAAAACGGCTAGGAAAAGCATATTAGCTCAGCTCTTTTAATGTGACGAAGTTATTTACTCATGGATAGACTTATTCTAAGAATTTCTAAATCTCCTACAGCGTAACTAGCCAGTTCTAGCTTAGCCGTCTCGTCTATCGTGAACCAGCCAAATCCAATACTAACATCCGGCTCGTTAAGAAAAGGTTTGTCATTCGTCCGCGCCAAAAACTTTTTAACTTCCCACTCCTCTACCGTACTATCAAAAAGTTTTTGATGTACAGACAGGATATTTATTTGTTCAATGTGAATACCTAGCTCTTCGCGAGCTTCGCGCTGTGCTGCTTGCTCAAAATTTTCGCCCTTTTCAACTTCGCCACCAACGCTTTCCCACTTAAATGGTTCATGCCGGGCACTCGGTCCTCGTTGAGAAAGCAATAAACGACCCTCATCGTTCACGACATACACTCCAACCGCTTTGCGTCTCATACTGGAATAACCTCTTAGCTGTTAGGGGTGCTTACGCGCTGGTAAAGGCTTCGTGCACGGTTTTGTAATCATCGAAGATTTCAGTTTCAGAAAACCACATACTTATTTCCTGCTTTGCTTCTTCGACTGTGCCTGAGGCATGAATCAAATTTGCTGCACCCTTTCCAGCAGCCGAAGCTCGGCCCAAGCTCAAGTGAGCATAATCACCGCGGATGGTGCCAGGAGGCGAGTCTTTGGGACCTGTTTTGCCAACCATTTTCCGTACAATCTCGACGGCATGTCCGCCTTCTAAAATCATTGCCACAACCGGCGCTTCACGCATGAACTTTCTAGTCGCATCGACTATCATTTCGCCGATTTCTTCGACAGTTTCGCTATACTCAACTCCGTAATTATCCCAATCTTCTTTAGTTTTGTTGCCGACAATCGGTATTAGTGCATCTGGGTAGTGCTTCTTTAAAAGCTCCATTTCCGGAACCATCATCTTCATGGCTACAATTTTGAGTCCTGCCCTTTCAAATCTGGTAACAATCTCGCCGCAAAGCGCTCTTTGCACTGCGTCCGGCTTAAGAATAACTAATGTTTTTTCCAACGTTTACTACCTCTCGTATAAATTACTTACTCAAATTATAACAGATACGGGCCAACAAATCTTACCTATTAAACTCTTATTCGTCAGTAAAATATCGCTAGGCAAAAATAGCTAATGGATTCGTTTACCGATAATATGTCGTACAATATGCTTATGTCTAAGAACTTTGCCCTGCTAAAAACTGATTTTCTGGAATATTTAGAAATCGAAAGAGGCCGTTCGCAGAAAACTATCGAGAACTACGACCACTACCTGACACGACTGATAGACTTCGCTGGCGATATTACAATCAAAGAACTCAATCCCGAACTTATTCGCAAATGGAGGCTCTGGCTCAACCGGCTCGGCACCAGCAGCAGTGATGAACTCCAAAAAAACACGCAGAATTATCACCTTATTGCACTAAGAGGCTTTCTAAAATTCTGTGCTAAAAGAGGCATCGAGGCAATGCCTGCTGATCAGATTGAATTAGCCTCAGCTAAGCGAAAACAAGTAACTTTCCTTAACGAAGACGAACTTGAAAGATTAATGACCGTGCCCAAACTCGACACAAAAAGCGGTTTACGTGACCGCGCTATCTTGGAGCTTTTGTACTCGGGCGGACTGCGTGTTTCGGAACTAGTTTCACTAAACCAAGGTGATATTAATCTAAAACGTCGAGAGTTCATGGTGAGAGGTAAAGGTCAAAAAGATCGCCCAATATTTGTGAGCGAATCTGCTGCTTGGTGGCTGCAAAAATACCTGGAAGGCCGAGATGACAATATCAAAGCATTATTTATCCAGTATAGTGGTCGGTCCAAGGTCGATAATAGCGGCAATCATCGTAGATTAACGCCCCGAAGTGTACAAAGAATGATTGCCAAAAATGCGTTGCTCGCCGGGATAACCAAACATGTTAGCCCGCATACGATGCGTCATAGCTTTGCAACTAATATTATTATGAATGGCGGCGACTTACGAAGCGTGCAAGCTATGCTTGGCCACAGTAATATCTCTACAACTCAGATCTACACTCACGTAACAGACCCTCATCTCAAGGCTATTCATGAAAAATTCCACGGACCAAGTAAAAATGAATCTAAAGTTTAATCATTAAGCTAATTGCAAAGTATGTCGCTACTAACAGCTGTGCCTGTAATACTATATAACTTGCACACCCCGTCTTGTGACTGAACTGTAGCTTCCGGTATCCTGTATTCCTCATAAATTGGCAGCCTTACTTGCAGGCGGCGAAGCACATCGTTTGCCCTGCCTGTTGAATCAACTACTACTTGGGCATTGGCGAATGAAGTTCTGTTACCGCTGGAAGTCTCGCCTTCAATCTGAAGATTTAAATCACCGTAAATCGACTTTATTCGAGCGTAAAAATCGACGTTTGTAGGTAAGTTCGTAATAGACAGTGAGCATGGGTAAGGAGCAGCGCCGGTGCAGTTAGCGCCTACCGCTTTGCCCCTGTCTGCACCTGTATCGTTAGCTACTCCTGCCCTATAGTTCTCAATGTCTACACTATTTGCCCCCGATGCCCCGCATGGGTACATCAAAACTGTAGCGGTTTCTTGGTCAAGAATGTTTCTCTCTATCTGTGGTGCGGACGCGCCATTATGAACTGGAATTAGATCTATTTGAAGCATACCGATACGATTAGCTGCACCCCAATCATCGGCTGGTATATTTCTGTTTACGCCTGTACAAGTATTATCGAAGTTGGTTCTGCTAGGGTTATTATCTCCCCATGAGAAAGTCAGACTCTGTGCATTAGGCCGGGCATTAATAGGTATTACTTTAGAGCGTTCGGGCTTTATGGCTCCGTTATTAGCTTCTAGCTCCTCTGGTTCTGGGTCATACATTAAACAAGTGAATCTTACCTCAGGAGTTGCTGGATCTATCACTCCATTTCCAAATGAAGCAACATCGCAGTTTGACTTAGGTGTTGCAGGCGTACCCGAGGCATTAATAAAAGCCGATACCGCATTTATACCTGATTCAGCAGCATAAAACGCTTGCGCTGAAAGCTGATTATCGAGCCCCTGCCTTTGCTCACGTTGAACCATGCGTGCAAATCCGAGTGTAATCAGCGACATGATGACCATTATCACAGCAGTCACCATAATGGCGACCATGCCGTCTTTGTAGCGTGTTTGCTTATACATTACTACCTACTCCCGAACCTTCGTTTAACGACTGTATTGACCTCGGCCAGTGCACAAAATTCTGTACCCGTACCGCTTTTACAAATAACCCTACCGCTGTTAGACGGGTCTGCCTCTATCAAATCCGTATCACCGTAAACTACCGCTACTTGAACTTCCCAAAGCCTGTCATCGGTACCTGCAACAGGCGACACCCTTAGTCGACTAAGACGCATGTTTTCACCCACCATTGACCTGTCACTGCCGGAGATAGCATTATCTAGATTGAACTTATATGCATTTGCACTGGATTGATCACAGCTAGTATTAAGATCCCGCCTTACCATTACGTTTCTTATTTCTTTATCGGCAGGAACCGGGCTGGTATTGGTAACTGCTTGACGATCAATTGCATAGGTGTAGCTCCTATATCCGATGCAAAGAATGCCTGTTGCGTCATCTCCGGCAGTGACTAATGGCCCAGACGGACCGATTGAGGCCATTAACCTATCGGCCGACAATTGTATGCTCTGAGTTAGTTCGTCGGCAATTGAGCGGGCTGCTTCTTGGGCTTTCGACGCCGAAATACCTTTGTAATAAGCTCGGCTTATCTGAACTAGTGCATTCAGACAAATTAGTAGTAGTAGAGAGAATATTACCGTAGCGATCATTAACTCTATAATGGTAAATCCCTTGCTAAATCTTTTGGTCTGTCTAGTTTTAATCATCACTGTGGGTACCTATACGTCAGCTTTACTTCGGCTTTGTTAGTATCAATTCCACCAGGCGGTGTCCAGCGAACTATTGTTACAAAAACGTCTCCTGTCCGTTGTATGAAATAGGCATAAAACCCTTGGGTACAAGCAGGTGCGCCGGCTGGTTGAAAAACTGGTAGGGATGAAGAACTTAAGCAAAAGTCTGAACCTTGATTGAACAAGTCCGTCCTATTTGTGCCTTCAAGAGATTTCATAAACTCTATTTGTGATTCAGCATGCTTTTGAGCTTCGGTACGTTCCTGAGTAAACCTACTAGTTTTTAGATTAGTAGAAGCCGTTCTATAAGCTGCTGCAAGCACTAGCCCAATAATTGCCATCGACAACATAACTTCGATGATTGTGTCTCCGCGTTTAAACTTGCTCATGAGCATAACCCGCTTAATATATCTAACTCGCTGCGTACAGTACTGGCAACACCGCCTTCGCCTACTAAAATGCGAGCTTTCTTAGCGTCTCCCGGATACTCAACACATATTTCGACACCGTTAACAGGCTTGACTATGTCTGTAGAGTTTAAACCACTTAAATCGTTAGCATACTCATCCATAGTTTGGCCTAAGTTGCCGCGGAGAGCGTATAGTCTTGTTTCAGTAAGGCCGTTTTTTATCGAAGCCGGGTTAGAACCATCAAAGCCGCTTGCAATAACGATTGCCGCATAAGAAGTAAAAGGCGCCGCTAAATCGTATATACCTGTTACTTTAAGGCCAAACCTCAAGGGTTTTAATTCCGTCAAATCGAATGTGTTTCCAGGATTAGCTTCATAAGCTAAGATTGGGTTGGTTGATTCGACGCTAACTTTACTATTTGAGACAATTGAAGGCCTAACACCGACTAAGGAAGCCAGGCCAAAGTTGTCAGCGTCAGCATTACCATTCAAGTTAAAGAGCACTGCTTTGCCGACTGAAATACATTCGTCGCTAGCACCATGTTCAACAGGCGTGCCGCCAGCAGTAGTAAAGTCTGGCCTTGGGGTGCCACCGCCGAGAGCTCGGCATTCATATCCGACAGGCGCTGGATAATAGCCGGCCGCTACGTCATTAAGTACATCTACCATTTGGCCTTCAAAATCCTTTATTGACTGAGTATATTGGACTCTTTGTTGACGGCCGTTGACCCCTACGGCTGCACTTACAAATATAAGGCCAGAAATGGCAAGGAAAATCATTACTTCAAGAATAGTATAGCCACCCCTAATATGAGTCATATTAAGGCCAGTATACCATAAGCATTACTCTAGTGCATCAGAGACCGATGAGGCTCAGGTACCAGTTTATTAAACGCTCAGAAAACAGCTGCACTATGATGACTGAAACTATTAAAAGTGGGCCGTACGCTATCCTGCTTTTCATTTTTAATCTACTGCTTAGAAGTAACGGAAAACTAACCAATGTACCAATTATACTCGACATAAATATAAGTATAAAAGCACCTAGTGGCGACCCGGCTATTAACCCGAGACCCAGGCCAAGCATTGCATCGCCGTCACCAATCCACCTACCTCTACTTATTTTATAAATTAGCCAAAAGAACCCGCCGCAAGTGAGAGCTCCGCCAACTGCAGCTAAAATGCCAATCAAACTAAGGTTATTTTTAACTATCAGTTCCAGTAAAGCTTCTACGGCCGCTAAACCGATAAGTACTTCCATGAAGCGTGTCGGCAATTGCTGCCAACGGTAGTCATGCCAAAAAAGTGCCGACATAACTGTCAAGATTATCAGCCATACCCCAAAATGCAGCCACGCCCAAGCCGAAATTAGCTCATGCGGCCAAAAATAGTACGACAATCCGGCAACAACCCCAAGCCCTAACTCGGCTACAAAAACCTGGCTACTTATAGGTTTTTTACAGTAGCGGCATTTGCCCTTCAGTGAAAGCCAGCTGATTACCGGTATAAGGTCGTTACTAGATAGCGTCTTATGGCATTTATCGCACTCAGAGCGGCCCCCTACCCAGTCTTTGCCATCATGATAACGCCATGCCAGCACAAGGCTGAAACTGCCTAAAGCCGCCCCAATAACAAAGAAAAATAACGCAAACATTATGTGAAGATTGTATCAATAAAAAACAGCACCTCCTAACGAGGTGCTGTTTAAAGTTTTTGTTTATTTTATCTGTTGTCTAGACAGAAGATAGCTCCGCCTTCTAACTGAGTGAATAGTGCATATTGCCTTCCACCGCCTGTTTGTATTGCTTCACCGTTACATACATATCCGGGCCTATAGTCTAGCCGACCCACTGTTGCGCCTGCGGTGGTTGTTGCAGCAGAAATTACTGGTGCGAATGTCGTACTTTCTCTTGGGTCGTTAATGTTAACACCCGTCAGATATCTGGTGTTAAAGCCAGCTAGAGTGCTTGCATCTGGAGCAGCACCATTATTGTTAGCTGCATAGTTATCAATTTCAGTTTTCACGCGCCCTGCGATGTCTCTACGTGCGCTGTTTCGCTGGTTACGTTGCAACTGAGGAATAGCAATCAATACGATAAGCATAATCAAACCGGCAATTGCCAGTACGATCATCACTTCGATGATTGTGAATCCTTTTTTTACCTTAGTAGTGTAGTGCCCCATGATTATAATTCCCCTTACCTTAATATGCTTATGTTAATACTAATAAACTTTCAATGCAATAGCCTTTTTAGGAGGAACTCGCCCTTCCTAACCTATAACGCCACTGCCAACAAGGCCGTAAATTGGCAGTAGAATGGCTCCGACTATAATAAGAGAAACTACTCCGAGCACAATCATCAGAACAGGCTCAATAATTGTTGAGATCGCCTTAACTTCATTGTCGACCTCTTTTTCGAAATAAGTAGCAGTCCTATCAAGCATCTGCTCTAATGAACCCGAATCTTCACCAATCTTTATCATCTGTGGCACTAAGTCTAGAAAGTTCTGGTCGCCAGATATTGCTTCCGACAGCGATTTGCCGCCTTTGACCTTCTCTGAGGCTTTAGCAATTGATTCTTCGAGGTGTATGTTGTCTATAGCGCGCCCGGTAACCTGCAAAGTCTGTAGTAACGGTACGCCACTAGCAACCAGAGTTGTACCGGTTCGTGCGAATCTGGCCATATAAAGTTTCATAAATAGTCTGCCGATCGGCCAAGCTTTCATTTTGACGGAATCCACAAATCTTTTTCCGCCTAAAGTTCTTGCCCATCTCGTTCCAAAAAATATGCCAATCGCGGTTAAAATAAGCGCTAGCCACCAGAAGTTGATTACTAAGTCAGATACAGCCAGCAAGGCAACCGTGATGAATGGCAAGTTGGCGCCTGGTAGGCCAGCATAAAGCTCTTTTACTTGCGGCAATACCGCCACAATCATGAATGTCACAACACCGCCCATAACTAAAAGTACGATACCTGGATAGATTAATGCTCCGCGTACCTTGCTGGTAAGTTCAGCGTCTTTTTCCTGCTGGTTAGCCAAACGTTCTAGCGAATTGTCTAGCGTACCTGAGGTCTCACCTGCAGCAACAAGGCTGGTATAGACTTGATTGAACACTCTGGGATGCTTCTGTAACGATACGGACAACGCTTTACCAGCCTCAACATCTGTTATTACCTGGCTTATGACAAATTGAAAATTCTTCTTTTTGGTCTGACCCATTACAGTTCTAAGGCTTTGCACCAACGGCAAGCCGGCATTGATCAAAGTAGACAGCTGACGAGAGAAAATAACTTTGTCTTTGGTAGTAATACGATTAGTTAACCGGGTAAGTATGTTTTCGTTGCCGCCTGCGGCGTGGATTTCCATAAGAGAGTGACCTTGGGCTTTGATAACCCTCGCCGCTGCTGATTCACTGTCGGCTTCGACCTCACCTTTGATTTTCTTGCCCGTAACTGGGTCTTTGGCGGTGTATTTATAGGTCAACATTTTAGCTTCTCATCAACCTATCTAGCTCCTCAACATCTACGGCAAAGTTTTTGGCCTCGTCGTAACTGATAGTTCCTTCGTGGATAAGCTGAACAAGTGTTTTATCCATACTCTGCATACCGTATTCGGCACCTGTCTGAATAACCGCATCGAGCTGGTGAGTTTTGCCTTCGCGGATAATGTTGCGCACTGCAGGAGTTGCGACCAAGATTTCAGCAGCGACTACGCGACCACCACCAATTGATGGAATAAGACGCTGAGAACAGATGCCCATCAATATATTGCTCAGTTGAGCCCGAATTTGAGGCTGCTGGTGTGGCGGGAAAACGTCGATCATACGATCGATACTTTGGGCGGCAGAGTTAGTGTGAAGCGTCGCAAAGACCAAGTGACCAGTTTCGGCAATAGTAATCGCACTGGCGATTGTCTCAAGATCACGCATCTCACCGATCAGTACTACATCTGGGTCCTGACGCAACGCGCTTCTAAGTGCAGTCGAGAAACTATAAGTGTCATAGTGAACTTCACGCTGTACGACTACCGACTTTTTAGAGCGGTGAGTAAATTCGATAGGGTCTTCTATAGTGATAATGTGAGTGGATTTTTCGCTGTTGATTTTGTCAATAACTGCGGCCAAGCTGGTTGATTTACCTGAACCTGTCGGACCGGTAACTAGCACCAAACCCCTTGGGTAGTCTGCAAATTTGCTCATTATAGCTGGAAGCCCGAGCTGTTCAGGCGTCAAAAGCTCGCTCGGAATAAGCCTGAGGGCTGCTGCTAAGTTGCCACGTTCGTGGAAGGCATTAACACGAAACCGCCCTAAGTCACCGAAAGCAAAGCTGAAGTCGAATTCTTTGTCTTTTAATAATAATTGTTTTTGGTCATCATCTAGGATAGCAAACAGTAGTGTTTCAACAGATTCTTCAGTTAGAACATCTGCGCCGCTAACAGCCAGCAAGGAGCCGTCTACACGAAGCATTGGAGGCAGACCAACTTGCAAGTGAAGATCCGAAGCCTTTTTCTTAATTACTTCTTCTAGTAAGATCTCAATTCTTGGTTGTCCCTGCATAATTCCTCCCTTTTAAGCAGCGTCCGAGGCTGCAACTCGATTAACTTCAGCCAGTGTCGTACGGCCATCCAAAGCTTTTAGGTATCCGTCTTCCCGCATAATCACCATTCCTTCGGCTTGCGCCTGCTTCTGGATATCACCGCTGGTAGCCCGAGCTAGAATCAAATCCTGAATTGATTCGCTGACATCGAACACCTCGTATAGGCCCATCCGACCCTTGAATCCATTCTGATTGTTAGGCTCGGGCTTACCCTTAAACAAAGTATAAGCGTTTTGGTTGGCCAGAGGCAAGCTTTTGTAGCCTAAGTCCTCCGCAAAAGCTTCAATTTCTTCTTTCGTTTTTGGAAGTAAGTACCCAATCGTGTTCTGGATGCCAGTCGTTTCAGCTTTCTCAGTCTGATAAGGTTCGCCACCTGGTATTATTTTCCTGACCAAGCGCTGGCCAATAACTGTATGTACTGTACTTGCTATCAAAAACGGTTCGATGCCCATATCAAGTAGACGCGGCAAAATTCCGGCGGCAGAGTTTGTGTGCAGCGTACTGAACACAAGGTGACCCGTTAAAGCCGCCTGCACCGCCAGTGTAGCCGTTTCTTTATCGCGAATTTCTCCGACCATTACCACATCCGGATCTTGTCGCAGGATAGAACGCAGTCCGCTAGCAAATGTTAAGCCGACTTCAGCGTTAACTTGGATCTGGTTAATGCCGTTCATCTTATACTCGACCGGGTCTTCGAGCGTAACTATATTTATCTCTTCGCTTTTAATTTCCTGAATCAGCGCGTATAGACTTGTCGACTTACCAGAACCAGTAGGTCCAGAGGTAAGAATCATACCGTTAGGACGTTTCAAGCCCTCCCGAATAACTCGCAGCGCTCTACCCGTATAACCCATATCTTCAAGCTTGAGGGTTGTGCCAGATTTGTCTAGTAAACGTATGACAACTTGCTCGCCCCAAACTACTGGAGAGATTGCTATACGCAAATCTACAGCCTTAACACCAATTTGAACAGTAAACTGTCCGTCTTGCGGGATACGATGCTCATCAATTTTAAGATTCGAAGAAATTTTAATACGCGAAACCAGCGGTGCTTCTATCGATTTAGGCAACTGCATAATTTCTTTTAAGACTCCGTCGACTCGGCAGCGGATTTTCAACAGCTTCTCTAGCGGTTCGATGTGTATATCACTAGCCTTGGCCTTTACTGCGTATTCTAGAATGGCGTTTAGAGCCTTAGTAATCGGCGAATCTTGCACTAAAGTTTGGACATTGCTGTCCTTTTTATCAAGAGCTTCTTTGACTTCATCGGCTTCTGCTTGCAATTCGTCTGTCAGTGCACCAGTAACATCTCCATGGACATCTGATTCGTACTGCTGCAGAATTTGGCGAATACCTTCTTCACTCGCAGCATAAACCTTAAGCGGACGACCAATTTTATTACTCAAAAAGTCTATCGCCTGAATATTGTCAGGATCAAGCATGCCTAAGATAATTCTGTGCTGCACCTCACCTAGTGGCACAGCCATATATCGCTCTGCTAACTCTTTTGGTAAAAGCTCTAGAATTTCTGGCAGAACATGCGCATTACTCAGATCGACATATGGCGTATTGGTAGCTTTGGCGATTGTCCTTGTAAGCTGTTCATTGGTGACTATATGGTCATTGAGTAGCATCGCAAAAAACGGAGTGTTTGTCTTATCGGCGCTATCGTGGAGTTCATTAATTCGCTCCGGACTTAATACACCGTCATCAATCAGCTTTTGTTCAACTTTTTTTTGTACTTCTGCGGATAAAACACTCATCCCGTTAAAAACCACTTACCTTTCGATTACTGGTTAATGGTTTAGAGGCGTACGTTTTTTCAATCGTACGATGGAGGCTATAAGTATTTTGGGTATTAACGGGACTCATCCAACTACCTCAAGCGTTTTTTATTATCAGTTGCCGTTTCTAAAAGGAGTAGTGTTCGCATTCTCACCGATCTTGATTAACTGTGTCGGATTAATTGCATTTTCGTTGAACACCGTAGTGTCCGGGCGTACGAACTCTGCACTGATAGGCTCAACAATTTCAGCGGACTGCTGTTTTTTATCAGGAGAGCCGATGAGGAATTTGGCAGCAAAGAATGCTACAAACGCACTTACAAGCACGACGATTATAATAGTATTTCTATCCTTTTTTTTCATTTTACTACCTCACTTCTAACCGTGAATGTTTTTTCAGGTTGATAATAAGTCGTCAGATCCAAGTTCAGCGACATATTTGCATCACTGCCGCCGATACTCAGCCTATCGACATAAATCGGTCGGATAGATGCCTCAAGCGAGCGAACAAAAGTTTGTAGCTGGGCGTAAGTGGAATTTATCCCTAATGGAATGATTACCGTCTGTGGCCCCGAAGCTGGAGCTAAAGCGACTGCATCTATACCTGGTGTAACGGCCGTACCTGTATCGCTACCACCTAAATTGCTGATGCTTAAACCGCCCTGGGTTTGAATAAGCTTTTCTAAGCTAGATGCTAGTCCCGGAAAATCGTTCTGACTAGGCAATGCATCAAGTATTATTCTGGGGTTATCGCCATCTTTAGGCCCTGAACCAGTTGGATTACCTCCAATAACGTTAACTGGCTCTGTCGCAAAAGACTCATAAGATTTAATAAGCTGATCGATGTTGGCTTTGTTAGTCTTGATTTGGCTTAAAGCCTTTTTCTTCTGACTGATAACTCTTTGGTTGTAAGAGTTCTGCTTTATCAACGCCCAAGAGGCAAAAATAGAGAATATAAATATTGCGACGGCCGCAGATAGAGCTATCAGCGCAACCTGGTTAGCCTTGTCTATGAGTACATGCTTCCTCGAAGTTCTAGATGGATTAGTCTGGCTCATTGCTGTCCTCCCTCTGATTCACTCTGAAATAATTGTGTTGGCTTCTCGGTTTCTGAGCGTGTTGAGATTATCTGCGGGATTGCAATCGTAACTGTCTCTTTTGCATCCAAGATAGCGGGGTCATAGATTGCGACTATTTGGAATGATGATTTATCATTTGTTCGACTCAATGTAGTCGCCACACTAGAGAAAATTTTCTTACTTTCCTGGCTATTTGCAGTTGTGTAAGTCGCGAACTTGAGCGTATCAACGAATCTGTTAACCGTTTCAAGAGTGCTAGTGTCAGTGCTGCCCGAAAGTGTCATGCTCATCTGCGGCACATCAACAACGGCCTGCTGCAGATTAACGTCTAGAGGAGTCAACTTAAACAAATAGTCGAACATTCTCGAAGTAATTGGTTTTTCCTCATGGAGCCCAGGTAAAGTATTGAGCTGATTTTGGATAGTTAGAATCTTATTAACATTTTCGTTTGACTCGATTGCCTGCTTTTCTCGCTCGATATCTTTTGTAAGGTTGGTTATGTGCCTTTTTTGGCCGAGCTGAACAAATAATACGAACATCACCAAACCGACTGATGCTGCCATAACCATCAACGAGATACTTAAGATACGACGCTTAAAGCTACGCGCTTTAAGATAATTGATTTTGACGTCAGGCAGAAGGTTAAATTGAATCATGCTATTCGTTCCTCTCGGCTAAACCTGCTGCAACACTGAACTGGTGCGACATCGTCATAAGCTCGTTTTGTCGCTCCTGGCCAAACAAGACATTACGCCAAGCATTACCAATTTCGACTGTTACGGCGAATTTATTAGCAATATAAAGCGGTAGCTCAGGTAGTGTTGATGCGCCGCCGGTTACGATTATCCGATCAATTTTGGTGTTGTTGTAACGTGCTTGGAAAAACTTTATCGATTTCTCAATTTCTGAGACTAGTACGTCTACCGATCCGATAATAGCGTTATATATCTGACCTTCTAGTTTGTCGCGGCTTAAACCAAACTTATATACAAACTGTGTTGCCTGCTTCTCGTCTATGCTGAGGTTCTGTGTAGCGGCTTTTACTATGGATTCATTACCGACAGGAATAGTTCGCATCAGTCGAGGCACGCCGTTAAGTACCATAATTAGATCACTTGAGATATCGCCCATATCTACTAGTAGTGTCGGCGCAACATGGTCTTCAGCAAGCAGCGCTCTCGTAACAGCCAAGCTGTCGGGTTCAAAAGCAATGACATTTAGGCCGATCGACTCAAGCATGTCGAGTCGCTTTTCGATAAAATCGTTCGATACGCTAGATAATAGCACTTCTACTTTGCTCGGTTCTTTCGGTGAATCACCTAGTAAAGCCCAGTCAATCTTTGATTCAGCAAGAGGTGTAGGTATTAATGCATCAGCTTGGTATCTGATGGTTTTAGCCAGTTCATCATGCGACAAACGGTCCATGTCTACAACCGCAGAGAACACTTTGCTGGAAGGTATGCCGACGGCTACATTAGTTGTACTGATACCTGCTTCAATGATTACTTCCCTGACAATCTGAGCAACTTTTTGCTGGTCTGCAGGCGCGTCGCTTTGACTTACTTTGACGTCTATTGGTTTGGAACCATAATGCATAAGTGACTTTTGGCGGCCACCCCTTAACTGAACTACCCTAACCGCACTAGTACCTATATCAAGCCCAAAAAAATCACTCGCCCCACTCAGAATTCCCATCCCTTTAAAGCTCCCTGCTGTCATCTGTATTTTTTGTAATATTCTTCATGCCCACCTTATTAGAGTACCGCTGTTGCATTAATTAAAGCTCTGTCGGGACCCATATTAACCCCCATTGTAAAGCATTAGCTTTTCCAAATCCATAGCATATTATCTTGATTCAGGAAGAGCAGCCGGAGCAGCTGTCTTTGACAGTGCACCGCGTGATGAGAAACCCGGAGTTACGGGTGTCTCATTACAGATAAGCATTAGCATTTCCAAATCCACATTAAAATGTCGGAGGTAAGCTTATGATCGCGTCGTAAGTCCTGTCAGCATTGCCACCAGCACCGTTTAATGGCTGCTCAGCTTGGCTAGCAAAGAAATACTCAGGCGATAATCGGATTGTCTCACCTGCTCTTGTGCTAGATGTACTGTATCTTTCATCGACAGTTGACAGTCCTACACTACCACCGAGCCGCCATAAATTAACTTTTCTAGCGAGCAGAGCACCGTTTACCGTCAGTCGTGTATTGATACATGGGTGACCACCGCCAACTGGGGCGGTAATTGCAGCATTTATATTGCTCGGGTCGTAACAAGTAAAAATATTATTCTTAGAAATTATGAATCCGTCTAAATTAGTTACTGTTGGGTGAATGTATATATTACCTGTGGCTACTATAACCATGTACGGGACTGCAGCAACATTCGCCCAGCCGGACGTATAAACTAAGCTACTGCCGTTTATAAATACATTACCGCTAACGTAGATCGTTTTTTTGCCGCTTATAGCCCCTGAGGCTGTCAC
Source organism: bacterium (assembly GCA_030855355.1). Taxonomy (GTDB): domain Bacteria; phylum Patescibacteriota; class Saccharimonadia; order Saccharimonadales; family SZUA-47; genus JALYRK01. Next base: position 50,968 of record JALYRK010000001.1, read on the forward strand.
ATTAAGGTCCCCAGTTCTTGTAAATACTCCTTGTACTCCGGCAACGTCAACTGCTCCACCCAAGGGCGCAGCGCCAGTTGTGGGGGTTTGCCACTCCGAAGCACAAAGTGAGCCGACATAATTTCCACCTAATTCCTCGCGTGCACTTAAGCTTGCTCCGTAAGTTATGCCAGACGTATTAATTGTCTCAGTATTAGAAAATGCTCTTATCTGTGGCCTGGAATTGTCGTTCTGCGTATCGCTTCTAAAGCCTCTAATTTTTTCAAGAGCAAAATTAGCCATTTGTGTCCCTGAACCAATTATTCCAGCAGGCGGGGTAGTTTTATAATCAATCCAAGCATTTATTGCCCCCGCTGGAGTAGTGCTACAGCTCCCGGCATTTTCAAAACCTGAGCCTGCTATCACATCTCCACCGTAGGAACGGACATACGGGAAACCAGATACTGGTATGGGTGGTACCGTACAAAATGGCGATCCTGCCGGGCAGCAATCGGTATTGTTGATTACACATGGTGGCGGAGGTGGCGTCGATGTCAAATTGCCCCCACAAGGGATATAATTTGAACCGTTTCGTAAATAAGCAATGATTTCATAAGTATTACTGGCAACAGTGACGGTAAATTCACGACTATCGCTAGCAGTCCCTTGAGGTATAACGGTTCCATAAGTATTATTCGTCCAGACCGGTCCACCAAGACTTCTGGTATCAACTGTTGCTGGCCAATCTACTGAGCTGAAACTACTGCCAAATGTGGTGTTAGTCTGGCTATTTCTGATCGTTATTGTAATCCTTAAGCGTCCGTTCTGTTGTACATCAGGCAGCGAACTGCCAACTATAGTAGTAGTGATCGCGCAGGTTGGGTTAGCCGGCGGACTCGGACAACTATATGTACGATCATAAGTTACAATATCCGTCGTTTGCGCATCGTCCAGAGTGACTCTAGCCGTATATGTGATGCCATCCATCGGCCTGCCGGCAAATGTAAAGTCATGGTTACCGGCACCGGTCCAGCTCTGGTTGGCAGGTGTTGCTACGGCTATATTAACATCAGCTATGGCCGTAACATTACCCCCGTCTGGGTCTGTTACACCAGTTAGCCGTATCAGAACCGTACCGTTCGTACAGCTGGCCGACACTGTAGCCGTTGGAGTTTGATTTGTCGGAGGGCAAATAACGCCAGAATATATCTGATCATATGGCAGTTTGATACGAATCAGATTAGTATTACGCACACCATTAACTTCAAGAATATACTTATAGGCTGAGTCGTAATTAGCCCCGGCGATCTGGACATTCCAGAGCGGACGCTGATTAGTGCCACCAAAGGTGCTATCGATAACGTTATCGCCATTGTTGTCTCCAAGGGTTGAGTTAAGAGCCGGTACATAGCCGGTTGTCGCGTTACCACCTGCCTGGAAGCTACCGGTCAGTGATAAATATACAGGGTTAGTGCCATCTTTATTCGCACGTTTAAGCCGCACCCGCATGTTCGGGTTCATGGAGGTGCCAAAACTTGTGTTATACATATCTAGGTCATACAGCTGAATCGGCGGATTAGTGTTGGCAATTCCGCAAGGGGCGCTAAAAGAAACCAGCTGATTAAATGAGATGCTTGAGTTATAACCTGCCGGCGCGGATTCATGCGCATAACCAGTACCCAGAGAGGCTCCCCCGCCTGGATAGGCCCCCATCAATGCCCCAGGTATGCTGGTAATAAGCTCGAAAAAGTTATTGCCGGTGCTCGTAGTCGTTACGACCACGCAGTAGACTCGGTACGTAGTGGTGCCGCTTACAAGTTGCGCCGTCGCCTGGCTATTACTAATGCTGGCAGTTGAACCTACTGCGGGATTGTATTGCACATAACTTCCTGCCGGATTAGGTAAAGTACAATTTGGTGCTAAGAATATACCCATAGAATATATAGAACCCAATCTATAGGCCATCGTTACAGAGGCTGTAGCCTGAGTTGTTGGTACATACAGATACACAACCGAATTTGGCGAATAGTAAGAGCCCGGGCCGTTAGCAGTAGATACGATATGACGCGACGAAATCATAGAAGGCATCTGGTTGTTCGGGTCGCCAGGTTCGGCTGAAACTCTACTATCCGATGCAATCACACTTACGAATAAGATTAGTAGTAACAAGAATAATTTACGCACTATTCTTCTCTCCGGTATGAATTATTTTTAGTATTTATATATTCCTCACCCAATATGTCGTGGTAAAGGCTCGTCTTCTCTTGGTCTTTCAACTTTTGTGCCAGTATATATATAGTGTACTGCGTATTTTTTTTGGTTATTTCGTCAGGCGCAACCTCTGCAGCGGCCTCATAGTATGTAAATGCCTCGTCATAACGTTCCGTTTGCTCTTTGCCAAAGGCATATTGCAGAAAGGCTGCGTATTGATCTGCCGGATTTTGGTTTGTTTTTCTTATTTCCTCAATACTCGGCGCATAGTAGTCTGTTGGTGCAGAAACTTCGTCCGGCTGGTAAGCATTCTGCTCAGTGCCGGTTTGCTTTTGTTCATTATTCTTTTTATATATAAATGCCACTGTAGTGCCTATTACAAGAACAAGGAATAAAAGAATAGCTACATTTTTCTTCGACAGAGTCATATTGTTTTTTTTGGAGTTTGAGTCTGGAACTCCATTCAGCTCTTTGGCTGCTTGATCACCCGTAACCAGTTTCTGTTTTCTACCAACCCAAAGCTTCATATAGCCGTAATTATAGCGCTAACGCTTTGCGAATGGAATAGTGACTAGTGATAAGTTGTTAGTACGGATAGGCCATTGTAGCCTCAACTCTTTTTGTTCGTAGCTCTTACTGCCATATCACCTCTAACTTAGATTGTTCGTCTGTTTAGTTCATTCATTACTTTTGAATCGCAAAAGTAATCAAAACTCTTGGGCCGTCAAGTTTATGACTAGTTCGCTGTCAAAGAACACAATGCTTGATACGACTCCCTGTGGTCGGCATTCGGTCTTTGTTTAATTAGGCTTGGCCGGCTCTAACCTGCTCAGCAGTAGCGCCATCGGCGGCAAACCAGCGGTCTTGCACAGTACTAATCATGGTCATGGTCCGGCTCCACTGAGCGGTGTTCGGTGTAATGTTGAACTGAGGGTCAAAGACTACTAGTTCCAAGTCGGTAGGAGCCTGGCCTTCACGTGCCCAGTAAGCTTCGTAGTCAGCCGGGCCGTAGCCGCGGGCTTGCCACTCGCTCAAACTAATAGGTTCCATAAGTCCCGGGCATTCCTGGATCAGCTGGATAAGACGTCCAGAGCCACGCTCCTGGTCGGTTGCTGCTTCAGGCACACGGTCGGCTTCGAGCTGAGTAGTGAAATACTCAAAGCTCCAGGCTTCAGGATGAGCTTCCATGTCCTGCTCCGGGTTCTCGGCGGCGCTCATGAAAGCGCTCGTCTGGGCCTCGGTCGGGTTTAGAAACTGCACAACCGAATGCTGGTCATCACACTTTTCTGGGTACTGGTTGGCAATCACCTCGTTCCAACTAGGTGCTGGAGCTACATAGGTTTCACCGCCGCTTGAAGAACCTCCAACTCCGGAACTGCTTGATCCGCCGCTGGAGCTACCGCCACTGGTAGAGCCGCCGCTGGAGCTACCGCCACTGGTAGAGCCGCCACCGGAGCTTCCGCCACTGCCGGAACTCGATCCGCCGCCGGTTGAACCACCGCCACTTGGTGGTTGAGTGGAAGGTGGTTGAGTAGAAGGTGGCTGGGTAGTGGGTGGGTCTTCGGGGCCCCATACACTACACCATCCTGGCTCACCCTCGGTAATATTCGGATTAGGTGCAATGCAAACCTGGGTTGGCAGCTCGCCTAGAGCGACAAGCATGTCTGTGTCTATGACAAATTCATGCGCAGCATCAGTCTGATTAGTAATTTCAGAAGTTTCAGCATTTGCTATATTTGCACCAATTCCAAGTCCGGCCAGTGTTACGGCAGTACCAACGACAACATGACGCGCTATAGATAGATCACGTTCTTGTTCTTGTGCAGGTCTATTACTAAGGTTATTTATCACTTCTTATCCTTTGCATTTAATTGCATTTGGTTAATTGCTATTTATTCCACTTGAATTATATCCTTATATGCTTTTTATGCAAATTCGTATCGATAAATAACTTCAAGATCCACATTTTTAGGTTTCAGCAAATACAATAGCATAATCACACTAGCAAGGCAATAGCAGTAATACTTGCCTAATATTTAACCTACGCAGTTCGGCGACGGCGAGAGCCAGCTACAGCAGCGATTCCGGCTGCAAGTGTAAATCCAGCGATCAAAGCTATTTCACCAGTTTCAGATCCAGTTGCTGGCAGGTCGCCAGTAGGCGGTTGTTCTGCTGGTGGAGTTGGAGGAGGCTTAACTGTTGTTGTCGGCTGTTGGTTTGGCGCAGTCGTAGTAGTTTCAGCAGTAGTAGGTGCCGGCGCAGTCGTAGTAGTTGCGGCTGCCGTAGTTGTGGTTGTAGCTTCGGTAGTGGTAGTAACTCCGGGGATAGTAGTAGATGTTGAACTAGATGTGGTTGTAGCTTCTTCGGGCACTTCACAGTCTTCGTTAAAGATTTCCTGTCCTTCCGCATCCCAGTTACGGGCAGGCCAGTAGCCTGGTGTACCGTCATCATAGAAAGGAGGTATAATATCTTCCCCGTCTTGGTGATCATCGCGGTTATGATCGGCACTTCCGTTGCCATTACCATCTATTGCGTCGTCATTAACATTATTCTGAGTGTACGGATTAGTTTCTGAATGCGTAGCGTGACAGATATCTACTTTACCATCTGTTGTAGGCACCGAGGTAGTAGTGGTTGTTTCTACTTCACAAGCTGCTAGAGAAAAGCTCTGACTTAGCAGGGAGAGCTTCTCGTTCTCTTCAATTGTTCCGTCACCGTCTGAATCACGACCCACAACAACGCTTGCAAAGTATTCAGAAGATGGCTCAGCCTGTACATCAAAGAACTCCGACCCATCATCCAGTAAAGAACCATCATCTTCAACATACAGTCTCAGACCGCCATCTGTTATCTCTTCATTTAATACATAGGTGGTAAACATTTCTACATCGGGGGCACCCTCGTCTTTAGTTACGCTGACCCTTACATCGGCGTTTCCTTCAAGTCCATCAGAACAATCCGCAGATAAGGTAGCAGAATAGCCAGTGATTGGTGGCAGGGTGGTAGTAGCAGTAGCTGCTTCAATTGCAGTAGTTGCGGCGGCTGTGGTTGTGGTTTCGGCGGCTGTGGTTGTGGTTTCGGCGGCTGTGGTTGTGGTTTCGGCGGCTGTGGTTGTGGTTTCGGCGGCTGTGGTTGTGGTTCCACTTTCTGGTTGATCAACAGGGTCGCCATCAGTCGCATGAACACCGGTTGGAACAGCTATTAGGCTAGCTCCTGCTATAAGTAGCGCCCGGAGTCGTGGATGCCCTGTACGCGCTTCCATTGTATTAACTGCTTCTGTAGATACACCGGTAAATTTAGGGCCTAATTCCATATCGATTCTCTCTTTCAATTAGTACTTTTATTAACTGCTTTTACACACGCTTACCACCGCAATGTTATACCAATTGTTACTCTTTTAACCTGTTATTGTCAAACAAATTGTATTGTTAATATTCTAACAGAACCGCATGCAGCTACCCCTGTCCGACTTCTGTATTAGTTGTTACGTATCTGTTAAAATAGTCCTCTGAGTTTAATCTCACTCTTAGGGTATTTTGACAATCTATTTATGGTAAAAGTGTCTGCCAGAAATACCAGAAACGCTGAATTATAACTGCCAAAATCAGAGCGAACCAGCCTCCTAAGATCCAGACATGCTCACGCTTAATGGTATTTACAATTTTGCGGGTGTTTTTGCCAAGCGACAGATAACCTTGGTCGACGACATAGATAAATGTATATAAGAAAAGCGGTATCATGACTGCCCAGGTCACCATGCACCAAGGACACAGCGCTCCGATTCTGAAAATCGTCTGGAAAATCAGCCAGTGAATAAACACCACCCCGAATGCAGTACCAGCTAGTACTGCTTGCCAAAACCAGCGCTTAATCACTTTTGCGCCAAGTATCATCATCACACCGATAGTCACCACAGCGCTGAACCCAGCAAGCCCGATTAACGGATTCGGGATACCGAACGCCGAAGCTTGATCAGTAACGATCACTGACCCACAAGAAATAATTGGGTTGATATCACAGTTTAGAGCAGCAGTAGGATTCTCAAGCTTATGGAATTTTTCGATCGTCAATATCAGCGAAGTTAATACACCAACCGCTCCAAATATCACTAACATAAAAGGATACGAATACTCTAACGAAGGCCGTTTAATGGTTTTTATTTTCCTCATTACAGACTTATTATACCGCACCTCGCAAATCTATGAATAACTAGTGGAGTTATGGGATAAAAGTCAGGCTTTAGCCTGTTCTGTCAATCTTATCCACATCTGTTAAAATATATGCTATGAGTTTATCAATTGGTATAGTTGGGCTTCCCAATGTAGGCAAGTCTACCCTGTTTAATGCGCTAACTGATGCTAATGCGTTAGCGGCAAATTACCCTTTTGCAACCATTGAGCCGAATACCGGGATTGTGCCGGTACCTGATGACAGGCTTAACAAGCTTTCCGAAATGTACAGTAGTAAAAAAATCGTTCCAGCTACCGTAACGTTCGTGGACATAGCCGGATTAGTCGAAGGCGCTAGCAAAGGCGAAGGCTTAGGCAACCAGTTCCTGGCCAACATTCGCACCTGCAATGCTATCGCTCATGTTGTACGAGCTTTCGAAGACTCTACTGTACTTACAGACGATGCCACAGGCACGCATGAACCATTGAGGGACATCGAAATCATAAATACCGAACTCGTACTAGCTGACCTTCAAACCGTCGAAAAGCGACTGCCCCGACTAGACAAAGAATCGCGTGCAAACCCTAAGCTAAAACCTCTTCACGATACTCTGCTAAAAATCCACGAGGCGCTAAATGATAACAAGCCCGTAAACACCGTATTTAAGCCTGAAGAACTCGAAGGCTTAGAGGACTTACAGCTCCTGACCATGAAACCCGTAATCTATGTATTCAATGTCGATGAACAAACTTTGCAAGGCCTGGCCTTGCAAAAAACTTTGCGCGATTTGGTGATATCACAGCAGGCAGTATTTATCTGTGCCAAGCTCGAAAGCGAACTGCGCGCCCTAGACGACACCGACCGCACTGAACTACTAGAAAGCTATGGCCAAACGGAGTCAGGTTTAGTGCAGCTAATTCATGCTGCATACGACACGCTAGGCCTACAAAGCTACCTTACCGCTGGCGAACAAGAAGTCCGAGCCTGGACTGTAAAAAAGGGTGCCACTGCCTCGCAGGCAGCTGGCGTCATTCATGGCGATTTCGAGCGCGGATTTATCGCCGCACAAGTAGTTGGCTATAACGATTTAGTGTCGGCAGGCACCGAACAAGCAGCAAAAGCCGCTGGCAAAGTGCGCACCGAGGGCAAAACCTACATTATGCAGCCCGACGACGTCGTCGAGTTCCGCTTCAACGTCTAACGTAATTTCATGGTGTTTGCAACCGACCGGATGACCGGCTTTAGCTTATCCCTATGCTTAGGGGGAAGCATGTCATGCATTTGTTTAGTAACAAAAATGACGCGTTGTTTCACATTACGCAGCTGGTTTTCGCGGTGTACTTCAAAAGGCTTTAGTCTATCTTCATTAATATAGCTACCTCTAGCTTTAGCAACCTCACTTAGCCCCTGTATCACGAGTTCATCATTCGGACGAATTCTACCCATCACAATACCGTAGTGCTCTGAGAGCACCCTGGGATCTACCGTACGTACCATTCCGTAATGCGAGCTTTCATTGACTGGTGTAAGGATATCGCTGTCGACTGGGACAACTTTCTTGCCACTCATGAGAAACGAAACATCATTTTCAGGATGCCAATCTACTGCCTGAGAAGGTATAGCGAGACCAACCCTAACTGGGAAATCAGTTCTTGCCAGTCTTTCGCGATATTCACGTGCCAGCGGTAAATCTGCTCTTGGGACCACAATATCTAAATCGGGGACCTGCATAGCAGGATCGGGAGATGGGCGGTGCAGATCAAGTGATGTACCTAAATACGCCGACGCCGCCACACTTCCGATGCTATAAAAAAGCACTCCACGCTCATCAAAGAACTCTTTTGTATGGGCATACTGTTCAGAATACTGGGCCGTACGGTCATTTACTATTTCTAAAGATGAATTACTCATACTAGTTTTTTTAGCATCCATTCAGATGATAATTGTTAGTAGATTATAGCATAAGATTAACTATTATGCAATATTTAAATGCTTTGCCTACTGAGGCAAATTTGCTTCTATGGCCTTTGCCAAGCCGGCAACATTAGCTGAACCTGTGTTTTCTGTGAGCGCTACCACTATCAGCTGCTTGCCGCCTCCGAAATCCACTATCGCAGCATCGTGCCATTCAACCTGTTCATTCCAGCCTACTTTATTGTAAACAGTTGCGCTACTACTAAAACCGTTCGGGAGACCACGGCGGTATAACGCTTCCTGAGTCTTCATAGAATCCAAATATTTTGCTTTGGAATCAGCCGACAATCCTTCACCTAAGGCAATTCTTTTTAGTATCTGTGCAACGTCCGCCGCGTTGGTTCGAAGTGCGACTAAGTTAGTGTCTTCAGCGCCATACTCCTTGGCTTTTTGGGTTAAGTGTTCTGTCCCTATTTCAGCCCAAAGCTTCTCTGCACATGGGCTATGACTACTCCTAATTGCCTCGTCTAAGCACTTGCCGCGATTCCAGCCGTTTAGATAAGTTTCGTCCGCTCTAAAGCTGCCGTCATCCACTTTGCGGTAGCCTTCGTACACCACCCAGAGCTTGTATAAACTTGCAGCGAAATGATCGGTATCTGTTTTGAACTGTCCGAGCACAGTACCAGTTTCAGGCTGGATAACAACGACTGAATAATAACCCTTTTTCGAAGTAACATAATCTTCCACCACAGTTTGAAGCGAGTTTTCTGCCGGCTTCCATCCCGGCTCTGGTAATTCAGCTTGTCCGTTTTGACTAGCTTGCTGATTGCTATTGCTTGACTCAGAAACAGGCGCTTCCGCTTTCCTGTCGAACAAGACCCACCATGCTACAAAAACAGTAACTAAAATGGCGACTGGTATCAAGAATTTTTTAGAACTTGAATTTCTTTTAGTCGTATATTTCATAAGGCTTATTTTAACACCCGAAGTGAATAAAATCTTTCAACATTACCTTTACTACCAGCCAAGCCAGAGTCTTGTTTATCTAAAACTAAAAACCTGGTTTTCAACCATGCTTCAAACTCCTGCAAAATCTTACGCCTCACCGTACTGTTCTTAATTACACCCTTGTTTGTTTGGCCCCTGCCCGCCTCGAATTGTGGCTTACACATTGCTACTATTTTGGTTGATTTACTGGAGATATCTGCAGCATGCGGTAGTATTTCCTGAAGGCTAATAAAGCTTACATCGGCCAAAATAATGTCAGGAGTGCTGCTAGGTTTAAAGTTACGGAAATCGGTTTTTTCATGTAATTCTATCTTTTTATTTCCATGCAAAAGCGGGTGGAGTTGACCACTTCCAACATCAACTGAATAAACTTTGGAAGCTCCTTGCTCCAGTGCGTACTGTGTAAATCCTCCAGTACTGCTACCAATATCGAGCACAGTCTTGCCTTTAAAATCCAAGCCTAGATACTCACTAACAGACTTAAGTTTTAAGGCTGCTCTTGAGACGTATTGTTGGCTCTGGAGTATATTAATCTTGTCATTAACAGAGGTAGGAGTGGAAGCTTTTTGAACAACTATATTATTCAATTTTACCTGCCCACGCTTCACTAAGTCCTCTGCTTGGCTCCGGCTTATAGCCAAACCTCTATTTAAAATTTCATTATCCAAGCGAGTTTTTATCATGCTATTTTTGACGTTCGCGGTAAGATCCATCTTCTGTACTAACACTCACTACGTCGCCCGGCTTTATAAATGCTGGCACACGAGTTTCAATGCCTGTTTCAAGTGTTGCTGGCTTGGTAAGGGCGCTTGACGTATCGCCGCGCACTACGTCTTCTGCGTAAGTCACTTTCAGCCAAACATTTTTTGGCAGTTCAATACTGACAGGATTACTGTCTAGTAGCATTAACTTTACGCTGTCACCTTCTTTCATATAGCCAGCAAGATCGCCGATAGATTCGCTTGCAAGCTCAAACTGCGCATAAGTTTCGCCGTCCATAAAATAAAATTTTGAACCGTCGCTATAAAGGTACTGAACGCTCTTGTAGCCTAGGTCGGCACGGTCTAACTGTTCGTTACCTTTGAAAGTTTTTTCAAGCACTCGCCCGTTGATAAGTGATTTTATGCGTACATTAACTATCGAGCCTCCCCTGCCCACAACTTTCTGTGAGTACTCCATGACTTGATACGGTGCAGATTCAAACATGAAAACTGCTCCTTTTTTTAATTCAGTTATACTTAATCCTGCCAATTTATTCTCCCATAAATTCTGTGTCGGTCGCGTTGCTCAATAGATCTTGAAGGTCGTGCGCATAATGTGCAAGATGCTGGTACTGCCAATCATTTAATAGTGAATGTTGATGAAGCTCCAATAAATCTGCTGCTGCTTCGTCAAGCTCCTTTTCAGCTGCCTTGATAGACAAAAACTGATCTGTTGCGTTAAAAGCGGCAGTCATATCATTAACCATGTGCTTGGCATTACCTAAGTGGTTGTGAAGCGAAGCTATTACTTTGTCGGGGAAATCAGTATCCTTCATTCCTCCTGCACTAATCGAAACGATGTTGTTAACCCGATTTATTAAAAAATCTATGCTTTCAATTGTTGCATCGTGATCCATAAGTATATCTTATAGGAGGAGCGCTGCTGCTCCAAGCTTGTTCGGACTAAATCCGAACAGAGTTTTCCTCCTCGCTAAAGCCGATGCTATTCATCGGTTCGCTTCGCTTATGCCGCTAATTAATTACTGCTTACGAATGGTAGCAGTGCTAGATGTCGGGCTCGCTTGATAGCTGCACTCAAATGACGCTGTTGACTCTCAGTCAATCCAGTCTTTTTACGGGTTTCAATTGCACCGTATTGGTTAACGTAACGCTGCAAGGTCTTAAAATCCTTGTAGTCAAAAAATGCTACGTCTGTTCTGTGTTTAAAAATCTTTGCCATATAAATTAGTTCCTTTATCCAATGTTAAATACTTGTATATCTGTTGGCTGTCCAGCCATTTGTTGCTCCATTTCGTCGAAGTAACGATGTTGCTCTGCTGCGGCAACCAAATCGTCTCTTCCAAGTAGTATTGAGCTTGACAACCATGATGAAACGCCAAGTGCAGCAATTTGCTTACCTACTTCTTGCTGACGTTTAAACGGATTGATTGGAAGCCATACTTCTTTTGCTTCTTGCGGAGTCATATTATTCCTTAGTCCACCCTTAAATTTCTAGTAGTCTTAGAGTATTTTGGTTTTCTAGGTTAGCTACTAGCGGTTTAGCTGGCCAGTACAGTTCAGGATGAATAGCGAGCACAAAACTCGAGCTGTATCCGAAAATACAGTGAGAGTTTTTGACACAGCTATTCGCCTGAAATGTGCAGCCAGGTAAGGCGCTAGAATGGGATGTCGTCGAGATTAATCGGCTCATCCCCAATATCTTCAATCTCAACTTCTTTTTTCTTAGCTGTTGGTTTGCTGTTGGTGTCAGTTTGGCTTCCGCCAGAGTTGCTTGAACCGCCGTCTCCAGAGCTACCCTGTGGGCCGCCTAAGAATGTAACATCCTGAGCTACAACCTCTACTTTGCTACGCTTTTGGCCCTCTTGCTCCCAGCTACGGCTTTGTAGACGCCCGTTTACCAAGCACGGACGACCTTTGCTTAGGTACTGACTTACACGCTCGCCCAGTGGACCCCATGCCACGATATCGATGAAATCTGTCGCCTCTTGCCATTCGCCGTCGCTGCCTTTGTAGCTGCGGTTTAGCGCTAAACTAAAGCTGCAGACACTCTGACCGTTCGGCGTGCTCCTAAGCTCCGGATCACGTGTTAAATTGCCCATGAGAATGACTTGGTTGAATGACCTTGCCATAGTAACCTCCTTGCAGGAACTAAGTCCTGGTTATTTATTGTGTTTTAAATGTACGCTTGACCGTATGATCCAGTCAAGTAATTTATTTTCCCTACTCTTCGTCGTCGCTGTCGTCGTCATCGTTAGATGTACGAGCGGCGGCTTTTTCAGCTTTTTCTTTTCGTAGCGCTTCAGCTTTGGCTATAGCTTTTAGATCCGGCTTTGTAATCAAAAAACGGATTACTTCGTCAGTGATGTTCAGCTGATCATTGACCTTGGATACACCTTCTGCAGGCATTTCCAATGTATAGAACACGTAAAGGCCATGCTCCTGCTTGCCGATTTTGTAAGCTAACTTGCGCTTGCCCCAATTATCTTCAGCTTTAATTTCACCGCCTGCATCTTTGATGATTTGGGCGACTTTATTAGAAGCCTTATCCAAATCTATCTCTAGATCGGGGTGATAGACCACTGCTAACTCGTATTGAGCCATAATTTCCTTTCTTCCTAAAACTAGTCGGATATCCCGAACTAATTCTTTGGTGCCGCTTATATTCACTAGGGGATATAAGCTGAATTAGTTAATAACAGATATAATTATAGCCTATACCGGTGTTTTCTGCAACTATTAAGGACGAGAACCGTTGTCGGGAAAGTTTTCATCGAGTACTTCGTCTGACGTACTGCGACCAAAGACATCATCAAGTGAAGTCACCAGAACTTCGCGCGGCTTGCTGCCATCGGCGTGTCCCACAATACCTTGCTCTTCCATTTCGTCTACAAGCCGTGAAGCGCGGCCATAGCCGATGCGAAGCCTGCGCTGCAACAAGCTAGTAGATGCTTTGCGGTTTTCTATAACTACCCGTACTGCGTCTCGGAACATATCATCATCACTGTCGCCACCATGGTTGTCCATAGGCGCAACAATGCCGCCCTTGCCATTAAGCTGTACTGGTTGGCTGACTACTTCATCATCATACTGTGGAGGACGTTGCATGCGGAGGAAATCCGTGACTTTCTGCGTTTCTTCACCCATGATTAACGCACCTTGGATACGCTTAGGCTTTGGCATGTCGGCCGTACTAAATAACATGTCGCCCATGCCAAGTAATTTTTCGGCACCTACTTGATCTAAAATTGTTCGGCTATCTACTTGGCTGGCTACTGTAAATGATATTCGAGCGGGTATATTAGCTTTGATAAGACCGGTAATAACGTCGACGCTTGGACGCTGGGTTGCTAGTACCAAGTGAATACCAACTGCGCGAGCTTTCTGAGCAATACGCACGATAAGCGCTTCAACATCGCGGGCAGCCATCATCATAAGATCAGCTAACTCATCAATTACGATCACAATAGAAGGCATCTGGTTCTCGGCATTTACGGCGTTGTACTCAGCTATATTACGCTTGTGCTCACCTGCTAACATCTTGTAGCGACGTTCCATCTCGGAAACCGCCCATTTAAGAGCACTGATGCATTTTTCAGGTTCTGTGATAACTGGAGTCAGCAAATGAGGAATCTCGTTGTACATACTAAGTTCGACGTGCTTAGGGTCGACCAAAATTAGTTTCAAATCAGATGGTGAGTTACGGTAAAGAAAACTAGCTAGAAGCGAGTTTACCATGACAGATTTACCAGAGGCTGTCTGACCGGCAATCAGAAGATGAGGCATTTTTTCTAGGTTGGCAACAACCGGTGTGCCGGCTATATCTCTACCTACGACAAAACTCAACATTCCTGTATCTTTTTTCCACTGCTCACTATCGAGCAAGCTAGCTATCCTTACGGTTGCGGCTTTGACGTTTGGAACTTCTATACCAACAGCTTTTTTACCAGGTATTGGTGCCTCTATACGGATGCTCTGAGCAGCTAGGCTATAAGCTAGGTTGTCATCTAATGCGGCAATCTTGCTTAGTTTTACACCAGCCGGAGGCTTAATTGTATACTGAGTAACTCTAGGACCAATGTTAACGTCCTGCATTTCTATTTCGTAGTTAAAATTCTCGAATGTTTCACGAATCGTATCAACATTTGTATTCACATCGCCGGCGTCAGCTTTGTCTTGTTTTTGAATGAGTAAATTAACAGTCGGTAACTGCCAATTTGGGTCGTTTGCCGTAGTAAGTGCAGAGTGATCGTCTTGTTTAGCTAACGCTTTGGGGGCGCTGTTTTTCAGTGTTACTTTGCCCGTATGATGCTCGACTGGGACCCCTTCGTTTAATTTGAAACCACGATCTTCATGCATCTTAAGCTCGTCCAGGTCGGTATCTGCCTCTCCTCTTGGCAATGTGAAGCCCCGCAGAATCTCAAGCAGTGGTATGCCGAATGTCCAGCAAAAAGTCACAATCATCAAAACAAAAAGAAGCACTGAAGCCGGTATTTTATCTAGTAATGTGAGGAATGCCCCACCGACCACACCACCCACCGCTCCACCAAAACCGTCGTTGTAGAGATTTGAAATTCTGTCTTTATCGGCGAACCCAGCATGGAGCCAAGCGGCACTAACAACTAATAGGCTCAGCATACTTAATATATTTCTAAGTGGCACAGTCTTTTCTTCATTTTTGAATTTATGAAAGGCCCAATAAATTAGAGCTAGTGGGACTAAATAGGCTGCTAGACCTAGAGCTTTATAAACCGTATCGAATAAGAAGTTAGATAAACTGCCGCCTGATCCGAATCCGCCCATTATCAATAAAATAGCTAAAAGCAAAAGTACAACTCCGCGCGCTCCCCGCCAGAACATACTTGGCTCTCGTTCTACGCGAGCTACTTTTTTGCGACTATTTCGTTTTTTCTTTTTTGCCATCGGGTTTTTATTATACCGCTTATCTTAAATTAAGGGTATATCCATGTTGTAATTATAACAAACCTTAAGCGTTTTGTCAATTAGTAGGAGGGATCCCCACTTTTATGAGTTAAGCTAGTACTAATTTCATAAAACGGCCATCCGTCGAGTGTCGAATGGCATTCGGGAACCGGTGCGTGGCACCGGCTTTAGGTGGGGGAGTTTGAAGCTCGGATTTAATCCGAGCAAAATCGGGGGAGTGAGCTCCCCCTAAAACTAATCAGTACGGGCGTCTTGGCCTAATAGGCTTGCGCGCATCTTTGCGAAACGCTCTTGCTGCTCTGCTGTAATTTCCTCGGGTGTTTTTGGTGCTGACGAAGGCACATCATTCTTAACTGGTGTGTTATTTCCGCTGCTAGGTGCGTTACCGTTGGCGTTTTTGACACTGTTGTTGCCGACGACGTTCACAACGGGTATTACTATCGGGCTACGCTGAGTCTGTTCATACAAGAAATGGGATACGTAATCTTTAAGTTCGGCTTTGAACCTGTCTAAATCGATACGCTTGAAACGCTGTTGGACGGCACGACGCAGTTCGATTCGGAACAAGTTCATAAGTTCCTCTTGGCCGCGCATGTATATGAAGCCACGGCTTATAATGTCTGGGCTGGTAAGTAGCTGGCCTGTCTTTTTGTCGATAGTTAGGATTACTGCTACTAGGCCGGTTTCGCTTAGAACTAAACGATCTTTAACTACTACGCTGCTGACAACCGCGCCTGTTTGGTCCACAAGTACTGCTCCTGCAGGTGCTTCACCTACTTCTTTAAACTTACCCTGCTTATCGAACTCAATAATTGAGCCGTTCTTGGGAAGGATTATATTATCTCGAGGTACGCCCGCTTCGATAGCGGTATCGCCGTTATACTTTCGGTCTAGCATGCCGCCGTGAATCGGTAATACATAACGAGGCCTTACCATCTCGGCCATTTCCCGCAGTTCATCTCTGTTAGCATGGCCAGAAACGTGAAGCGGTCCGCAACCATCAAGTTCGTGCGTAGGATGACGGAAAAGCCGCACACCTATCTCAGCCAAATCATTGCCAATTTGCTGATAACGGACTTCGTTACCCGGAATTGGCGAAGAGCTGATCACTACAGTATCATCAGGTTTTAGTTTTATGTGCTTGTGTTCCCCAATACTCATTCGTTGCAAAGCTGCATTCGGTTCACCTTGACCCCCCGTACAGATAACAACTAGTTTGTCATCTGGAATATTTTGAGCTTCACGCATTGGTATGAGCATGCCTTTAGGAACTTTAAGGTTTCCTGTGCGTACTGATATTTCAGCAACGGTCATCATGCCGCGACCATCAAAAGCAACTTTACGCCCAGCTGCTACCGCTGAATTAATAATCATCTGCGTACGGTTCATATTAGTCGAGAATAAAGCTACAAAAATGCGCCCGCTTCTTTGGGCAAATATATCATGGAAACTCTCCTGCAAAGTATGTTCAGTTGGTGTTCTACCCAAATGTCGAGCATTCGTACTGTCGCTCATCAGAAGCAATGTGCCGTCACGGCCAAGTTGCTTAAGCCGTTCTATGTCAGAAGGCAAATGATCTAGTGGCTCTGGGTCCAGTCGGAAATCTCCTGTATTAATTATCGTTCCGACAGGAGTTTCGATAATTAGCGATGAACAATCAGGTATGGAGTGTGTGATACGTAAGAATTCAATTACGAAACCAGGACAGACCTGCGTGCGTTCATGCTTGTCCATCTGAAGAACGACTAGCTCTGGTTTGAGATCAAGGCCAGTAGACTCATTAATGTTTTCGAACTGTTTGGCGATCATTTCGGAGCAGAACAAACTGCCAGAAAAAATCGGTGCTGGGTAATCTTTGTATACATAAGGCAGCGCCGCGATGTGGTCCATATGACCATGGGTTATGACATAGCCTCGAATCTTGTGTTTGATGTCCGCCAAATATTCAGTTGCCGGTATTGCATAGTTGATACCCGGGAGATCCACCGACAAATCAAAGCCACAGTCAACAATGATAGCGAAATCGCCGTATTCCAGAACCATCATGTTCTTTTCGCCGATTCCTTCAAGACCACCAAGGAATGTAACCCGAAGTTTTTCAGGCTCAGATAATGGCAAGAAATTCGCTTGATGACTATGGTGTTTCTCGAAGACATTCCACTGATCTATGCGCTTATCGGCGTCGTCATTGTTGCGTCTGCCAGCTCGGATAGCTTCACCGCGGCTAGCTGAACGAGCTTGCGGGGTTGTTTTGGGCCGCTTGGTAACTGGTTGCTGGTTGTTTCTTTGGCTGCTTTGGCCAGATACACCGCGCTGTCTGTTTTGACCGCCTTGCCTGTTTTGATTGTTATTTTTATTATCCATAATTATTTCCTCTTAACTTTCTATTTAGAGATTTATTAATTTTTTGATTCAATTTTCTTGAGCAACTCGGGAATCACAGAAAAATCTTCAAGTAGAGTATTTCTTAATCCTCCGTTATATAGGGCTGCTGCTGGATGATACAGAGGCAAAATGACTAGTTTTGTCTCTATATTTTCTAACAGCACTCTTATGCGTTTTGGTTGTCCGTGATCACCACTCATATAAAGCTCTGGCAAAAATGCCATTCCGCTATGCCTGCCTAGTGTAACGATAATCTTGGGAGCAATAATAGCGATTTGTTTTTTTAGATATGGCAGAAAAGCCAGTTTTTCCTCAGTTGACGGGTCGCGGTTCTCGGGAGGTCGGTATTTAACTATATTGGTTATGTAAATATCGTCCCGCTTCATTCCTATGCTTGACAGCATTTCCGTCAAAAATTTGCCGGCTGCTCCTACGAATGGGATACCCTGCTCGTCTTCTTTCTTCCCAGGAGCTTCGCCGATAAATAACAGCTTTGAGTCTGGATTACCATCACCAAAGACTAGCTGCTTAGCACCTGCAGCTAGCTCTGGCGAGGGGTTATCGGCCAGAATCTGGTTCTTAAGTTTATTTAATTCTTCTTGTTTGGACATTATTTTCTTCGTATCAATTTGTATAGAGCTCGAAGTGTAATATATATCGCAGCAAAAGTCGGGAAGTACCATATCATACCCCTGTCGATTGCTATTGACGCCAGTGCGTAAGAAACAATGGCGCCAACCACGAAGATTACTAAGTTTTTTTGAACGTTACTTTCTTGTTTGATTTCGACTTTTGCCACTTTTTACTCCTTGTTTTTTGCTGCTTTCATACTGAGGTTATTGCGTCCCTTTTCGTCGATAGCCATTAGTTTTACAGAAACCGTGTCTCCGACTTTGACAATGTCGCCAGGCTTTTCAACTCGCTCATCACTCATTTCACTAACATGCACTAAGCCTTCGTGACCCGGCATAAATTCAACGAATGCTCCGAAGTCTAGAACACTTACAACCCGTGAGTTTTCGTAAATCTTACCAACTTCTGGTTCTTCAACCAGTGCTTTGATCCAGGTCAGTGCTTTTTCGATAGATTCAGTATCGATGGCCGATACAGTAACAAGCCCGGTATCTTTAATATCGATTTGAGCGCCTGTTTCTTTTGTAATCTTATTGATTGTCTCACCGCCCTTGCCAATAATCGCACCGATCTTTTCAGGATTAATCATTATCTTTTCAATACGCGGTGCATATGGGCTAAGAGCTTTTCGTGGTCGATCCAGCGTAGTTAGCATGTGCTCTAAGATCGCATTTCGGCCATCACGACCCTGCAAAAGTGCCTTACTAAGGATCTCTATTGGTAGACCGTGGACCTTCATGTCCATCTGAAGCGCTGTGATACCTTTTTTAGTACCTGCAGTCTTGAAGTCCATATCACCGGCAAAATCCTCGGCATCGGCGATGTCGCTCATTACATAAGGCGTGTCGCCGTCCATCATTAGTCCCATTGCGATCCCAGAAACAGGTGCTTTCAATGGCACACCTGCATCCATCAATGCCAAACATGATGAACATGTAGCGGCCATACTTGTGCTACCGTTCTGACTCATAATTTCGGTTACTGATCTGATTGTGTATGGAAAATCTTCCTCACTGGGCAAAACTGCTGTTAGAGCACGCTCCGCTAGGTATCCATGACCGATTTCTCGGCGGCCTGGGCTACCCAAACGCTTAACTTCACCGACCGTAAAGCCTGGTGCGTTGTAATGATGCATGAAACGCCGTTCACCACTATCGACTTCCATAGAGTCAACCATCTGAGCGTAGCTGAGTGGCGCAAGTGTAACGATGTTCATACCTTGTGTAACACCACGGGTAAATAAGCTTGAGCCGTGAGTTCTTGGCAATATACCGACTTCACTACTTAGTTGGCGGATCTCGGTTAATTTACGGCCATCAGGACGGGTCTGCGACTCAACGATGCCCTTACGTACATCTTTGTGAAGCGCCATTGTAAACGCCTCTTCATATTCGCCCTTCAGGTTGTCGTATTCCTCGCCATGTTTTTCGGTCATCGCTGCATGGAACTCGGATTTCAAGACAGCAATCATCTCGTTTCGCTCAGGATAAGGCTTGTGCAGGTCTTCGCCAATTTTGCCATGCATCCATTTGTCGACATCTGTCTGAATTTCTTCGTTTGGCAGTACTAGAGTGTATTCAAGCTTTTCAGGTGCTAGCTTTTTGGCTAATTCCTTTTGAACTTCTAGTGCGGGCTGCATTTGCTTAACTGCCCATTCTATAGCTTCTAATACTTTTTCTTCTGGGACTTCATTGGCACCAGCCTCAACCATCATGACACCGCCTTCACGGGCTGCCACAACTAGGTCTAAATCACTTTCTTTCATTTGGCCGTAGCTCATAAATGCTTTGAAGTTGCCCGATTCGTCTAAGCCTACACGTAAACCTGCTACAGGACCGTCAAACGGGCAGCCTGTCAGCATAAATGCCGCGCTCATGGCAATCATAGCCACCATATCAGGGCGGAAGTTAGGATCGGTTGAGAGTACGCTCGCGACGCCCTGCACTTCCTGGCGATAGCCTTTAGGCCATAGCGGACGGATTGGGCGGTCAATTAGGCGTCCAATAAGGATAGCCTCTTCGCTTGGTCGGCCTTCTCGCTTAATAAAACGGCTGCCACTGATTTTACCAGCAGCATAAAACTTCTCTTCGTAATCTATAGATAATGGGAAGTAATCCATGCCGCTAATCGGTCTGTTGCCAACCATAGCTGTACCGAGTACGACAGTTTCGCCGTAACGCACAAGCACGCTGCTAGTGCTGCGGAAGCCTACGCGGCCTACTTCGAGACTAAGCTCTCTACCGCATAGAGTGGTTTTTACTGTTGTTATTTCTTTTCCGTATGGGTTGATTGTCATCAATTCCCCTTTCTTAAGTTTTTGGAGGCAGGGCTAGTTATACGACGAAATGCTTAGTCGTATAGCTTCTCTCTGCACCCAAAGATCTTTTGGTTAGTTTATGCATTCCATGCTGCCCTTCTATTGGAAGAGCAAAGAGCAATGCAAAATTAGCGGCGTAGGCCGAGCTTCTTGATCAAGCCAAGATACTCAGCGCTGTTACGGTCGGCGATGTATTTTAGTAATTTCTTACGTTTGCCAACCATTTGTAACAGTCCTCGTCGGGCTGCGTGGTCTTTTTTGTTCACCTTAAGGTGATCGGTCAACTCGGTAATGCGAGCTGTCAGCATACCGACTTGGGCCGCAGGAGAACCAGTATTAGTTTTCCCCTTGCCTAAATCAGCAATAATTGCTTGTTTCTGGTCTGCACTTATCATATGTTGGTTACACTTTAGCACATCTGTTGCGTTAACGCAACGTTAGCTGTAAACGATTTCGTAAAGTTCTGGCGCTTCGTTTCGTGCTGTATCTTTCAATCGATCAGCCATACTTTGAGCGTTATGCTCTTCAAGCCAGCCCGAAGCATCAAAATGTTTTTTGAGTATTTCGTCATCAACTTGTCCGCCTTGTCTGATTATATCCGCAAACCTGACAAGGAAACTTTCCGGATTATCTACATTAGCTGCTGCGTTTTTAAGGGTTTTGTGGGCATTGCTAAACCTTTTGTCCAATTCATCTGAGGCGGCACCGGAATTAATACCTAATTGATCTATTAATAACCTCGGTGTGACGTAGCCTACCAAAGTAGTCATAGGCTGCATCTTTTCTCTGTACTCCTCCGGTATTGATTCTGGCTCGTGCCTACCTATCGGTTCTATGGGCAACCGCTCCACGTCTTTCATCATCTGATTGTACAAATCTGGATTAACCTTTTGGACTACCGATTCCATGGCATACTTGAACCAGAAATTAATTTGTCCGTATCTATTCATCATATTTTCTGGTCCGCGTCCTGGAGTTGGATTATCCGGATCAGTAAGCTGCTCTACTACAGGACATCCGGCCACCCAGCCGAGCATCCTAGCCTGATCACGAACATCGGATCCGAAAAATGCTTCGGGATCACGCATTATCGTTCCCACAAAACTACCCCTACCGAATTCATAAGAAGACCTGTCCATATTATTAATATTTTAACATACTTAAGCTTACACTGTCAATCAGAGAAGCTTTACTAACTGAGTATTTACCGATTTTGGTTCGGCGGAGTTGGGTGCAGTATGCGCCCGTACCAAGGGCTTCACCTAAATCTACTGCTAGGCTGCGAATATAGGTGCCGCTTGATACATGAGCCGTAATTTTAAGTTCGGGCCATTTATAATTTATTAATTCCAATGAATATATGTGTACTTTTCGGAGTTGTAACTCTACTTCCTTACCAGCCCGCGCTAATTCATAAGCCTTTTTGCCATTGATTTTTATCGCACTATAAATCGGCGGTATCTGCTCTATCTCGCCTACAAATTTCTCTAGACAAATTCTTATGTCTTCGGGCGTTGGCTGTTGACTTAACTCTGAAGGCTTAATTTCACCTTCTGGGTCGCCTGTGCTCGATATTGCACCCAAAGTAAAAGTAGCCTCATAAACTTTATCCTGCTTCATGTATTCGTCTTGGCGCTTAGTTGCTTTGCCTACAAGGATAATCAAAAGCCCCGTAGCGAAAGGATCCAGCGTGCCCGAATGCCCGACTTTAGCCTTCTGCAGGGAGCCTTCAGCCTTCAGTTTGGCCCTTAATTGTCCACGAATCTTAGCCACAACATCAAAACTCGTCCAGCCGGCCGGCTTGTCTACCAGAATTACCTCATCCATTTTACTAGCTTACACTAGTTTGCACTGAGCAAAGCGAACGAGGCGAAAGCCGAACTTTAGCGTGGAGGAACGAGACTTCGGATTTATTTCGAAGTTGAAGTGGAGGAGTAGAACTTCTCCTATTTATCTTTCGTATATGGATCGTGAACGGACCCGTCTGTATCAAAGAACTGTGGACTCATCATCGGTGGAGGTAGTGGTGGTGGCGAGTTAGGATCTTGCACTACTGGTTCTGGCGTAATGGCAGGAGGCGGCGTGGTATTAATGTTCTCAATTGCTGGCAGTGCGTTCAATGACGTAGGAGGTTCTAGTTTGACCTGCCCTGCGGTCGCATCGCTAACTGACTGTCTTGCTTCGCCCTCATCTATACTTTTAACGTCAGGCGCTATTGCAGCATGGGTACTGCCAATAAGCTTCTCAATTTCCTCTAGAGTATCGGAGGGTTGAGGTGCAGCAGTTTCTAGTGGAGGCTGTTCTGGTGGTTTTTCCTCTGCTACTGGCTCAGGCAAAACTAAAGGAGGCGAGACTTCCTGAGCATCGGGCAAGCTTGGTTCTTCTGGCTTTCCTTCTTCGAGTTCAGGCAGAACTAGAGGTTTTGCAGCGGGAGCTTCTGATTCAGAAGGCGGCTGAATTACCTTGCCCCTGGTCATAAGGGGAACTTTATTCGCAGGAGGTATTGAAAGCCCGTCTGTAGATGGCTCGTTCAAGTCTTGTTCAGGATTTATGTTTGAAGTTAGCGGTACATCATCAGCAGGACGCGTTTCGATTCTTTGTCGAGTGACTTCTTCATGATTTTCATGTTCTGGCTCGCCAGAATTATCTTCGTTGTTTTTATTGTCAGGATTCTCTTGATCGGAACTATCGGCAGATTCATCAGGCGGTTCTATCTCAGCATTTACAGTCGATTCATTATGATTAATCGACAAACTACCATTTTCGTCCACAACAATATCATTGGATTGTTCTAAGTTTTCACTAGTTTCAATAATTGGTTGGCCTTCGCCTATATCTAATCCGCCTATAGGTTCTGGTTCTGCTGGTGGCTCCTCTAATTTATCGGCAATTAATTGCTGATTTGCCCCTGCGGCCATCAATTGAGCGCTGAGCTGCATGACTTGTGGCGTTGTTTTAGGGTTTCGGAAACGATCTGTTTCTGCCACGATACCCGTCATCAAAGCAGTAGCAATCTGCCCATCAAAGTTATGCGAGTCTATCTGAGCGCATAACCGGGCGGCCAGCTCAGAAAGCGAACTTGCAGCTGGTTCGTGCCAGTTTATAGAGCCGAGCTCACTTTTTACTTCGCCATTTGAGATTCCTATAACCGTAGCATCGTGCAAGATTCGGCCGTGAGCTACAATTGCTTCGTCTAGCTCGTCACGATTAGTAACTCCGAGCGCTACTACGGCTTCAACATTGAAATCACCTTGAGTAAAATCAAAATCTCCCTGGCTTAGAGATGTTTTATACGGAGTTATAAATATCTTCACTACGTCGTCTTCAACTTTGTAGCGAAGTTTATCTGCCTTATCTTTGTCTAGTGAAATAATGAAATCGCGTAGGCTGTCCGTGTTAGGTTCTAAGGTTTTATCTGGTTCTAGAAACGAGATATTTTGCGGCACTTGCCCGCTAAAAACAGCAGCTGCGTGCTTATTCATTTTATTTATAAAAAGAGTTAACCCAATACAGGCTGCCAATTGATCGACAGTCGGGTTCTTGTTGACCGTAACAAGCACAGTATTAGCTTGTTTTAAACGTTCAACTATCTGTTGAAGTGGTTGATTTTCCATTTTTTAATTTTTATTTGTAGAAACTACCCTTGCACGATAACACAGTAAAACGCTTGTGTCTACACCTAAATTGATATATTGTATTTTTAGCTATAATTAAACAGAGCAATCGTAATTAAGGAGCAGTATGCCAATTATCAAATCAGCAAAAAAGCGTGTTCGAGTAGCCAAAAAGGCCTCGGTCCGCAATAGTAAAACCAAGCGTACGCTACGCGGTGCATTAAAAGATTTTCACGCAGCCGTTACAGGCAAAAAAGGTGTTTCATCTGCAGGCAGTAAAGCCCAAAGCAACATCGACAAAGCTGTAAAAAAGGGCTTAGTTAGCAAGAAGCGAGCCGCTCGCAAGAAATCTCAGCTAAGCCGAGGCGCTAAAGCATCCGGCGCAAAAGTTGAAAAGCGCTCTGCCCCGCGAAAGACTGTAGCTAAAAAAGCTAGCGTCAAAAAAGCAGCCACCAAGAAACCCGCAGCCAAAAAGAAAAAATAATTAGTTAATACGTTTCGCAAAGCGCCCTTCGAGGCGCTTTTTTGCGCCTTCTTTTCTTTAGTCGTAAAGAAATGAAGTCGCAATAAGCATGCCGGAGGCGTGCTGCGAAACTGAAACTAAAGCGAAACTATGAGCGTCTTTAGCGCCTGATCAATATCATATGAACTGGTCTTCGTGCGATATTCTATTTCGATTAATGAACTAGCTGTATGGAGCAGATTACGGATATTTCTTCCCCGTAATAGTTGCAGGGATTTACTAGCTGAGTAAGGACTTATTCCGCAGGAACGAGCGATTTCGTTAGGGTTGGAAAGCCCGCAGCTTTTAACCAGCGCCATTTGATGTAGCTGCCATGTCATCATATTTAAAATGGCAAAGGCTTCAACCTTTTGCTGACGCTGCTGCTCATAAATGAGCAATGCTGTTTTAGATTTACCTTCAAATGCCGCCGATAAAAGCTCGAACACTGTGCTCTCCGGGCTGGCCTCGCACAGCAAGTTAATTGTGTCTTTGGTGATATTTTTATCGTACATTGCCAGCTTGTCTACCTCATTTGAAAGCAACGATTGATCCTGCCCCACTCTGTCTATTAAATACTGGGCATCTGATGGTGTAATGTGCGCTTCCTTATTTTTGGCCTCGCCTACTAACCATATCGTTAATGCCGGCCCTGAAACCGACTGTTGTTCCTGGAAGCCTTTTTGTTTTTTGAGTAATTTGTAATAATTTTTCCGCTTGTCTAGAGAGCCTTCTATAATTAAAAGGTCTGTGGTGTCATCGCTAAGCGGCAATAATGATTCGATATCATCCATAAGTTCTTTGTTCTCTGACAGGCGCCGAACAACTACGAGCTTGTTTGTAGCCAGAAACGGTAAGCTAGTCAGCGCGTTTTTTAGCTGCTCTGAACTAGTTTGTTCGCCTTCAAACTCCTCTAGTGCGAGACTTCCGTGTACCTGAACAAATTTTTGTATTAACTCAGCAGATTTCTTACTTACTGCCCATGAATTATCCCCGCAAATAATCGTTACCATACAACTAGCGTATAGCGTTTAGATATATGCGTAAAGTGTTAAAGCTTAAGTAAGAGCTCGTAAATATTTTTACAAAATTAGGGCACTTAGAGTGCTATAGTAGCACTGTAGGAGAATTCGAGACTTGGTGGAAGTCCAAAAATTTTATGCCAGCGATCACAATTGTTTCTAATAGGTTACCAGTGAGCATCAAAAAAAATGAAGACGGCCGAATTGAGGTATATCCCAGCATCGGCGGTTTAGCTACTGGTTTGGCCAGCTACACCAAAGATCCTCAAACTAAGTGGATTGGTTGGCCCGGTATGCCTAGCGACGAGTTGAGCGGTTCTGATAAAAAAACAATCTCCGCCAAATTAAAAAAATATAATTGCTATCCCGTCTTTTTAAGCAAACAACAGATTGATGACTTTTATAACGGTTACTGTAATGCGATTTTGTGGCCGATTTTTCACAATCTTACTCCTGAGCGGACAAAAACCGAATGGTGGAGCGCCTATGAAGAAGTTAACCAAATATTCGCCGGCGCTGTTCAGCATTATGCACCAAAAAGCAAAACTATTTGGGTACATGATTACCAGCTAATGCTTTTGCCGAGACTTTTAAGGCGAATATTTGCCACCAGTAAAATCGGCTTTTTTCTGCATATCCCCTTTCCAAGTTTCGAACATTTTCGCAAACTTGACGAGGAAAAAGATCTCGTCCGCGGGCTGATAGGATCAGACTTGATAGGCTTCCACACCAGATCTTACGGAAAAAACTTTTTGGAGTCAGTTGACATACTCAACATCGGAAAAGTACAGGAAAACTCGATCATTAACGGCCGTAGGACAACTTTAGTTTCGGATTTCCCGATGGGCATCGATTACAAACGGTTTACTGACCTAAGCAAGTCCACGCAAGTTCAAAAAAACGTTATTAAGCTCAAAAACAAATACGGCAACCGCAAAATTATCTTTACGAACGATCGGCTCGACCCAAGCAAAGGGCTGCCGCACAAAATTAAAGCTTATCGTAAACTACTCGATATAAAACCCGAGCTGCGCGGCGAGGTGGTGATGGCCATGCTGGTCGCACCTAGCCGAGTTGAAGTAAAGGCATATAAAAAACTAAAGGAAGAGCTGGAAGAGTTAGTCGCCGACGTCAATAAGACCTACGGCACCAAAAAATGGCAACCGATTGATTTTATGTTCCGAACTATGGATTTTAACGAAATTACTCCTTATTATCAGGCTGCAGATGTTGCATTTGTAACGCCGGTGCGCGATGGTATGAATTTGGTAGCTAAGGAGTACATTGCCTCCCAACCTGACCGCAAGGGCGTTCTGATACTCAGTGAAACGGCCGGTGCTGCAGAAGAGTTAGAACATGCCTTATTAGTGAACCCAAGGCACCACAACTCGATGGTCAAAACTCTTTACCAAGGTCTAATGATGCCGGATATAGAGCTAAAGAACCGAATATATACTATGCAAAGACATCTATCGCGCAATAATGTTCAGGGCTGGGCTAAGAAATTTATAGGTGGTCTTAATCAGCTACAAAAATCAAAGCTGGCAATGACACCCAATCTTAATGAAACTATTACAAAAAAACTTGTTCAGGATTATCAGCAGGCCACAAAGCGCCTACTGGTTTTCGACTATGATGGTGTTTTAAGTCCGCATGTAGACCAACCAAAGGATGCCAAACCTACGCCTGAGCTCAAAAAATTACTCAAAAAACTCACTAAAGATGATCTCAACAAGGTAGTAATTGTCAGTGGACGCAGTCACGAAGATTTGGAAAAGTGGCTAGGCGATATAGATCTTGATATGTTTGCGGAGCACGGAGCGTTTAGTCGGAGCGGCGGAGTTTGGCGCGAATCTGCCATCTTAAGCCGTGCCTGGAAGCCCAAAGTCATAAAGCAAATGCAGGTCTTTGCCAAGCGTACTAAAGGCTCTTTTGTAGAGGAAAAAACTAACTCAATTGTTTGGCATTACCGCCAGTCACAAAAAGCACTCGGCCAAGCTAACGCGCTTCTGCTGAGACAGCAACTCAAAGCTGATCTTATCGGCACAAACTTGGGAGTATACAGCGGTCACATGATTGTAGAGGTCAAATCCAAAAACATTAACAAGGGCACTGCTCTCGGCGGGCACTTTCGAGTCAAACCAGATTTCGTCCTAATTGCCGGTGATGATTATACGGACGAAGACATGTTCAAAGCGGCACCTTTAGGGTCGTATACCCTAAAGGTAGGCGAGGGTTTAACGCGCGCCCATTACCGTGTTAGGGACTCGAAAGCAATAATCGATTTAATTAAAAAATTATCTGCTTAGTGTTTGGCATTTTGGGCAGAGGTGCGTCCCGCGTCCCGCCAAATTTTCCAGGAGGGGCTTGCCCCTCCTAATCGATTCGAAATAAATTTGAATTCAATTATCCTCCCCCTAAAGACGATGCATGAGCATCGTTAGAGTGGCTGACAGATTTCACAAATATGTGTTCCCCTGCCAGCCACTCTGATTTTTATAATGGTTGTGGCGCAGCGTGGGCAAGGTAAGTTTTCTTTCCGAAAAACTCTGGCAAAATCTATATAACTTCCCCGTTTACCTTCGGCATTAACGTAATTCCTGTCAGTGCTACCACCTTTTTCGATTGCCAAATTTAGTACGTATACTATTTCGGTATAGAGTTTGTTGATTTGCGATTTTGCTACATTTTTTACTAGTGTAGCGGGATGAATACTAGCCCCCCACAATGATTCGTCCGCATATATATTTCCTATTCCAGCCAGTACAGTCTGATCCAACAAAGCAGCTTTGATATTACTATTTTTTCGTTTTTGCAGCCGCTCATATAAGGTATTTGGGCTAAACTCTTTTTCCAAAGGTTCGGGTCCTACCTTTTTCATAAAATCAATCTCGGGTATTAGAATTGTTGGCATTAACCTTACCCAGCCAAACTTACGCTGGTCGTTGAAGAAGAGGTGCGTGGCATCTTTGTACTCCAAAATTACGCGGGTGGATTTGTCTGGTAAATTACCAATAAGCGAATTATTCGGGTGCCCCGCCCCAAAGTTTTGTTCGCCCCTAAATACTAACTGCCCGGTCATTTTGAGATGAATAACAAAACTATATTCTGTGCTCAAATCAATCATTAACACCTTAGCACGGCGACGCACTTTAATAATTCTCGCACCGATCGCGAACTTTTTTACCTCGTTCTGAGGGTTAGGGAATGACTTGTCCCAATCATGAGTAATATTTTTGATCACTCGTCCGGGCAAAAGCTCCTCTAAACCACGACGAACAGTTTCGACCTCCGGAAGTTCTGGCATGAGCTAATTGTAGCAGTTAAGCGACATGCGCGAGGTTGAAAGTGCTACCCCTAGATACAGTGTTAGCCAGTATTAATTTAGCTACATGATCAGGATGTGTCTGAGCTGATAAATGCCCAGCTTTCGGATGTATATCGACCACATTATGTGACCCTACTATAGGTTCTACACTACTCCGAATTGGTCCAGGCCTAGTTAGTCTGTCTTTGGGGCCCAGTAAGAAG
The DNA here is from genome assembly GCA_030855355.1 of bacterium. GTDB lineage: Bacteria > Patescibacteriota > Saccharimonadia > Saccharimonadales > SZUA-47 > JALYRK01. The sequence continues at coordinate 79,917 of JALYRK010000001.1, forward strand.
CTCATTGCCAACCCTCCAGCTTGTGCTGCTGTTATGCCATCCACCATAAAGTCAGAAGGTAAATCCCAAAGCGATTTAATTTCTTTACTTCTTTGTGGTGTATCAAATCGTTCGTAAACATCCTTTGGGTCTGCAAATAAATCAGGCATTAGTTTTAACGTTCGAGGAAAAGCTTCTCCCAAAAAAAATCCAACTCCCCTAATTAGATCTCTATATCCGTGCTTATCAAAACCAGCAGGCTGCATAAAAGTTGCCGAGAGAATACTCTCGCCGCTTGTGCGCTTTAATTTCTTTTCTTCACTGTTTGGAATGACGCCGAGCTCGAAAAGAGCTTTTACAGTGACTGGCCCGCCTAAAGAATGTGGGAGCAATCTAGCGCCCTCACCACCCCATTCTCGAACAGATTTAACAACTGTCTCAGCCCGCCTATCTAATGCACCACGTCGTTCGCTGTTGCTAACGGGCTCATTACAGTTGGGCGAATAAACTGTATATCCCATCCCCGCTAAGCAGCGACCCAATTTACCGTAATCAGCTTTAACACTCCCTAGGCCTGGAACAATAAAAAACGACCCATCTTGTTCTCGACGGGCCGCTGCTAATTGTGTATCTCTTGGCATATAAACGTCACATGATGGAGATTTTGGATCTAATCTCCAGGAATCGTGTTTTATAGGTGTGGGGTAGTTCATTGTTTTGTTGTTTATGCTGTTTCCTCAAATTGTACTCGCCTTTTTTTAAAAAGCTAATACTTTTTTAGGTCTATAATGTAAACATGGACAACCTGCAGGATCTTATGAGTAATAGCTCTTTTATAGAGCCGCCTCAGGTCAAAGCTATTCGAGATTACGTAAAACAGCAGTACGAAACGGATTGCTCAGTTAACGTCACGCCTAGGTCGTACGTCCTAGCAGTGCCCAGTGCTTCACTAGCCAGCAATCTTCAGCTCGAAAAGCAACAGATAGAATCCGATTGCAACCTCGATAAACCTCTAAGAATCAGATTCGGCAGCTAATAAATTATTTATTTGTTCTACGGTACTTATATTGGACTCATGTACTATAGTTTTTAAACCTAGCTCTTTAGCTGCATCACAATAGCGCTCCTGGTCATCGATAAACAAGAACTCTTCCGGTTCTTCTGCCTGTAATTCTGACAATATTTTTGTATACGCCTCTGGGCTTGGCTTAATTAAGCCAGTCTCAGAAGATAGATTTATAGCATCAAAAAGTTTTATGTTCTCTACTCCGATTAATTCACCAAGCCAATTTGCGCCGGCATTGCTAAGTAATCCAAGCTTAAACCTGGGCTTGAGGTGCACCTTGATAAAATCAAGCAGATCAGTATTAGGCACATTAGTACTGATAATCTTCTTCACTTGTTCCCCTGGTATACCAGATAATTCACCTATCATCTGAGTAAATTGTTCATAACTAATCCGTCCGCTATCGCATAAAGCATTAAGCCTACCCGCTTCTTCAAACTTTTCAGGGTTGCTGCCAAATTTCTCAGTTTTGAAAGGCAGCCATGCATCAGTCGTCAAAACTCCAAAACAATCAAAGATTATCGCTTTAATCATAAATATATCTTACGCTAAATAAGCAGTAAAAATTACTCCAAGATGAATAGTCATTATGCAAACAAGTTGGTAGGTAAGATAGTTTTTATGCTCATATTTGTTCCTAACGAATACTCCGCCGAGGTATGTAAGTATAGCAATTACAATAACGGAAGTAACCTTAACTGCAACATTTTCTACTGAAAAAATAATCACGAAAAAACTTACATATAGAAGAAAAACCCAGGCATAGGCTGCAGTACGATGAACTTTACTAGATATGCCTTTCGAATCTGGTACCCAAGCAAATAACAGCTGCAATACTGCTATTGCAGAGGTTAGAAATACAAAAAATGCACCTAAATTAAGCGCGCTAATATACCAACGCGTATAGAAAATCCACGACAAAACTGCACAGATTGAAATTACAGCAGCAAACGGCCAATAGGTTTTTCTTGTTTTTGCAGCGTGCATACTAAAGGAATTTTCCAATATCAATGGCCAATGAGTTACTGCATATGCGACAAATAGCCAAAATAATGCAAAAGCGTGAACAAAGAGATGTTTCATTCGGCTAATATTTCAGCAAGGTCTTTTTTAAACTGCTCAAAATTGCTGTATAAAATAGTTAGCATACCTACACCGATTGCACCTTCAATATACTCTGGTCTGTCGTCAGTAAATACACATTCATCTAAACGTACTCCGAGTTTGTCGGCAACATATTCGTAAGCGTTAGCTTCGGGCTTGGCATAGCCAATATCTCCAGAGGCAATTATCTCTTCAAAATAATTTTCTAAAAACCCTTCACCAAAAATTTGCGGCAGTCTGCC
>JALYRK010000071.1 GCA_030855355.1 bacterium
CCCCTACTAAGACGCCGTCGCAACCTTCGATTTCTAAGTATGCCCTGGCATCATGGTCGTCGACGCTACCGCCGTAAATCACTCTGACTTCTTCAGCGATTTCGTTTCCATATAATTCGCTAACTTGGTTTCTTATGTATGCCATTTCTTTTGCCACAACATCTGGCTTTGCCAATTCGCCGTCGAACGTACTTATTGCCCAAACTGGTTCATATGCAATTACCATACCAGCAACTTCTTCCGCTGTTAGGTTGGCAAGTGCAGTAACAATCTGATCATGCAAAACTTGCCTGGTTTCTTTAGCGAGACGCTCATGCTTGGTCTCACCTACACACAGTATTGGGATAACTCCGTTTCGTACGGCAGCAGCTACTTTATCGCGTACAACTTCTAGATTTTCTGCCGCGTAAATTCGGCGCGCTGAGTGGCCGACAATTCCGTAATGCACCAAATCCTGCATCATTGCAAAACTTACCTCGCCCATAAGTGCCCCTTCGTCTTTTTCGTGTGCGTTCTGGCTAGCTAACCTGAATTTGCGTCTGTCAATCTGAACACTCAGAGGCTGAAGGCTAAGTGGAGACGGTGCGACCACAATTTCAAGGCTTCGATGAGCATCGATATTATCCTCATATCTTTTGAGTAAAAGGCTGGCTTGACCGACCGAAAGATGCATCTTCCAGTTGGCCAGTACAATTTTTTTACGTTCAGTCTTCATAAAGCTTATGGTTTTATACTACCTTTTATTCTTTAAACTTTCCACTCCTGGAAGCTTTTTGCCACTCAAAAGCTCCAAGCTGGCACCGCCGCCAGTCGATACGTGCCCGAATCTGCCAGTTAAGCGCCGCTCTTCTAAATATGCCGTGGTATCTCCACCGCCTATTACGCTAAATGGCTTGTGTCCGAACTCGCCAAGTAATGCATCGATAATCAGTTCACTGCCGTGAGCAAAAGGCCCAACAGGCCCCTGGACACCTCTGGCCTCAGTAACACCCATGGTGCCGTTCCAGAGAACCGTCTCGGCCATTTGTGACAGGCCTGCGATAAAAGCTCCGCTGAACGGCCCGATATCAAGGATTTTCTCATCGGCCGCCACTTTACCAGTTTTGCGATCTGGACGTAAAGGATAGGCTTCGATACTAGCAATAACATGAGCATCCCAGTCAACAATCCTTGTTTTTGCGTAGGTATCAATCTTTTTAGCTACAACGCCGTCTTGGGGCAGATAAAATACAAATCTGCGTTTTTTGGCTTCAGCTCTGGCCTGTTTGATTATTTTCCTCGCGAGCGGCAAATCTTCCTTATCGTAAAGGCTGTCGCCAACATCAATGCCTTCACTTTTTATGAAAGTATTGGCCATCGCTCCGCCGATTACTACGGCATCAGCTATACTAATGAACCTCTCGATAATTTCGATTTTGTCAGATATTTTTGCTCCGCCGACAATTGTTAAAAGTGGACGCTTTGGCTTGTCGATTACCTCGCTTAAATTTGTCATTTCACGTTCAACCAACAGACCTGCAACTGAAGGCAGCAGTTTCGTAACAGCGCTAGTGGAAGCATGAGCCCGATGAACAACTCCGAACGCATCCTGCACAAATACTTCTGCCCCGGTATCTCCGACAAGTTGTTTGGCAAATTTCTGGTCATTCGATTCCTCGGCTTCATGGTAACGAAGGTTTTCCAATAAAAGGATTTCGCCCTGTTTAAGCCCAGATGCGGCTTTCTTAACGTTTTCGCCGATGCAATTATCTGTGAATTTTACCGGCTTTTTTAGTAGACTAGCCAGAACTAAGGCGACGGGTTCCAGCGAACAAGACTTATCGTTCTGATCTTTTGGCCTACCTAAGTGCGAACAGATAATTATTTGGCATTTTTGCTCTATCAAATATTTAATGGTCGGGAGGCTCATCTCAACTCGGTAATCACTAGCTACTTTGCCTGATTTATCTAGCGGGACATTATAATCAACGCGTAACAGAACCTTTTTGCCTTTAAGCTTTACGTCTCGAACTGTCTGCTTATTGAATTTTCCCACCCTGCTCCTTTACTCTAGTACTCTGACTTTAATCGTGTCGGTTGTGCCTACTACACCAGGGTATTTACCCGATGCGGTAACGATAGCGTCTCCTTTATGAAGTACTTTTGCTTTTAGTAACCAGTTGGTCAATTTAGTTGCTGCCATTCTGTTATCTGGCCGAACATAGCTTTTGGTTCCATATACGATTGCCAGTTGCTGGGCAACACGCTCATCACTGGTAACAGCAATGAGAGGTATATCAGGTCTTCTAGCGGCTATCTGCATAGCTGTGGCGCCCGACTTTGTTTCGGCAACAATTGCAACCGCATGGATTTGCTTAGCTAGATCTATAACGGTTTGAGAAATTGCAGACTGGCGTGTGCTTAGATCGTTATGAGTGTCATAGACTACTCTCAATGGTGCGTGGCTTTCTGAGTATCTAACTATCTTCTTCATAGTCTTTACTGCTTCAACCGGGAACTGACCACTTGCAGTTTCGTCGCTCAGCATAACGGCATCTGTACCTAATAAGACCGCAGTAGCTACATCAGACACTTCAGCACGAGTTGGCTCAGGGTTATCGGTCATACTGGCTAACATTTGAG
>JALYRK010000072.1 GCA_030855355.1 bacterium
AATAAGACCCTCCAAGAGTCATCAGTTATTTATAGTAAAACATGAAAAAGCTTAAAAGTATTTTTGTTTTGAGCCTCTATCTTTACTTGCCCCGATAGAGTAGGTTTTGCATCGCCTCGTTATTTTGTAAATATGTCAACAATTGTAACAGATAGTTTCAAGCGGTACAATAGAGTGAATATGCAGAGAATTATTTTGTTTTATAAGTTTGTATCGATTTCTGACACGGAAACGGTCATGCACTGGCAACGTGCAATATGCGAAAAGCTGGGGCTAAAAGGACGGATAATTATCAGCCCGCATGGTATCAATGGCACGCTTGGAGGTAATCTAAAAAATTTAAAATATTACACCCGAGAAATGAAATCGCACAGCTCATTCGAAGGGATTACTTATAAATGGAGTGAAGGTAGTGAGCAAGACTTCCCAAAACTTAAGGTTAAGATAAAGCCTGAAATTGTGGCATTTGATGCGGCCGATGAGATCGTTGTTGGCAAAAATGGCATTGAAAACGGCGGTAAGCATCTCAAGCCCGCAGCACTGCATAGGCTGATGCAAGAACGCGGCGACGAAGTGATTTTTTATGATGGCCGCAACAAGTATGAGGCTCAGATAGGTAAGTTCAAAAATGCCGTCGTACCCAATACTGTGACGAGTCGGGATTTCAAAAAGGATTTAGAGGAAGGCGAGATAGCTAAGCACAAAGATAAGCCAGTAGTTACTTACTGCACGGGTGGTATTAGGTGCGAAATACTGAGTGCTATGATGAAAAACCGCGGATTTTCAGAAGTTTATCAGTTGGACGGCGGAATCGTGAAGTATGGCGAGAAATACGCGGACGATGGTTACTGGGAAGGTAAATTATTTGTTTTTGATGACCGTATGAAAATGGGCTTCAGCGACAAGGCGCAGGATATTGCAGAATGTGAGAAATGCGGTACCAAAACCAGCCACCTAGTTAACTCCAGCAATGTTCGCCGTAAGCTGCATGTTATATGCGAAAAGTGCACATCAGATGCCGAGGTATAAAATTGTCGTCAGAAAAAATTATAAAGAAGCTTAAAACTTTGCCTGCGACGCCGGGGGTGTATTTTCATAAATCGACTGCGGGCGAAGTGCTTTATGTAGGTAAGGCTGCCCGGCTCAATAACCGGGTCCGCCAATATTTTCAGGCAAGCCGTAACCGCGATCCAAAGACAGAAGCGCTCGTCGCCGAAATCTACGATGTCGAATGGATAGAAGTGGCAAGCGAGATAGATGCGCTATTTCTTGAAGCCGAAATGATACGGCGTTATATGCCTAGGTACAACATACTTCTCCGCGACGACAAATCACTAAGTTTTGTGCGGATAAATTTCAAGTCACAAGTTCCTATGGTAACAATGACGCGCCGCCCTCTGGATGATGGCGCAGAGTATTTTGGGCCGTTCGTAAGTAGTTATGCCGTTAAGAAAGCTCTGAGATACTTACGTCGAATCTTTCCGTTTTATGGCGATTTTGGCGCTAAACCAAGAGGCGGAACAAGCGGCTTTAGCCGAAGTAAACTTTATCAGCAGATTGGCTTAGAACCAAAAGTCGAAACCGAAGACGGTCTGGCCGAATATCGGGCAAATTTACGTAGGCTTGTAAGCTATATTAAAGGCAACAGAGTACAGCTAATAAAAGAACTTGAAAAAGAAATGAAGCAAGCAGCTAAACTCGGAGAATTTGAGCAGGCCGCTCATGCCCGGAACCAACTTTTTGCGCTAAGAGACCTAACCAAACAAATTATATTTTCGGATCGTGAATTTTTGGATATTAGTAAGGACCAAGCTTTATCAGGTATAGCTGAACTGCTGGGATTATCTAAAATTCCTAGGCGAATCGAAGGCTTTGATATATCACATATGAGCGGTACTGATACCGTAGCTAGCATGGTAGTGTTTAGCCAGGGTATTCCAGAAAAATCAGCCTACAGAAAGTTTAAGATGCGCCTGCCCGGTAACGATGACATTGCACATATGAATGAAGTGATTTGCCGACGACTAAGTGAAAAAAACGTTAAGCAGTGGGGACTGCCCGATTTGTTCTTAATCGACGGCGGTAAAGGCCAGCTAGGGGCAGCGTGGTCTGCCCAAAAGGATTTACTGGGTGTGTCAGTGCAAAAGCTTATCCCGATGATTGGATTAGCCAAGAAAGAAGAGGAAATCGTTATAAAACTTAGCGAAGTCTCTGAGATGGAAAAGATAATTGAGAAAGCAAAAGCGCTTAATGCCTATGTTCGTCAAACTGAAGATTTCTTACTGATTGAGCTGCCGAAAGATAACCCTATCGTTAAGTTATTGCAGCGCATTAGAGATGAATCTCACCGCTTTGCAGTAAGTTACCACTCGACCCTCAAGCGTACCCGGCAAACTGTTAGCTGGTTGGATGAGGTGCCAAGCATTGGCCCAACGACTCGCAAAAAACTTATCCGACAATTCGGCAGTGTCCGCGCGGTGATTCAGGCTAGAAACGAAGAGCTTATAGCAAGTGTTGGACCTAAAAAAGCCGCAATTTTAAAACAGTACATTAGAGCATCCAAGAAAGGCAATTCGTGAAATTTGA
>JALYRK010000073.1 GCA_030855355.1 bacterium
AGGAACATCAACCTTACCTGTTCGAACAATTTTCAAGGGCGGAAAATGCTATGCAGGAATTTACCGAGGGAACAGGTCTGGGGCTATACATGGTAAAACTACTGCTCGAGAAAATCGGGGGTACCATAGCATGCTCAAGTAAATTACACGTCGGCACAACATTTATAATATCCATCCCATCATTTTGAATGGGACAATTATCCATGAAATTTCCTAGCTGCTGAAACTAACCCCCGAAGATGAGTCGAATCCGTTCGGAATTAGCTTGTTATACTTGTTCTATGAATATAAAAGAACTAATTAAAGAATATTTAGATAATAATACACTTATGCAGCTTGCTACCGTCCATGATGGCAAGCCGTGGATTTGCACTGTATATTTTGTTGCAGATGAGTTCTTTAACTTGTACTGGATGTCTACACGTGAACGTCAACACTCAGTCGAAATTACAAAAGATTCGAGAGTTGCAATAACTATTGTTCGTGACACTGAGCGTAAACAAGCCATACAGACTGTCGGTAATGCGCGTGAAGTGGCTTATGACGAATTAGAACAAGTCCACGAACTATACCAAAACAAGTTCGGCAAAAAAGATTAGGACTTAGGTGAAATAAAACAACACGAATCAACAGGTCGAGCATACTGGGTCTTAAAGCCTACAGCTATTTCACTATGGGATGAGGTCAATTTTCCCGACTCGCCAAAACGGCATTACCAACCAGAATAGTTCTAACCTGGGCCAAAAGCTCAAAGACCACCATTCGCTGTAATTTGTTATCGCATTTTTAGTCTGAGTTGTATAATTCTGTTAAGGAGCAAATAAAAAGTAATGAATGAACAATTTGACCAGTTAGTAGATTATATTAGACAAAACATAAATAATGGTATTCCAGAAGACCATATTCGGCAGACTTTACTACAGCATAATTGGAACTCTGAATTAGTTGACAGAGCTTTCTTATCAATCAAAACTCCACAAATCCCAAATTCGTCAGCTCTAGCTTATACAGATTCAATCGCAGTCAGTCAGCAAAACCAAGCAAGTGCTAACAGTTGGGATCGGTCGAGCAATATCCAACCCCAAACTCCAGATGTTTATGAGCAAACCAACCAACTAAATTCAGAGCCTTATGCTCCTGAAAAGTATAAAGTTTTCAGAGCGTTAAGCGACGCCCTCAAAGCTATAAAAAAGAATGCACGTGCTTTTTTCCTATCTATTGTTATAAGTTACCTGATTGCATTTATTTTTCTCGCTGTAATTACCTTTGTCTTTGTAATGGCGTTTTACGGTGAGTTTAATCTATTGTTCGCCTCTACTTCAAAAATGCTGTCAGTGCTAGTTGGCTTCTTACTGCTTTACACCGCTTGGTACGCACTTGCAGGGGCGTATATTTTAGCTACTACTTCTTTGACTCTGTATGACGGGCGCGAAAACCGCAAAAGCTCAATATCTACGATATTGTCTAGCAGTTTCTCAAGACTGGGCAGAGTGTTTTTGGCTAACTTATTATTCAGCATAGTGGTATTTTGGCCTCTCGTACTTATAATCTTTTTACCAATCATCTTTTTATCAAGCGGCTTAGGAGGTAACAATTCTTCTCTAATTTTATTGCCAGTCTTAATGTTAGTAGCAGTTATCTGGGTTTATGTTGCATTAGTAAGATTCGCCCTGGTTCCGTTAGTTGCTCTTTTTGAACCAAATACACCAATATTTAAGACTTTAGGTCGCAGTAAACAATTGCTTACAAAGGGTGGGCAGTGGTTCTTGGTAAAGGGCTTTTTGTTACTTATATTGGTGCTGATAATTCTTGGTGTAATTACTGGAAGTAACCTCCAAGAACTTTCGGACTCCAAAAATATAGCAGTCAACATTTTCTTAATTGTGCTGTCAATCTTTGTAAATGCAGCAATAGTCATGCTTTATCATAATCGTAAAACCATAAAAGGATAACGATTAGTAATTATTGAGATATTTGCCAGCGCTGGTGGAAGTGTAGCTTTACCGCTTATTGTTTTAGGTGAAAATGCTTCTTTAATGCAAAACAAATTTTTTGCAATTGTACTTATTCTTAAAGTTCTTTGTTAAAATTAACAAGTGAACAAAAAGCATAAACTACTATTAGCACTATATTGGATACTGCTGTTTCTTATAATTGCAATTATAGTCCTGACTTTTAATTTCTTTATGAACGCATTTTTACTAATTTTCGTTGTTCCACCTTTTTTACTGGTAGATGCACTAATAAAAAGGGACAGGGTTCGCGTAAATTCTCCAAGTAATAAAACTAAACCTATACTAAAATCTTTTATGATTATTATTCTATGCTTTGCAATCATAAGCTGGCTAGGATTTGTTTTGCTCTGGAGCCTCTAAACTATAATAATTTTGATCTTAAATTAATTAAGCTCGGAGTTAAGCAAACCTTCAATATCATCGCGCGCATCGAGAGTTTTCGAGCAATCTTCATTTCTCTCGCAGTCGCTACGGCTTGTGCTGCATAAGTAGGAATTAGAAGTAGTACTGTAATAGCAAAAATTATCTGTATTTTGTTTTTTCTGGACAAGCG
>JALYRK010000006.1 GCA_030855355.1 bacterium
CTTTTCAGCCAGAGCTAGCATCTGACGGGTACCCGCTTGATGCGTTGCGAGAAAAAGACCATCACATTGTTGATTTATCAATGAACTTAGCCCGAATGATTGCGGGTGACTGTCAGGCTAGTGGCGAACGCTTCGATAAGATGCTATTAATTCCTCGGGGTAGTTATCCTCCTGCAAACACAATTAGTAGAGTTTTTGGTTTTGATGCATCAGAAATATTACATGCAGGCATAACCCACTATACGGACGGTGAAACGGTAGGACGTAAAAAATTTAAATACGGGCAAATGCCGACGCCCGAAGAAATTGCGGGTCAGGACTTATTAGTTATTGAGGAAGTGTGCGATACTGGCGAAACCTTGTCTCATCTGTATGACTTACTCGCACTGGCCGGAGCGGGGTTGGTACGTACTGGTGTGCTGCACTATAAACCGGGAAAATCAACAACTGGCTTCAAACCAGACTGGTGGGCTTGGGAAACAAATGAGTGGATTGTTTATCCTTGGGAACCAAGTGAAAAGCATGCAAATACTCTTGGTGTAAGCGTTAAAAGGCGCACGTTGCCGAGCTAGTTGCTATATGCAAACGGAAGTCGAAGTTAAATTTTGTCAGGTGAATTTTGACGATGTACGGCGAAAATTAACTGATTGTGGCGCAAAATTAGTTAATCCGATTCGCTTAATGCGCCGAGTCATAATTGACAATGAATACACTCGCACCGGCAAAGACAGCTATCTACGTATACGCGACGAGGGTGACAAAAGTACAATGACTTATAAACAGTTTGACTCGCTTGAGTTCGGTGGGGCAAAAGAAATTGAAGTGACAGTTTCTGATTATGAAAAAACTGTCGAGATATTTAGACAAATCGGGCTAGGACCTAAAACTTTTCAGGAAACGCGCCGTGAAACTTGGCGGTTAGATAATTGTGAAATCGTTCTTGACGAGTGGCCATGGCTGGACCCGTATATAGAGATAGAAGGAGAAAGCGCGGCAAAAGTGAAAGCATGCGCCGAAAAACTGGGCTTTGATTGGAATAATGCGGTGTTTGGCGATGTGATGGCTGCGTATAGAGTTCAATATCCACAATTGACTCAAAAAGATACTATCGCTCTTTTAGAAAGCGCAAAATTTGACGATCCGTTACCCGAACTTTTGCGTTAATTATATTGTGGACACACTTAAAAAATCAGCGCATACTACTTTCATAAACGAGGGGTTAATATATGAACGTAGAAGTAAATTACTGGGTAGTATTACTGGCGGCAACTTCAAGTATGTTCGTGGGCAGCATATGGTATTCAAAGAGGGTTTTTGGGCGCGCTTGGGCAAAATTAGCTAAAATCGATTTAGACAAAAAAATATCTAACTCTCAGATGTTCTTGCTTATGGGCTCGACCTTTGTAGCATCGCTTCTGACAGCCTATGTACTGGCTTACGTTACATTTTTATCTAACAGATTTTTTGGCAACAGTTTTTTAGAAGATTCGCTGATGACCGCTTTATGGCTATGGTTGGGCTTTACCGCTGCAAGAATATACACTCATAATGCATTCGAGCAAAGACGTAAAAAGCTGACACTTTTAGCAGTTTCTCACGAGTTAGTTACTCTAATGGTAATGGCGTTAATAATAGGACTATTTGGAATATAAATGTTTAGACGAATAATAAAACCAACTGTAAAACTAAAACCAAAGCCAAACTATGCGTTTATAGACAGTCAAAACCTGAACCTAGGCGTGCAAAGGTTTGGCTGGAAGCTAGACTGGAAAAAGTTCCGTGAATATTTGAGGACTAAGTACAATGTTGAAAAAGCCTACCTATTCATAGGCTACCTGCCGGAAAACGAGGATTTATACAACCAAATGCAGGAGGCGGGCTATCTGGTTATTTTAAAACCAACGCTCGAAATGTATCAAACCGACGAGTCTAAAACCGACAAAAAAGAAGACGACAAAAAAGACGAGAAGAAGCCAGCAACTAAAGGAAACACAGATGCAGATTTAGTGCTGCACGCTATGAAGGAGCTGAACAACTACGACAAAGCAATTATAGTCTCCGGGGACGGGGATTTTTTCTCACTGCTTGAGTATTTGCAGAGCCGTGATAAGTTACTACATCTGCTCGCTCCAAATATGTTTTATTCATCACTGCTTAAGCCATTTGAAAAATACATCGTCCGCATCGACACATTTAAGCGGGACGTAGTTTATTACAGCTCTAGAGGCAACAAGCATTTCAAAAACAAAAACACTTCTAGAGCCAAGTAACCACTAGTGTTATAATTCACTTTAAGACATGAAACAAAAAGAACATTATTTTCCAGACAATTTTCTATGGGGTGGCAGTATTTGCAGCTACCAAGTAGAGGGCGGAAATCTTACACAGTGGTCGGTTTGGGAATTAGAGAATGCCAACGCACTTGCGAAGAACGCGCATAAATCGCTTTCATGGATTCCTGATTGGGATAAGTTTGCTAGTCAGGCTAAAGACCCAACAAATTATATTTCGGGCAAAGGGATCGAGCACTACAAAAGGTACAAAGAAGATATTGCACTAGCTAAATCTCTCAATCATAATGCGCTGAGGTTTGGGATAGAGTGGGCGAGGCTCGAGCCCGAAGAAGGTGTGTGGGATAAAAAAGAGTGGGAACATTACAAAAGATACATTGCTGAGCTTAAAAGCCAGGGCATCACACCGATGCTAAATATTTGGCACTGGACAATGCCGATCTGGTTTACCGAAAAAGGTGGCCTGGAACACAAGAAAAACCTAAAATACTTCGACCGTTTCGTAGCCAAGGTTTGCCAAGAATTCGATTTTGATTTTATCAAAAGGGTGCTGACTATTAACGAGCCAAACGTATTCTCATCGTTTGGTTATTTGACAGGCGAGTGGGTACCAAATGTTAAAAGTCCCATCAGATTCATGAAAGTTTACTGGAACCTCGCTCAAGCCCATAAGCGTGCATATAAGATTATCAAACAAGCTCATCCGAGGACTCAGGTAGGTGTGGCACATCAGCTAGCTAACGTTCAACCCAAACGACCCCATGACTTGTTAGATTTGGTTGCGACTAAATGGATGAGATATTTCTGGAATTGGTGGTTTATTAACCGTATTCGTCGGCACCAAGATTTTTTGGGCATTAATTATTACTTTACTGATTATTATTCCGTAGGCGAATACAAAGGCCGCAAAAATATCGAAATGTTCCACCGGGATAACCCGCTTGTGCCCAAAAATGATCTCGGCTGGTATATGGAGCCAGAAGGCTTATATCAAGTGATTCTACGCGCCTGGTATCATTACAAAAAACCGATTTATATAACCGAAAATGGTGTGGCTGATGCTGATGATAAGCACCGTCAATGGTGGCTTGAGGAAACAATGCTCGCAATGGACAGGGCTCTAAGTGAAGGGGTCGACTTGCGTGGTTATTTCCATTGGAGCCTGTTAGATAACTTTGAATGGAAATATGGTTGGTGGCCTCAGTTCGGGTTAATCCATGTCGATCGTAAAACCATGAAGCGCACTCCTCGCCCAAGCGCAATTTGGTGGGCCCGGGAATTACTAAGCCTTAAAAAATCCAACCAATAATATTGACAAAAGCATAAGCATTTGCTATAATCATACTTATGACAAAAAATCCTAACCACTACCATTCCGACGGCAGCCTACGTCGTAGGGATGAAGCACCCGCCTGGAACCTAAATACTCACAATCCTGACGGCACTCTTAAAAAACGCTCAATGAACAGTCAGCCAAATTACCTAGCTCGAAGACTGGCTGTAGGGGGTGTAGCTGCGGCTGCTTCTTTAACTGGTGTTGGAGCGATGGTAGCTGCTCACGAAGAATCACCAGTTATTACCGACAAAGTTACTACCTTCACGGTTGATGGCGATACTAGCTCATTATGGGATGGTGTAAATGAAGAATACGTAACCAGCGGTTATGTAGATAGCCACGGAGATCCATCTGTAGATGTACGGCCAGCAGTAGAAATAGCAATAGATCTAAATGACAGTGCAGACAACGGTGTACTTGATAATAGTTTCAGTCCTAGAGCTATTCAGCACGGTCAGTCTATAACCATTCCCGACATTGAGAATAAACTCTAGTGTACTCAGAGAGTGTTTATACACCATATGTTGTGGATAAGTCTTGTAAAAAAGTTGTACTGTGGATAACCGCCTGAATAGGGCGGTTTTCTGATAAAAATATACTTGATTGTGGGTAAGAGTGGGGAGTAGACTAGTCTCAGTGGGTAATCGTGGGTAGCCACGAAGAAAACAAAAACTCACTTGCAAGCAAATTAAAAAAGAATGGCCAATATCGACTACTTCGAACGAAAGCTTGATGACAAGCGGCGACTAAGTTTGCCGACTGAACTTCGAGATGAGTTTCAAAGTGGAGTAGTAGTAACGCGAGGCTTTTCCGATTATTTGCACCTTTACCCCAAAGCGGTATGGGACGAACTTGTTGAGCCAGCCTTATCCGGGGACATCCTGGACGAGAAAATAGCCAACATGAACGTTCAATTCCGCACAGGCAAAACAGATTGCCAGATCGATGCAAAGCAAGGTCGATTCACGATAGAGCAGCACCTGCTGGATTACGCGAAAATCACGCGTGATATAACAGCGGTACGTGTTGGGCGCTATTGGCGGATACTACCAAAATAGTAGTTCCGGGTTAGTTTGTTTATAAACTTTCAGTAAAGGCACTTTAACAATTAAGTAGCAAACGATTCGGATTAAAATCTGATTCTATTAGTTTCTTTTCGACGATTTATATCGGACCGGGAAGAGCAGTCGGAGCATTTGGCTTGGCCAATGCCCCGCACGATGAGAAACCCTGAAAGGGTGTCTCATATATGAATCGAGGTTAGCGAATCGGCAGTCAACACGTGGTATTAAAGGGTAAACACGTAAAACCCCTCGCACATTTCCTAAAAAAACACCTCCCAAAACTCCACCTCACATAAGTCTCTCAATGTTTCAAATGAGACCGGGGCATTACATAGATTTTTTAAATCTAAGAACTTTTAGCTTCGAAAATTCGCATTTGAAACAAACAAAAACAAAAACTTCAAAAAACAAAAAGTTGACTGCTGATTCGGTGACCTTGCAATAAAATAAAAAGCAATATGCCAAAACAAACACAAAAACCAAAACATATACCAGTGCTACTACAAGAAGTTATCGACGTGCTGAACCCGAAGGTGGGTGAGAGTTACGTAGACATGACAGCCGGTTACGGAGGTCATGCTGAAAGTATTTTGTCCATCAGCGGCAATTACGGCGATAGTTATCTTATAGATCGCGACAATAATGCGATTAACACCTTAAAGTCAATCTTTGACAAGAAGGAAATTAATCTCATGAATTGCGATTATTTAGAAGCTAGCAAAAAACTAGCGACGTTAGGACAGAAGTTCGATATGATTTTGGCCGATGTGGGTATATCGTCACCGCACATTGACAATGCGAGCCGTGGTTTTACGTTCATAGGAGAAAATCCATTGGACATGAGAATGGACCAAACGCAAAAGCTCACCGCTGAAACTATAGTTAATAGCTATAGGGAAGAGGAAATCATCAGTATTCTAAGAAAATACGGTGAAGAGCCTAGAGCTAGATTAATCACTAAAATGATTATCGAAAACCGTCCTATCAGTAATACCGCACAGCTCGCGCAAATAGTTGCTAAAGCCTACCCAGGTTATAGTAAACGTCATCCGGCCACGAGGACTTTCCAAGCCTTGAGAGTTGCCGTAAATGACGAGTTAGGTCAGCTAGAGCAGGCATTGCCACTTTGGTTGGACCTACTTTCACCTGGAGGGCGATTGGCCGTCATAAGCTTTCACAGTCTCGAAGATCGCTTGGTTAAGCAGATTTTCAAGGCGAGTGCGGTTGAAGGGTACGACAGCGAATACAAATCGCTAACTCGGCGGCCAATCACGGCAACTAACGAAGAATTAGTTTTTAACCCGCGTTCACGTAGTGCAAAACTGCGTGCCGTAGAGAAAAATAAAAATAAAGAAAGGGAAAATCATGCCAATCAAGGTCAAAAGTGATTCCCGAAGCTACAAAGTTGTAGTCCGAGTACTATAACAAAAATGCAGCCCTGTTCAGATAAGTCAGGGCAGGGCTGCATAAAACAAAAATAAATAAAAAAGCGAGAAACATGACATATTCTGCATCGGTGGCTATGAACCGGCAGCGTTATACGAGCCGCAACCACAATAGTGTTAGTTATAAAACCGCAGACAAGCGTCTCGGACCTATAACTAACAGTGTAGTAATCATTATATTAGCCTGCCTGCTTGGCATGCTGTATTTAACGCAGGTTACGCACACGAACTCATTAAGTTATAAGATTGCTGATCTTCAAGAAAAACAGTCTTCGCTTAAAACTGAAAGAGAAGAGCTCGAAGTAACTGCAGCCAGATTACAGTCGATTGAGTCATTTAAATCCAGTCAGGTTGCTAACGAGCTGGTCTCTGTTAGTCCGACGGCTGTGGTACAGTAATAACATAAAAAAGCTGATCATCTAATGTCGTCAAATAGCCCAACACTTGGTTTTAGGGCGCGCACTAATATATTACAGTGGGCGCTATTTGCTATATTTATAATTTTCGGCGTCAGGCTATTTTATATCCAGGTATTAAAGGGTAGCTATTATAGCCAGCTAGCATTAGCTAATCAGCGTAAACAGTACGAAATCACGCCCGAAAGAGGCTCAATTTATGCTGTAGACGGTGGTAAAGTAGTGCCGCTGGTACTAAATGAAAAACGCTTTCGGCTTGTGGCAGATCCCTCGTTAATCAAAAAAGTTGATGAAACCTCGGCCGCTCTGGTTGAATTCGCAAATCCGGCTGATACTAAAAACCAACTTAATAAAAAAACAAGCCGCTACGAGATACTGGCTAAAAAATTAAATAAAGAGCAGGCCGAAAAAATCCGCGCACTCGAGCTGGCTGGCGTATTTTTAGAGGAAACTCCTCAGCGCGTGTATCCCCAGGGCAGTTTAGCCGCCGGATTCTTGGGATTTGTAGATGACGAAGGAGTAGGCAAATACGGCATTGAGCAGGCGCTTGATAAAGAAATGCACGGTGAAAATGGCCAGGTCAAGGCTATTACTGATCACAATGGCGTACCACTTCTTGCAAGCGGGGATAACGTGCTTGTGCCTGCTAAAGACGGTACAGACATCGTGCTGTCTGTTGATATAAGTTTACAGAGGCAAGTCGAAGAAATACTTAAGGCAGGTCTAGAAGCAGCCAAAAGCGCTTCAGGCGGTGTCGTTGTTCTTAGAACTAACGGTGAAGTAGCGGCTATGGCATCTTATCCTACCTATGACCCGGCAAAATATTCAGACCAAAAAGACCCGAATGTATTTATTAACAGTAATGTCGGAACACCTTATGAAGTTGGTTCGATAATGAAGCCATTAACTGTGGCGGCGGCACTAGATAGTGGTTCAGTTACGCCAGATACAAGCTTTTTTGATCCGGGATTTGTGCGCGTAGACGACGCTACAGTTACGAATGTCGAGGAAGTCGGTGGATCAGGAGTTAGGAATCTCGAAGCAATTCTGGTTTTGTCGCTTAACACTGGAGCCACCAAGTTGCTTCAATATATGGGTGGAGGAGAAATCAATTCAAAAGCCCGTAGTACCTGGCACAATTACATGGTGGACCATTATCAATTTGGTAAAGTCACTAATATCGAGCAAGGTTATGAATCGGAAGGAGTAATACCAGATCCTGAAGAGGGCTTTGGGCTGAATATCACTTTTGCCAATACTGCCTTTGGGCAGGGAATGACGGCTACTCCTCTACAAATGGCTTCAGCTATGGCCAGTGTAGTTAACGGCGGTAATTACTATCAGCCGACACTCGTGCGCGGCTATAGGCAGGGAGAAGTCATAGAGCCCAAAGAACCTAAACTAGTTAAAAGTAACGTGGTATCCGAACAGTACAGTAAGCTAATAATTTCATATATGGAATCCGTGGTAGACAGAAACTTGGCATCGGCAAATAAAAGTGGCTATATGGTCGGCGGTAAAACCGGAACAGCGCAGATTGCTAGCCCAGACGGAGGCTATTACGATGATAAATTTAATGGTTCATACATGGGATTTGTAGGTGGTGATAACCCAGAATACATAATTGTAGTTAGGGTAGACCAGCCCGGCATACCAGGTTACGCCGGCTCGAAAGCGGCAGCACCGATATTTTCGAACGTGTCAAATCTACTTATCAATAACTTTAACGTGCCATCTAAAGCTCAGTAATGTTATAATTTAGTAAATCTGAAAAAGAGAAAAACATGCCGGAATACATCGTAAATATAAAACCTGAGATACTTATCGAAACATTGCTTTTTGGATTTTTTGGATTTGTGCTTTCTATGGTGCTGACTCCACTTTATACGACCCTTGCTTACCGTTATGAATGGTGGAAAAAGCCACGAAGTAACGCTGTTACGGGTGAAAAAGCTACGATGTACAAGAAGCTTCATGCTGCCAAGCATCTGCGCAATATTCCAACAATGGCAGGTGTAATTTTTGTTGTCAGCGCGGCACTTGTTACGCTAAGCGCTAATTTCAGCAGGGAAGAGACGCTACTACCACTTGTTGCGATGTTAGGAGCTGCACTTATTGGCCTTTTAGACGACATTCTGAATATTAAAAGCTTTGGTATTGGTATAGCCGGCATGAGAGCTAAGGTGAAGTCGATATTACTCTTTATTGTAGCGGCGTTGGGTGGCTGGTGGTTCTTTGCAAAACTAGGTGTAGATTCTTTAAACGTACCTTTCTTTGGCGAGTGGCAATTGGGACTTCTGATTGTACCTTTATTTATATTTGTGGTTTACGCGACTGCTAATGCCGTCAACATAAGCGACGGATTAGACGGTTTAGCAGGCGGGCTGGCTGTAAACGCTTTTGCTGCTTATGCGCTTATTGCCCTAATCGAGCAGCGATACGGCGTGGCAGGCTTCTGTGTAGCTCTAGTAGGGGCACTTTTAAGCTATACCTGGTTCAATATATACCCTGCAAGATTCTTCATGGGGGATGTGGGGTCTTTTGCGCTCGGAACGGCCTTGGCTGTTGTGGCGTTTTTGACAGACACAGTGTTTATACTGCCAATAATTGGTGGTATTTTCGTGCTGGAAGCTGGCTCTAGCGGCCTACAGATACTTAGTAAAAAGCTGCGCGGCGGTAAAAAGATATTTAAAATTGCACCGATTCATCATCATTTCGAAGCTAGCGGCTGGCCTGAGACCAAGGTAACTATGCGTTTCTGGATCTTGAGTCAGGTCTTAAGCGTTTTGGGCCTGATCGTCTACTTTCTTGGCGTGAAGGGCTGAAAAAAGTATGGCACGTTACATGCGTACCAGAAACAGGTCTAACTTTGCGGAATCGAGAGACCGCGCAGCTGGTTGGACAAGATCAGGCGAGTCGGAAGCTCACCGTCGACATAAACCAGATTATTTAATACCCGTACTAGCATTATTCCTTATTGTAGTTGGTTTGATTGTCGTCTATGCGATTAGTCCGGGGATTGCCGCTGCTAGGGGAGTAAGTGAGCAATCCGTAACCAACAGGCAGCTACTGTCGGCCGGTCTAGGCATTTTTGCCTTCTTCGCGGTTTCAAAGCTTCCATTATCTTGGTGGCCAAAACTTGAAAAACCACTTTTGGTAGCTGCTGGCGTGACAGCGATTATTGTGAAATTATTTGGTGAGACGGTAAACGGCGCTCAAAGATGGGTCCAGATAGGTGGTTTGTCTTTTCAAGCGGCTGAACTTATAAAACTTGCACTTCTGGTTTGGCTAGCGGGATTTTTATCGGCAAGAGCGATGAGTTATGAATTATCTGACGTTCAGAAGACTCTTAAGCCACTTGGGATTGCGTTGGCAATAATTGCAGTAGTTGTGGCGGGGATAGAAAGCGATTTGGGTTCAGCTGGGGTCATGGTTGCAATGATTGGCGCCTGTGTCTTTATGGTCGGTATGCCTTTAAGAAAGATAGGTATTATCGGTCTGGCAGTTGGAATATTTTTGACTTTAGCTATAGCTTCTAGTGGGTATAGAAGACAGAGAATTGCTACTTTCCTAAATCCAACCCAGGACTGCCAGAACGCCGGCTATCAGATATGTGAATCGTTAAAAGCGATTGGCTCTGGAGGGGTTTTCGGAAAAGGTTTAGGCAAAAGTGTTCAGGCATATGGCTATTTGCCTGAAGCCAGCAACGACTCCATATTCGCTATTTTCGCCGAGAAATTCGGGTTCTTTGGTGTAAGCGTGTTAATCGGTGTCTTCGGCTTACTTTTTGCCCGTCTGAAACGAATTATAGAGAGGACGCAAGATTTGTACCAGCGTTTGCTTGTAACAGGGGTGCTAGCATGGTTATCGGCGCAGACACTAATCAATATTGGCGCTATGATAGGCTTAATGCCGCTTAAAGGAATTACTTTGCCATTCATTAGTACCGGTGGTACGAGCCTTGTTTTTGTATCTATAGCTTTAGGCATAGTTTTTCAAATATCTAGAAATACGGCTTACCGAGTTGTCGAAGATAAGCAGCAGGAAACAGAACCAATTAGTCGTGGCCATACAATGTTGAGGAGAAGCTAAAATGATTTATTTCTTAAGCGGGGGAGGCAGTGGCGGTCATTTAACACCGATAATTGCCGTCGCTGAAGATCTTCGTAAGCGTTATCCGGATGCCGAAATACACGCAGTTGTGCATAGAGGTGATAAGCTTAATTCCCTGGTGTCAGAAAACAAAGTTTTCAATAACGTGCATCCAATTTTTGCCGGTAAATTACGTCGTTATCATGGCCAGGGCCTGAGAGGAATAGGGGTTATTGAATCACTAAAAAATATACGGGATCTGGGATATCTCGGCTTAGGCTTTTTGCAAAGCTGTTATTTAATGTTGAGATACAAGCCTAATGCCATATTGATGAGGGGTGGATACATAGGCGTGCCACTAGGATTTGCAGCCAGGCTGTTTAGTAGGCCTTATATCACACATGATTCAGATGCATTGGCGAGCTTGGCCAATCGTTTGATAGCACGCGGGGCCCGCGCACACGCTGTTTCGGCATCTTCTGAACATTATCCATATCCTAAAGCCAAAACCTTTGTAACTGGTATTCCACTAAAGAATACTTTCATGCTGGTAGACAATAAAAGTCAAACTGCTGCCAAGCAGAAACTCGGCCTAACACCTGAAGACAAACTGGTGCTTATCACGGGCGGAGGATTAGGAGCTGCAAGATTGAATGAGGCGGCCGCAAAAGCACTGACCCCTTTGCTCCAATCTGATAAAAGGCTGAATATCGTACATTTGAGTGGATTAAGCCAAATAGACATTGTTAAAAGCAGCTATAAAGACCACGATAGGGTTAAAGTATATGGTTTCAGAGAAGATATTGCCGATATAAGTGCTGCAAGCGACCTAGTTATTACCCGAGCCGGCGCCACGGCTATGGCGGAGTTTGCCCTGCAGGGTAAACCAATGATAATCGTTCCGAATCCAATGCTAACGGGGGGGCATCAGATTCATAATGCTCTAGCGTATCAGCTAAATGGAGCAGCAGAAATCGTGGAAGAGCAGGAATTAGACCTAAAACTAGGCGCCGCTGTATCTGTGCTTTTAGAACACGCTAAAAAGAGAGAAAGCCTTTCACAAAAAGCAAGAAAAATGTCAGATAATGGAGCAGCAGGCAGGGTAGTCGACTTGTTGATTAAAATACAACGAGAGAAAAAGTGAAGTCTAAAAAAAACAATCATAAACCAGCTTTAGGCAGGGCGCCAATTTTTAGATACTATAGTGGTTCAACACCACAGTCTGACAAGCCGCTAGAACGCAAGTCCCAAAGAAAAGCTAAAAAAGGACGAACATTTTTGACTAATATTAGCCTGCAGTCGCTGCCTATGATTTTGCTAGGAATATTTGTGGCAGGAGTTTTCTTTTTTAACTTATACGTGAATGATTCGCCCACAATTAAATACAGTAGCAAAGATACACTAATAAAAAACGAGAATACTTACCGTGAAGGCATAGTAAAGTCACTTAATCAATCTCTAGCCAATAAAACAAAACTTACGATAAATAGTGCCCGTGTGGAAAATGATATTAAGACGATTTTTCCTGAAATTGCGGTAGTTAATCTGTCTGTACCCTTAATTGGAAACCAGCCGGTTGTAGGTGTACAGTTTGCTCGGCCAGTATTTGTGGCTAAGGCTCGAAACGGTGATTTTATCGTCGGTCAAAACGGTAAAGTACTCGATAGCACGAGGAGTTTCGGCTCAGAACTGATGACGGTAACCGATGCTAGCGGAATCGACTACCAGTTAGGGCAACGCGTTTTTATACCCCAAGATATAGATTTTATAGAATATATTGTTAGTGAAGTTTCGGCCCAGTCACTAGAAGTTAGTGAATTTAAAGTAGGGATAAGCCCTAGAGACATACTGATCCGCATAGGTAACGAACCATACTTAATTAAATTAAACTTCGAACATGACCCAAGAAGCCAACTTGGCTCCTTATGGGCGGTAAGGCAGCAGCTCACAAAAGAAGGCAAAACTCCAGCCGAGTATGTTGACGTTAGATTAGGTGACAGAGTTTTTGTTAAATAGTCAGTAGAGAAGGGGCTCGCCCCTCCAAACTTGTCCAAACTAAATTTGGATAGCGTTGAACACCCCCTAAAGCCAGCGCATTGCACTAATTCGCTGGCACTAAAATAACTAACGCTTCTCCACTACCCCTGTAATGTTCGTAAAATGTACACATAAGATAAAAAACATATTTTACGTAGTAGGGAACTAAATGTCAAATAGTATAGTTTTTTATATCTGTAAATAGGGGATATTTAAAACAAAAATGTGAAAAGTCAAATTTTTCACAAAAGCTTGTGGAAAACTATATTGCGACATAACAATACGATTTAAGCGGCAGCAATATGCAATTGTATAAAGTATTAGTAATGCAACTACACAAGAACACGACGCTCCGACTCAAACAAGCGAATTATACAGAAACCCCTATTCACGGGATGTGTTCCAATGTAACCTTAAGCTCTTTATATAGAGTCGCAAAATATACATTGTGCGACATTCTGTCTAAGTCTCTTCCCACGTGTGTTTTAACCCTATTTCTATAATTGTATTTTGAATTTTATACTCGCGCTTTTTTTGGCTATTATTTTATTGTTGCCTAGCCTGCTATGTTTTTTGCTAATTTGTCGTTCTATTTCTTTTTATTAAGATTGAGATTACTTGTTCGTAATTTGTATATATTATCGTGAAATCCTTGGTTCTATATCAACTAGTGTTTGGAAGTTTTCTGAAGTCACAAACTGACTTGATCTATCGACGTCAGAAAGACGGTAGCCAGATTTAGTTTCGCAAGATTTACTGTATTCACTTGCCCGTTTCAATATTACAAATCCCTCGAATAGAAAGTCTGCTTCTTCCTCCTCGCTTAATTCGCTGGTATCGAATACAGGTATAACTTCTACTTTAGCTGCTAGTTGTAAACCTCGAGGCATATGAATGCCTTGAAAATCTAAGTCGTGTAAATATCCTTTCGGTGCGCTGTGCCTAATTGAGTCAACATCTATTAATCCGTATTCAAAATTGCAGACTGGGACTGAATGCGTGCTTTTAAGATCTTCAAATTCAATTAGTGCCGCTTCGACCAATTCGGCTAGCCCAATTCTAAATCTATTCATATAGTTTGTCATGACTGGCCTTACGAATTCGCTAGCGCCGCCTAGATTCTTTATTGTTTCAGCACCAGTTGCTTGAGTTATAACTCTGAATGGAGCAATTGTGTCATCGAAAATAGTTAAGCCCGTAGTCGGCTCTACTTCATAAGTTTGAACTTGAAGGCTCATGTGCAGTTTTATTTCTAGTCAGCAAGAGTGTAGGTTGCTTTAGCGGTACGCTTGAATTGTTTTTTTCCTTGCAAGTTGAGCAGAATAGTCGTTTCTTTAACAAAACGCTTTTTGAGTACTCGTTTTACGATTTCATCGCGGTGTAATGGCTCGCCGGCATCTTTCATAATCTCTACAATTACGTCTGCGACTGTGCCCTGCTTGAAGCCCCATTCTTTTAGAGCGTAAATGCCCCGCCCTACCAAGATAAAGCGCTTATCTTTGATAAGTTCGTTGTGAATGGCTTGAGTTGTGACATCTTTACGCTTGAACTCACTATCTTTGATAGCGTTAGAGATCTCACTAAAGTGCATGTATTTGCCGTGTTCGTAAAGAATAACATAGATTTTATCTCTAATGTTCTTGGGGTTGACCATCGGCCATTTAATAAGTCCCCACCGGCCATTTAGAGTCGCTAGTTGCTTAGAAACACTAGCCAATGCCTCGACGTTCTTAGGATCACTGTTACCTAGTGCCCCAGCTATTTCTTTGATGCTGACAGGCTTGCCAATCTTCTTGATAGCGGCGATAATTTCGTCGACGTATTTTTTGATAGCCTTGTCAGATTTTTTAGGTGTGATGCTGGCTGCAGCGTGATAATTATCATTTTCTTCTATAAAAGTAATATTTGGAGTTAGTTCGGCCAAAAAAGCCATCCGGGACTGGGTAATTTTGTCATTTTTACCAGTAAGTAGTTCGGCTAACTTACTGATTCGGGCTGCCTGGCCTTTTTCAGCAAGTTCAGCTTTGATGCTGGCTTCGATAAGCTCACCGTGTGGCAAATCTTCCTCAGCTGCAGCTGCTAACTTGTGGACAGTCGCCTTTTCTAACTGACGAACACGCTCACGTGTAATACCAAGCAATTCACCGATTTGCTCCAAAGTTTCCCTTCGGTCAAATAAGCCATAGCGTCTTGCTATAATCTCTCGTTCACGTTCTTTCTCTATTGTAGCAAGAACATCGTTTACGATCGCCTCTATATCAAAATTGCTTGGTTGGTCAGTCATTATCACCTACTCTATCATTCATTAATATACATTGTAAAACATATGATTCACGATGTCAAATATTAATTATTATTTTGTTAATTGCACAATGTAATCGTAGTCTGTGCATCTATGTTTGTACCTAATATTGTATCACATAAAAACACGACAGACATGCAAAAATATGCAGAGGCTGTGCATAAATTAGGATTTTTTGCGACTTTTGTACTTACCCTTTGATTTCGCCGGTGCTTTAAGAAGTATCTCCTTGGCTTCTGACTCTGTTATTTTAATCGGGTCGGTATCTTTGGGTATTTTAGCGTTTTTCTTGCCATCAGTGATGTATGGGCCAAATCTGCCCTTGAGTACCTTAATATCACCGAAATCTGAAATATTCTTCTCGGCTTCGGCTTTTAGTTTCTCGGCATAAAGTTGCCTTGCTTCGGCTTCGGTAACGCTGTTTGGGTCGTAGGGTGGTTTTAGGCTAACAAACAGTTTTCCTACCTGTAGGTAAGGCCCAAAGCGGCCTATATTGGCTTTGATTTCCTGGCCATCTTCCGTCTTGCCGACGAGTCTAGGTAGTTCGAAAGCTTTTAGAGCTTCTTCCAGTGTGATTGTTTCGATCCTTTTGCCTTTAGGCATTGGTGCAAAATCAGGTTTATTGTCGTCATCGCCTTCGCCTAGCTGCAACATAGCGCCGTAGCGCCCGAAACGAGCCAGAATAATCTTTCCAGATTTAGGATCTTTGCCGACTTCGCGCGCTTGCGAAACTTCTGCTCGAGATATTTGGTCAGAACCCTCAACTAACTTATGAAATGGACCGTAAAACTCGTCGAGCATTTCATTTCTACCTAGCTTAGCTTCGGCGACTTCGTCAAATTCTTCCTCTACCCTGGCAGTGAAACCGTAATCAACAATTGGGTTAAAGTAGTCGCTCAGAAAATCGCTGACTACGAGTCCGGTAGAGGTTGGCACAAGCTTTCCTCGATCGGAGCCTGTCTTCTCGACCACTTCTTCCCTGTTCACTTGCTTATTTTCAAGATTTAATACTATAACATTACGCTCCAGGCCCTCGTTTTCGCCACGTGCAGCGTAGCCCCTATCCTGGATTGTATTAATAATTGTGGCGTAGGTGCTTGGGCGGCCTATGCCGAGGTCTTCGAGCTTTTTGACCAAAGAGCCTTCACTGTAACGGGCAGGAGGTCTGGCGAAAACCTGCTTTGCATTAGCAGATATCATTTTCAAAGAATCGCCTGGGTTAGCTTTAGGAAGTAATTCGTCGGCCTTGCCTCCGCCATAAACTTTCAAGAATCCGTCAAAAACTACTACTTCACCTTTTGCGAGAAGCAGTTCACTGCTACCGCTGACCGAAATCTTGATTTCAGTCTTTTCAAGCTTTGCTGCTGCCATTTGACTCGCTAAAGTGCGTCTCCTGATGAGGTCGTACAGCTTCTGGTCATACTCATTGCTGCTGGCTTTTTCAAGTGATATATCAGTTGGGCGAATTGCTTCATGGGCTTCTTGGGCGCTGGCATTCTTGGTTTTATACTGACGGACTTGGTGGTACTGTGCTCCGTAAGACTTGGAAATGTAATCGCCTACTTGAGCTATAGCTTGACCGCTCAAATTGGTCGAGTCAGTACGCATATAGGTGATTTTACCGGCTTGATAAAGTGTTTGAGCGCTTGTCATAGTTGCCCGGGCGCCAAAACTAAGTCGAGAATTAGCCTCCTGCTGAAGTGTACTTGTTGTAAACGGCGCACTTGGATTACGACTAGATGGATTTGTTGAAATGTCTGATACTTTAAACACTGCGACTACAAGGCTTTGAAGGTAATCATTTGCCTCTTTTTCACTGTCGAAGCGTTTCGGAAGCTCGGCACTCAGTTCCTCTTTGCCCGTATCGAACACTACGGTCACTTTAAACTGGTTGCTGCCGGCAAATGCATCTATTTCACGCTCCCTTTCAACTAACAGCCTTACAGCTGGGCTCTGGACGCGTCCCGCGCTTTTGCCCCCAGGGACTTTACGCCAAACGACCGGGCTTAATTCGAAGCCGACTATGCGGTCTAGTATCTGGCGGGCCTGCTGAGCGGCGACCAAGTTCATGTCGACAGTGCGCGGAGTTTTGATAGCTGCTTCGATTGCGGTTTTGGTAATTTCGTGAAAAACAATCCGTTTAGTGGTTTTAATATCTAATCCTAGGACTTCGCAGAGATGCCAGGCTATCGCTTCACCCTCGCGGTCTTCGTCAGTTGCAAGCCAAACTGTTTCGGCCTTTTTGACCGCTGCTTTTAGCTCGGCAATCGTCTTTTTCTTGTCGGGGTCTACTTCATAGGTAACTTTGTAGTCATTCTCTATATCGACAGGCTTGGTACCTTTTTTGGCTTTAACAGGTATTGATCGAATATGTCCCACGCTCGACAATACGACAAAATCTTTACCAAGATATTTCTCGATAGTCTTGCCTTTGGCTGGACTCTCCACTATTACTAGATTCTTACTCATTGGCTCCTTGGGGCTTATGCTTGTTAGTAATTCTAGCGTACACTAGCAGACAAAAACTAGGATGTGCAAGTTTTCTGCGACGCTAGCTGCCATTTTTACTGTTTAGGACTACAGGTATTAGGCCGCCCAGAATAATTTGTCCAGAGGTATCATTATCTTCAAAACATTTTCCTATTGCAGCTCTGGCTTCATCGGCTGCGCCAACATCATCGAAAGCGCCAATGGCCAGTGATTTAAATATTATTGGTTCTCGCAATTGTAGCCAGTCACTGACCGTGTCAAATTCGTCTTGAAGCTTCTGTTTGGTAACAGAATCTGGGATTAAGCCTATATGAGGCGACCGATGGCTAAAGAACATACTGACTCCGTAAACCCCAAAATCTATAACTCCCGGTGCTGAATTTGCGATAATTCGAGTACGATTTTGCGCCGCTTCCAGACCAAATAATCTTACTGCGTGCCTTCCAAGGCCGCTCGGTAACACTGATACTCCAGGTTTTTTAAATAAATTGTCTCTATACCCAGATAAGGTCGGATCGCTAAGATAACGTACTTCAACAGCTTTTCTTCTTAAAGTTACTATTTTATCAACAGCAGTCTGCGGGCTGGGTTTTTTCGGTCGCTCTAGTTCCTCGGCCTTACTCTCTGGCTTGTTAGATACATTTGCCATTTGGGCAATTCTTGCTAATTCGCGTCTTTCACGAGAGCTGCGAGCACCATGCGGAAGTGTGAATCGTTCGTTGGTAGTTCTTCTTGCCATTTAAATAATAGTAAGGCTAAAAATTAATTCAAGCAAAAGCGAAACAAAAATTATACTTTTCGCCACTGGTCACCACCTAAAGCACGAATTACTCCTTTGATTTCTAACATCGAAAGAGTTTGCATAAAGTCCTGGGCAGTAAGCCCGCTAGTGTTTCTGATAGCAGAACCGTCCTGAAGCCCGCTGCTCATGGCTTCCAATAGTTGATGTTCTGCTTCGCTTTCGGGGACGTAGTCGGCGGCTTCTTCGGTATCAATTTTTAGTTGATGAAATATGTCGCCTACTCCTAAGACAGGTGTTGCGCCTTGGGCGATAAGTTTGTTAGTGCCTCCACTAAAGCGACTTGTAATATTTCCGGGAACAGCCATTACTGGGATACCTATTTCAAGAGAGAAATTGGCAGTATGTAAACTACCTGAACGTTCGGCGGCTTCCGGTATCACCAGTACATCACTTAACGCGGCGATTATGCGGTTGCGGGCAATAAACTGGTCCTTACGCGGCAGTCCGTCACCAGGATACTCGCTAATAAGTAAGCCTTTCTCTTCAATTAACTGACCTAGTGGGTTATGGGTTCGAGGGTAAATTGTTTCTATTCCTGATGGCAGCACTGCAATAGTTTGGCCACCCGCCCTTATACAAGCCTGATGGCTAAGGCCGTCCGTCCCAAGTGCTAGGCCGCTTACTATTACAACTCCGCGACGGACTAATTGTTCGACTAGATCATTTACTACCCCCGCTCCGTAGGGTGTTGGTAGTCTTGTACCGACGATGCCTACTATAGGTCTTTGTAGTAAGTCGTTTATATCTAAAGCTCCTCTGGCATATAAGTTTTTAGGGGCGTAGTGAAGTTTTGAGAGCTTCTGCTCAAGTATTCCACTAATGGCTAGTTGCTTTGACTTCATGTTGTTGACTTTGCAATATTATTAATAAGTATTGACATAGAGACATAATTTTGCTAAAATAGCAACTCGTAAGCCCTGTTTAGGGGATTTATGCACCTTTATCAAATTTATTGTATCATTGATTAATTTCTCTTTGATTAATTTCTCTGATACAAAAAATATTAGATTGTTTTAGAACGTGCCAGAAATATCGTTGTTACCCTCCACGTAACTCTAGCGCCGTTCATCTAAATTGAGATGAACAATATGCGTTCTAAAACATCCTAATCCCTTTAACCCCGCACCCCTCCCTCGTTTTTATTTGAGTGTGAGCGTTTGGTAGCGGTCGACCTATGAGTGGGCCTACTTGAACAAGTTGAGAGACTGTTTAAATAGGAGGCCTTCAAGGTGGGTTGAAGGGTGTATTTAAACTCTCAAGCTTCGACTTGAGAGCTGAATTGAGCTTCTAGCGGTGCCCACCCCCTCTAGAAGCTCTATTTAGTTGATATATTATGATTACAGCAAATATTTATTCGCGGGCTGAGTTACTACCTACTGAAAGAGACCCATTAATTCACGGGTTGGAAATATTAGGCGCGTCAGTTGGCGGGGTCGCCTTGCAAGACTTTATAGTGACCAAACAACTTTCTCGTGATAAAAGACGAGGTCTAAATTTATCCAACATTGCAGTTGAGGAATTTAACCCCACAGTTGATATGCATATTTTTATAGCCCCGTATTTCCGTAAGAATTACTCAAAAGTTCAAGGTTTCGCACGTTTAGGTGACGGTACTACGTTTTTGAATGGGAACATGCATTCCACCCCAAAAAACAAATCCACATTATTGCTGCACGAGAGCGCACATGCCCTGGGTTACGAGCATTGTAACAGTGGAGATTGTGTCATGACACCCTTCTCCCCTAATACTTTGACCATAGAGGAGCTTATGAAGATGTTCGAAACGGAAACTCCAGAAGATGTTTACAGGTATCATGTCGACGGGCCGGATTCATTCTGCACAGATTGTGAGCAACATATTAAACAAACAATTGATAATAACGTCGACGATTTAAGAAATGCCAGACTTGCCTTCGGAATTAGATTGTAATTAGCCCCTGCTAATTTACAATTTTGCGGGTTTCGGTTTGAAGGGTGTGGCTGGCTGTGAGTTCGTCTAATATGCTGCAGGACTCATTAATAATTTGTTTTAAGTTAGCCTGCTCTTCTTTAGTGAATTTTGCTAATACGAAATCGGCGCTGTCTATTTGAGTAGGTTTTTTTGGGCCGATACCTATACGTATGCGGCCAAAATCATCACCAAGGTTCTGCACTAGCGATTTGATGCCATTATGCCCTGCACTGCCGCCACCTATCTTGGTTTTGATAACTCCTAAGTCAATATCTAACTCGTCGTGCACGACGAAAGTCTCAGGGTTATAAACGCGGTAAAAATGCTGCACTGCTTGAGCTGCTTGCCCGCTCTCATTCATGAATGTGGTAGGTTTAACAATTATTACTCGAGTGGATCCGATGATACCGCTGGCTAAATGACAATGCAGGTCTTTCTTATTAACCCAGCCAAAATCATGGTTTGCAGCAAAGGCGTCTGCTACTTCGAATCCGATGTTATGACGGGTGTCTTCGTATTCTTTCCCAATATTACCAAGACCAATGATGAGTAAGGTTTTTTGGCCGCCAATGCTATATAGAGGTTTACTGTCGGCAGGTACGGTTTTCTTTTGAAATAATCCCATGAGTTAAGTATTGATTATACCCTTTTAACTATCAAGTTCGGCTAAGATTTGCCGTAGCGGTTCTTAGGAAGCTGCTCAGGGCGTAGGCGTTTTTTCCAGTCGATGCCGTCTTTTTCGGGCTTGTCTTTTCCTGTATTTTCGATAAACCAGAGCTGAATTGGTGTGCCGATGTAATCGTATGCCTCGCGAAGTTTTTTCTCGAGGTAGCGGCGGTAGCTCCAATGAACGAACCTAGTGTCTTTGCCAAATATTTTAAACGCCGGAATAGGATTATCAGATTCTTGGGTCATGTACCTTAGCTTAGGTTGACGATTTTTAAGTCCGGCTGGCGGGTGCTTGTCGATTTGCCGTTCAAGCCAGCGGTTTAACTCTCCAGTAGTGATTTTACGAGCGCGCCTATCCATAATTTCTAAGATAAGTTCGAAAATTTTATTGGTGTTCTGCCCCGTTATGCTACTAGTAAAAATAAGCGGTGCCCAAGGTACAAAATCAAAATCGTGAGCTATTTGCGGACTCATGTGATCATGCGTGTAAGAATCTTTTTCGACGGCATCCCATTTGCTTACCACTAGGATCATGCCCTTACCGGCTTCTTTAATCATCCCAGCAAGCTTTTGATCCAGGGCGACGCTTGGTTCGTTAGCGTCTATCAGCAACAGACAGATGTCTGACTGCTCTATAGCCGATAACGCGCGTAAGACACTAAAATGCTCGACACCACGCTCTATACGGCCGCTACGACGGATTCCGGCTGTGTCGAGTAATTCGATCTCGCGTTCATGGTATTTGATAATCGTGCGGTTAATATCGCGAGTTGTACCAGCTTTGTCTGCGACGACGGCCTGCTGCTTTTTGGCAAGAGCGTTAAATAGGCTTGATTTACCTACATTTGGACGGCCTAATAGTGCCAGATGGATGCGGTCAGACTCTTCTCGGATGGCAGCTTTAGGTAGTAATTCGTCAAGAGCCTCTTCAAGTTCGCCGAAGCCTGTGCGGTGAATGGCACTTGTGGCGATAATATGCTTGATTCCTAGACGCTCAAAGCCCTCTAGAGCCTCTTTAAGGTGGCGCCCTGCTTTGTCGGACTTATTTACAAGTAAAATAACCGGTTTGCGGCTTTTAAGTGCTAATTTAGCAACGCGTCGGTCTTCGTCGGTAATCTGGGTATTGGTTTCAGCGACTACAAGGATTATATCGGCGCTATCTGCAGCTTGGATAATCTGCTCCTGAATCGACAGCTCAAATTCGTCGGCCGCTTGCTTCAGCCCAGCGGTATCAACAAGCCAGAAATCATTGCCTTCCCCAAGCGATGCCTTGCCATAAATGCTGTCGCGCGTGGTGCCTGCTTCGTCGGCGACGATTGCTTCTCGCCTTCCAAGCATGGCGTTGAACAAGCTTGATTTGCCGACATTAGCGCGCCCAACAATAGCTACAATTGGTATTTTATTACTCATTTACGTATATTCTAACAGAGGTGGATTGATTTGTAAAATCAAATTTATTGTTGCAAAGTTATCAAATATAACGTTTGTGTTTTCCGGGACCAAGTTCACCTAGATTGTATTCTCCAAAGCTTACACGGTGTAGTCTATTAACCCGATTTTTTAAAGCTTCGAAGGTGCGTCGAACCTGGCGGTTACGACCTTCGTGTAGAGTGACTTTATAGGTGGTATTACCCGTCGGCTCGATCATAAACTGGGAAAGTCGCTCATCACCGATGTCGACTCCTGGATTTACTATTAATTCAAGTTCTGCATCACTGAGCGCTTTACCGAGAGTTACTTCATATGTTTTCTGGTGCCCAAAGCTAGGATGAGATAGTTGTTGCTGTAAATTACCATCGTTGGTAAGTAGTAAAAGTCCCGAGGAATCTTTATCTAGCCGGCCGACTGGGTTCAGTTTTTGTAATCCTAATGGCAAAAGGTCATAAATTGTTTTAGCGCCCTGACCATCACGACTACATATGTATCCTGCAGGCTTATTAAGCATCCACAGCTCAGGCTTGTTACTTTGCTGGCTAATTATCATGCCGTTCAACTTAACGATGTCTGAGTAACTTACGTCGCTTCCTAGCTCTGCCAAGTCCTCGTTTATGCGAACATTGCCGTTGGCAACCGCATCGTCGGCTTTCCGCCGCGACAAATCAGTATTTTGAGCAAGCCACTTATTAATTCGCATGTGTTGCCTTTGGAAGAGCAGCCCGACAAAAAATAACACTTTTTTGCTGGCGCGATGAGAAACCCTTCCCGGGGTGTCTCATGGTAAGTCGCTTATTAATTCGCATAGCGTTATTATTCTTTACCGGATAACAAATATCAAATTTTCTATTTAGCTAAAGTGCTAAAGTCGTTGGATCGATTGTTTGACCGGCTTGGGCTGGAGGTGGAGTTGGCTTTTCCAGAGGCTCATCCCCTGGTTTGGTGGTCGGAGTGTTAACAATTTGTTGGGCTGTTCCAAATTCTTCTTCTTTTTTGGCGAGAGCTTCTAAGTCCACTGGAGGTTTGCTCAAATCGCTTAGAGGTTGGATTACCTTGTATCCGCTCTTTGGTAGGGTGGAAGCTGCATTCTCGGCCTCTTGGGAGTCAGGAGCTGGAACTTGAGTAGTTTGATGAGTAGATATAGATTTTATTGGGTCTGCTGCAACCTGTGATGATGGAGCTTCAGTTAGGGCCGTAGGCGTTACTGGCTCTGGGGAAACACCTTGAGAATCTGTGGGCATTACGACCGGTGTTGCTTGTCCGTTTGCCTCGGCTTTGGTGGAGAGGAATGATTCTATTGAATCAGCAATCTTAGCGGCTTCATCCACCTCAGCAGGAGGTGTGGCAGGAGACGTTTGAATCTCAGTAACTGGCTTGCTAACAAGAAACGGAGAGCCGGACTGCCCGGCTGTGGAATCTTCAGATGGCTCAGCCGCTGTTGGCATTGCTACACTTGAGCTTCCTAAATCTAACGGCTTGGGTTGCAGTGGAGGAGTAGCTGCTTCGTCTGAATTTTCATATAAAGGAGGTAGCTCGACCGCGGGTTCGTCTACTGGCTCCGGTAAATTAACTGGAGGTGTGGCAGTCTCAGTTGCACTTTCAATAGTTTCCTCTTTCTGAAGGGGCGCCGCAACAGTTAGGGGCGTAAGAACTGGTTCGATTGGTGCAACTGGAGCTTGCGCCTGCGGTTCTTCAACTACTGGGAGCACTGGTGCAGGAGTTATTGTTAAGGGGGTGATTGTGGAATCTGCAGGGGTTTGGGGTGCGTCTGCTAGTGTGGTGTCATCGATAGCTGGCGCGTTTAGGGGCGTAATAGGCGCTACACTAGGTTCACTGCTGGTGTCCGCGGGTGGTACGGGTACATTTGAGACTGGGCTGGAAATACCAGGTATAGTCGCTGGTGCTGTAGTACTACTGGACACTGTTTCAGGAGTTGAGCTTTGAGAGGACGGTACACCCTCGAGTACTTCTTTAGTAACTTTAGCAACGTCTTCTAGCGTAACCTGTGACTTTACCAGGTAACGGTCGGCGCCAAGCTTGTCTGCTCTGGCTTTATCTTCTGCCTGCGACAGAGCTGTCATCATAATAACTTTCGTATCTCTAGTCTCAGGAGTGCCTCTTAGGATATCTAACATATCGAAGCCGCTGATTTTCGGCATCATTACGTCAGAGATTATAAGATCAGGCCGCTCCTTAATGGCAATAGCCAGCGCTTCTTCACCGTCCTGTGCGGTAATTATTTCGTAGCCTTCGGCCTGTAACCTGGCTTCGTATATTTCTCTTAGATTATTGTCATCTTCGACCAAAAGTATTTTTGACATCTATTTATTCCTTCGTTCTGCTTACGGTTATTGTATCATTATTTTTTCAAATTTTTTGCAAAGGTTGTGGCATCGACGGTAGTTCCATAGAAGCTTTTTGTTGCATCGCTTCGGCTTTGGCACTCGATAGCCTTGGCAAGTTAATATAAAAAGTGCTTCCCTTGCCGATCACGCTTTCTACCCAGATTTTACCGGAGTACAATTCTATAATTTTCTTGCAGATAAACAATCCTAATCCGGTGCCACCGATAGTACGAGTAGCAGAATTGTCTACCCGGTAGAATTTTTGGAATAAGTGCGCAATGTCCTCTTGTGGGATGCCGTGACCAGTATCTGCTACGTGAACTTGAACGAGGTTGTCATTGCCAGACAGTCCTAACCTTACAGTTCCTGATTCGGTATATTTAACTGCGTTATCGAATAAGTTGGTTATTACTTCACGGATACGATCGGCATCTGCGAAGACATAGTATAGAGGTTTGAGTACTTTGGTGCCCGAAGCATTTGTAGCGTCGACAGTTTGTTGGCTTCCGATGATAAATTCGGTTTTAAGGCCCTTTTTAGAGGCAGAAAACTTTAGGTCGTCGGCAAGTCTTTCCACGAATTCACCCATTTCGACAACAGTTGGGTGGTTACTAAGGCGTCCATCTTCGGCTTTGGCGCTAGTTAGTAAGTCCTGGAAAAGCGTTCCTAAGTGCTGGGTGCTGGAGTGGGCTTTTTCTAGGAAACCCCTCGCCTTTTCGTCAATTTTACTTACATTTGAGTTGAGCGCTAAAGCAAGATAACCCTCGATCGCTGCCACTGGAGTTCTCATCTCATGGCTAGCTGTACTAATAAAATCCGCTCGTCTTTTTTCCTCGCTGTGCTGCTCGCTTACGTCTCTAAATATAACAAGGCTGCCGCTAATCTCGCCGCCCTCTATTAATGGTGAAACGCTCATATCGACGGTAGTTTTACCGCCGCTTTTGGTCTTTAGTGAAGCCAGTATGTTGCCGCCGCCGTCTTTAGTGCCAATAAATTTTACTAATGGATTTTCTTCGGGGGTAAGTAACTCGCCTTTATCGTCAAAAAACTGCATGACAGAATTGTAGTTTAGCCCTATAGCTTCTTCGCCAAGCCAGCCTGAAATCCGAGTAGCTGCCGGGTTAAATATTTGAATCACGCCGTCTTTGTCAAAAAGTGCCACGCCGTCGATGATCGCAGCGATGATAATATCAGTCTTAAGCTTTTCGATTTGTAGGCGCTTAGCAAGACCAGTTGTTGTGCTAGAGCCAGTTTTTTTGCCGAATAATCCCACCGTTTGTAAGCACTTTCTATCAGTTTGTTCTTAGTAATTATCTCTGATACAGGACACTAAAGCAATATGTTTATGGTTCTACAAGCTGGATAAGGTAATAATCACCCACACAATAGTCAGTAAATTACTATCAGGGCAGCACTTATATTAACGGAGATATTACTACTTCCTGCAATAACAAAGTAAAATTTGGTGATCCCGGCGGGATTCGAACCCGCGATCTTCTGGATGAGAACCAGATATCCTAACCACTAGACGACGGGACCTTTTGTCACGTCCGGGGTCCCCGCCGAACTTGTTCGGTGGGGTATATG
>JALYRK010000022.1 GCA_030855355.1 bacterium
GCCCAATTGCCAGTCTTCTCCAAGCTTCACGATAAATTACGCCAGCGCTTTTCTGACTGAACAAATAAATTTCCCCGGCGGCTCTTAAACCCAAAAACCACATAAACATGTAAGGCAACACTAGGGTAAAAAGTACTGTTCCTAAAGGCAAATAGTAGCTTTCGTAGATGGTTCCAGGAGCCCTAATAAGCAAGTAGAAGTAAGCTACTCCTAAGAACATTCCGCATAACACAGTTAAATTTGCTAACTTTAAGGAGGTGCGTTTTCGGGCTAAATGTACTAATCCGCTAGCACCGTTACTAATAAAGATAAATGCTGCTATCGGCAGCACCATATTAAGATAGTTTGTTATAATAACTGCCTCTTCAGTGAAGGTTAAATTAGACCTCGACCAAAGCTCTAAGATTTGACCTAAGATTGAGGTTATGGGCAAGCTTAAAGTCAAAAAACCAATGCCTTTAGTTATATTGGAGACGGGTATTCCGTCTTTAGTTCCTTTAATTAAATTATTATAGATACCCAGTTTACTGTATCCGTATAATGCTGTGTACCAGATTAAAGCCACCGGTATAATGATCGTCATCTGTAGTAGCCGTAATGAAAGCGGTGTTAGATTGTATCGGATAATTGCCTCTGGGTCTGGAGCAGGTAACAGCGTTAAAGCAGCGTATATGACGACAAAGACAACGTAAGCATACATGAGTTTTGACGTTATTTTCAAGCTATTAATCTCCAAATAAAAAAGTATTGACAAACTGAAGTAATGATAATAATTATACCCCTTAAACTAGCATATTAATGTAGGAAATATTACACATTAAAACTATCTACATGATTTAAAATAGGCGTTTATACACAAAAATAAGGTAGTTAGTGTTGTGGTATGAGTTATACAACTTGTCGACTATAATTAGCTTATGCCTAAGAAACAAAAACCTGATATGCGAGATAATAAGATTAAGTACTTTTGGCTTGCAAGTTTAGTTTTATTTTTCGTATTTTCAGCTTATAAATTTTTAAATAGCCCGATTCCTGAGGAATTACCAACACCTCCACTTAAGCAGTTAGCCTCTGAACGTGGAATTACGCTTGGAAACTTTGCTATTCGAAACCATCTGGATAACAAAAACTACACATATATCCTTACAGGTCAGTTTGAACTGGCACTTGCCGATAACACACCAAACTGGTATTTCACCGATGGCGGCTTACGGCCATCACGCAGCGAATATAACTGGGATCAGATGGATGAAGTAGTAAATTTTGCCCAAAGCAGCAATATGTCGATAGAAGCACACCATTACTTGTGGGGCGAACAGAAATGGCTGCCAGACTGGCTCAAAAACGGTAACTATTCTAAGCAAGAATTATCACAAATTATGCAGGAGCATATCGAAACAGTTGGTAAGCGGTACTCAGGACGTATAAAACAGTGGACAGTAGTTAATGAAGCATTTACCCGCGATCAGCATCTGTATGATTTACGTGACTGGTGGGCCGATAACACTGGCGGCTTAGGATATATCGACCAAGCATTCGTGTGGGCTCGCCAAGCCGATCCAGAGAGCAAGCTGATACTGAATGATTTCAACAACGAGTCAATAAACGATACAAGCAATGCGATGTATGATTACGTTAAGGGGGCTTTAGCGCGTGGTATCCCAATTGACGGAATAGGTATGCAAATGCATATTGACGGAGCTCACCCACCGACTAAAGACGAGGTTATATCGAATATGAAGCGATTTGCAGCACTAGGTGTAGGCGTATACGTAACTGAATTCGACGTTAATATGGAAGACGTAAGAGCTGATAGCGGCGACAAAGATAGGATACAGGAAAATATATATTACGAGATGATGCGCGCCTGTATCGAGTCGCAGGTCTGCAGTAGTTTTGCGTTCCTAGGTATTTATGACGGCGAAACTTGGTACAACCACATCGGTCTTAAGGATCCGCGCCCATTAATGTTCGACGACCGCTTCCGCATAAAACCAGCTTACTGGGGAGTCCGCGGCGCCCTTATGCAAAAATAGCATTTACATTACTAAGTTTTGGATACTATATAATCAGCTATTTCCTGCATGGATTTTCTAGCTTCAGGAATAAGCTTAGCGAAAAGCTGCCAACCGTGCCACATTTCGGGCTCAATAATAAGCTTCGCTTCTACCCCATCTCTTTTAGCGTTTTTAATAGTTTGCTCTGCATCACTCAGTAACACTTCGCCGCTACCAACTTGAATTATAAAAGGAGGTAGCCCGTTTAATTTTGCAAAAACTGGGGATATCAAGGCATTTTCTTTTGAATTATTTTGTACGTACGACTGCACATAATAGTTAAGACTTTCTGTAGTTAAAACGAGCTCTGTATCTTTATTACTCTTGTAGCTTTCGCCACTAAATGTAGCATCTAAAGCCGGCGATAACATCGCTAGACAAGCTGGCTGAGGTAAGTTTTCTGTACGTATCCGCAGTGCAGAGGCCATTACCAAGTTACCACCAGCAGAATCACCCGCTATAACCGTTGTAGATACGTCTAACTTATTTTTAAGTAGTGTTCGCCAAACTCTTAAAATATCATCAAGAGCTGACGGAAATGGATTTTCGGGCGCAAGACTATAATCAATGGATAATACTTTTGCGTCGCATAGCTTAGCCAGCCTTGCCAGGTGCTGATGATACGAATCAGACGAGCCGAGAATAAACCCTCCACCGTGCAAATATACAATTGTTCGTTCGGGATTTTTGTCGGCGGTAAACCACACAACGTTGACTCCTTCTATTTGCTCATGCTTCGTATTAATGCTGTTATCTTTAGGAAATAAAATTTTAGAATTTCTTTCAAAGCCATTACGGTACTTAGCAATATTCTCAGTAGAATATTCCTGCTTAGTTGCCCTCGATTTAAGTATCCACCTAACAATCTTCGCTCTATAACTTACCATTACTCCATCATAACAAAATAATATTGCATAATGAGTTCAAATAATTATTAGTCATTTTCGTAGGTGCTATACTCAAATTATGGATATGCCACTTTCAGAGCGTCGGCAAATTGAAAATGAAATGATCTTCAGGCGTGTAAATGAAAAAGTGGGCGAAGAAATAGATGACCTGAACGCTCTTCATATCGACGAGGATAACCCTGAGCTAATATGGGACGACACACTTCTGTTGGATTTCAGATGCGAATGCTCAGATGAAAAATGCCACCAGCGTATTGCTGTTAAACTAAGTGATTATAAAAAAATTCATGAAAATCGCAATGCATTTATAGTTAAAAAAGATCACGATATCGAAGCAATAGAAAAAATTATCTTAAGCGAAGACAGTTACAATGTAGTTTTAAAGAACAATTCAACAAGCGAGCCGAGCGACGATCTAAACAAAACTACTATCAATAATTCTTAAAAACCACTCTTTAAATAGTAGTATCTAGGCTGTGAAAGCTTGAAGCACGTTATAAACTAAAATTGCTGGCCAAACGGCAGCCTTTAACAGAGCTGCTATGACATTCCAGAACCCATCTACTTGGTTTACAAAATATACCGCTGCACCTATAAAAGATAAAAACAGTGCAAACCCGGTCGCGCCGTCTTTTTTATTGTCGATTTTGATAAAGTTTTTTTCGCTTTTAGCCATTATATATTCCTCCTATACCTACTCCAAGCATAGAATAAACTTCAGAAAATATACATAGTTAAGTAGGTAGTATAATAAGGGTATGAATAAAAAAGTAATAGTGCTGGTAGTAGCAATAATCATAGCAATTGGTGGCAGTATGGCTTATCTTCTTGCTAGCCCAGCCGACAATACTGCAAGACTAACTACAAGTGACCAAAATAATGAAGCTCCAAAACAAGAACAACCAGCTGAAAACTCACAAGACCCAGTAAGCAGCCAATCCGGTGCTTATGTGAATTACTCTCCGGATATTATCGCCAGCACGACCGGCACAAAGCTGTTATTCTTCCATGCCCCGTGGTGCCCGCAATGCCGAGATCTAGAAGCAGACATCAAAAGTAAAGGCGTACCTGCTGGTGTTGCCATAATTAAAGTTGACTATGACACTAGCCAGTCTCTCCGCCAAAAGTACGGCGTAACTTTGCAAACGACAGTAGTTAAAGTGAGTGACAATGGCGACTTAGTAGATAAGTTCGTTGCCTACGATAATCCTACGATCGATGCTATCAAAGTAAAACTACTTTAGTTCATGACCTTACTTATTCTTTCCTTCATAGCCGGTGTTCTTACTGTTGCTGCACCGTGCATACTACCCTTGCTGCCAGTTATAGTGGGCGGGTCATTACTTTCATCGTCCGAAGATAAGCAGGAACGTCAATGGTTACGGCCATTAATAATAGCCGCAAGTCTAGCGGGTTCAGTCGTTATTTTTACGCTCGCTCTTAAAGCAACGACTGCGCTTCTTGGCGTGCCGCAGTATGTCTGGCAGATTTTCTCTGGGGCTATCATTACTTTATTAGGCATTAACTTCCTGATGCCGAGCCTTTGGAAAAGGATGCCCCTAATCAATAAGCTCAATCTTAGTTCCAATAAACTTTTAGGCAAATCTTATAGTGCTAAAAATAACAGCCGGGACGTACTGATTGGTGTTTCACTCGGTCCTGTTTTTGCAAGTTGTAGTCCTACCTACTCCCTAATCGTGGCCACGGTTTTGCCTGCTTCATTCTTGCAAGGCTTTATTTACCTAATTGCATACGCTGTAGGGCTGGCCAGCACGCTGCTGTTAGTGTCATATGCGGGCCAAAGCGTAATTGCGAAGCTTAAGTGGTTGAGCGATCCGTCCGGCTGGTTCAGCCGAATTGTGGGTATAATTTTTATAGCTGTCGGCCTATTTGTGTTATTTGGATTAGATAAGAAAGTTCAGTCTTTTGTTCTAGAGCGTGGCTGGTACGATCCAATTAGTAATTTAGAACAGCGTTTCAAGCGGTGAAATGAAATATTTCTCACAATAATGAGCTCAATCACACTACAAGTTGCTATAAGAATTAATACTCAAATATCGTTAGAATAGTAACATTTTTTATTACTACATTATTGTATGATGTTGACAAAACAGACAGAAATCTACTCTATATACTAAACCAACTTTACCTGAGGGAGACCTATGACAAATAAATTTATTAAAGATACAAAAGCAGTAACACTTGCGGTAATTGCTGTGGCGTTTGTGTCGACTATGTTAGTTCAGCCAATGGGTTTATTTGCATCCAGTCACAGAGAAGCCCCATTAATTAGTGGCGATCCAAAGGCAGATGGAACAGATCTTTATGCTTTCGTAAGCCCAGACAAGGCAGACACTGTTACTATAATCGCGAACTATTTGCCTTTCCAGAATCCGGCAGGAGGTCCTAATTTCTACTCATTCGATGATAATGTGCGATATGAAATCAATATCGACAACAACGCTGATGCAGTAGCAGATATTACATATAGATATAAATTTAATACAACAACGCAAAATAAGAATACATTTTTATATAATACTGGTCCTATAATGAGTCTTTCAGATCCTACGTGGAATGTAAAACAAACTTATACTTTGACTAAAATTGAAAATGGAGCAGCAACTGTATTGGGTGAAAACATCCCAACACCACCGAGTAATATAGGCGAGAAATCTACTCCTAATTACGACAAGCTACAAGCTGAAGCAGTTAAAGATGTAGGTACTACTCGTACATTTGCTGGTCAAAGCGACGACCCATTCTTTGCTGATTTAGGCGGATTGTTTGACTTGTTAACCATTCGTAAATTACCAGGCAATGCAGGAGGAGGCGAGGATGGACTTAAAGGCTTTAGCGTGCAGTCATTAGCCTTACAGGTTCCGATATCTGAAGTGACTAATACAAAAGCAAAACCTGCTGATTCTAAAGACCCAGGTGCAATTATAGGTGTTTGGACAACATCTTCTCGTCAAAGTACGACGGTTCTTGGAGCAGGAACTTCAGCTCCGAGCGGCGATTTTGTACAGGTATCACGCTTAGGTGCTCCACTTGTTAACGAGGTAGTTGTACCTCTTGCGGCCAAGGATCTTTGGAATAGCTCAGTGCCTGCTAACGATGCTCAGTTTGCGAATGGCGTTACGAATCCCGAACTTGGTACTCTTCTGAACAGTCTGT
The DNA here is from genome assembly GCA_030855355.1 of bacterium. Taxonomy (GTDB): domain Bacteria; phylum Patescibacteriota; class Saccharimonadia; order Saccharimonadales; family SZUA-47; genus JALYRK01. Next base: position 6,143 of record JALYRK010000022.1, read on the forward strand.
ATAAGGTTAAAGTACCCCCACAAGGTAACTTTGGTACTCCAGAAGCACGAGATGATTTAGTAGCTATCTTCTTGACGGGTATACCTGACCTTACTATGCCTGCTAATGTTAAGCCTTCTGAACAATTACGCTTGAACTTAGCAATCGCCCCAACTCAGGATCCTAATCGGCTTGGCGTACTAGCTAAAGACACGCAAGGCTATCCTAATGGACGACGACTGGCAGACGATGTTGTAGATATATCTGTACAAGCTGTTGCGGGTGCGGTATACCCTGTCTTCCACCCAGAGTTCCAGTTGGATCCCCTTGCAACACAACTAGGTGACGGCGTCGATAAAAACGACAAAGAATTCCGAAGTAACTTCCCGTATCTTGCGTTGCCAGAAAGTGGTCTAGCCTCAACTCTTACAGGTGCAGGCCGTGGCAACAACAATGAAAGCGGAGATAATAAAGATAAAAATGTGAACATGTCAGCTCTAGCTATAGTTGGTATAGGTGGACTTGTACTAGGAATACTTGGCGCTAAAATGCTTAGTCGTAGAACTCGAGACTAAAATAGCCAAAGATTAAGACATGAATTTAAGACCCGACTATCTTCTCAACAACTGAGGAATAGGCGGGTCTTTAAACTAGGTATTACATTAAACTGGTTCTATAGTTATATAAAGGTACCATGATCAATAAGCATATTCGAAAACCCAAGCTCAATAAAAGAAACCTTGCAATCTGTATGATGCTGATTTTTGCAGTGATAATCACGACTTACACATTAAACAGAACTTATAGTTCTAAGCGAACAAACAACTCTGCTAAGTTAAGCAACACAGATAATTTAATACAATCCTCTCAGCAGCTGCTAAGCGAAGACCCAAACAACGCAAATCTCTACACGAATCTTTGCCAAAATTACCTGCAGAAGATACGAGAAAATGCTGATACGACTTATTATGCAGAATGCACTAAGTTGCTCGACAAGGCTGTAGTAATTGACCCAGGCAATGCCGAAGTCTATGCTACTCAGGCTGCAGTTGCATACGGCAAACATTCGTTTTCGGAAGGATTATCATTAGCTCAAAAAGCACTTGAGCTTAACCCTGACAAAGTTTACTATTACGGGCTACTCGCAGACGGTCAGATTGAGTTGGGTGATTATGAATCAGCAACCAAATCTGTCCAAACAATGGTAGATAAAAAACCTGAATTAAGCTCATACAATCGCGTCGCGTACATAAGGGAGCTTTATGGAGATATAGAAGGTGCTAAAGCGGCTTTAGTAACAGCTATAAGCTCTGGATCATCCTTTCTCGAAAACGTCGCATTTAGCCAAGTGGAACTTGGCAAATTACATTTGCGGGACGACCTTGCGAAAGCTACCGACAGCTTTAGTGAAGCTTTGAGAACATACAATGACTACCCGCCGGCTTTGGAAGGTCTGGGCAAAGTAGCATTTGCAAATGGTGATAACGAAAAAGCGATCGAATACTACCAAAAAGCATTTAATGTATTGCCATTAGCACAGTATGCCACGGGCTTAGGTGATATCTACATTACCAAAGGCGATAGTATAAAGGCTGATCAGTACTACTATTTAAGTCAGTTAGCATTTGATAAATCCACTTCTGGTGGAGTTAACAACGATTTCGAATTTGCTATTTTTTTGGCTCAGCGCAATAAGGATATATCTAAATCAGTTGAGCTTGCCAACAAGTCTGTGATTGTACGACCCAATATATTCACTTATGACGCTTTAGCATGGGCACAGTATCAGTCTGCAAATTATTCCGAAGCTCAACTGAGTATTAATAAAGCCTTAGGGCTTGGTGAACACCAACCGGTAATTCTATACCATGCTAGTTTGATCGCTGAAAAACTTGGACAAATCGATATTGCTAAAGTTTATTTAGAGGAAGCTTTTTCTAAAGACAAATACTTTTTGGAACAACATTTCTCTTTGCTGGACAGAATACAAGCTAAAGAGGCATTAGAGCGAATTAATAAATTATGAAGAAACTAATAGCTTTAGCGCTAGTTATAGGCTGGGGATTAATTGGCTTAGCGCCAACGTCCGTATATGCTCACGAGTTACTTCCCGAAAATGTAATAGAATATATTGAAGACAATCCAAATGCTACTCCGGACGAAATAAACACATT
>JALYRK010000074.1 GCA_030855355.1 bacterium
ATTGAAGAAATAATCATTTAAATCGTATGGCGGACGAAGACGAAAAAACAGAAGCAACAAAAGAGCACATAGCCGAAGACACAAAATTGCCCACGCAGAAAATTCCGGAGGGCAAAATGCACGTAAAGGTCTATGCACCGTTCAAGACCTACTTTAATGGTGTTGCCGATAGCCTAACTGCCGTTAACCCGACTGGGCCCTTTGATATTCTGCCTAGACACAAAAACTTTATGACGCTTATGAGCCCTTGTGAAATTATAATTAGAAACGACGACAAAGAAGACAAAGTGAAGATTACCCGCGGCATCATGCACGTCAAGGAAAACGAAATCATAGTCTTTTTGGACGTTTAGGAGGGGTTCACCCCTCCACAATTGCCCGAACTAAATTCGGGCTGCATGCACCTCCCCTGCTTTTTTGAAATTGCAAGTCAGTTATCAAAAAACGCCGGCGCTTTGAACCGGTTACGATGTGTATTATGAGCGAAGCGAAAGCTGTGCTTTGCGCAGCCTTTAGCGAGAGGGAGGGTATTATTCGAACTTGATTCGAACAATACCTGGGAGAGCAGAGCTCTCCCTTAATCTATAGCGATGAAGTCGAAGCTGAATGAGCCAGGGCCGGGAGCGTTTAGACAGGCGATAGAAAATCCAGTAGTTGTTCGGCTTACTATGTACCAGTTAAGACCGGCTGCACCTGAACCTACAGGAGTAATTACAACATGGGGTACACCACCAAAAGCTGCTGCAAAAGAAACTGTCGCCAGTACACCAGCGGGAGCGCCAGAACCGACATTTATAGTGACTGTGCCGGCAGTATCACTGCCGCTGACTGAAACTGTGCCACCGTTACCGACTGCTGAACCTGAAGAAACTCTTGGCGTGCTTCCGCCGGCATCTATGTGGCGGTTCAGCTGTAAGTCACCGGATAAGTTTAATCTATCGATATTGATTGATGGTGCTGAAATTGGTCCTGCGAAATTACCTGGGCCAGATACAGTTAGACCGCGTTGTACGTTCAATTGATCCTGTATTGAAGCACTGCCTGTGACAGTTAGGGTGTTCAGCTGAACTTGGTCGAACTGGCTTGTGCCAGATACTGTAATACCCGGTAGACTTAAAGCTCCACCAACCTTAATAGCTCCAGCTACATCTAAAGAACCTCTTACCAGTACAGCGCCACTAAAAACCGCGTTAGACTCAACTGAAAGCAAGGACTTTGGGTCTCCCACCTTTATTTCGTCACCAGATAGATCTTCTAGAGCTTCGGGTGTAAGTTCTGAAATCTGTGTATTAGCTTTCTTGCTTTCTTTGTTTGCCTGCAAATAAGCAACTAGAGTAATAACGCCTGCAACTAGTAGCATGAAAATAAATAGTACTAAGTAAACGTTCATGTTACTTATGAAACTTCGTATTTTCTCATTGCCGCTTTTTTTAGGCGGAACGTAAGCATTTTCAACAGCAGCGGATGCATCGCTACTAGATCCGGTCTCCGGCGTCTCCAAACTATTGTCGGTAGTCTCCAGTGACTCTGATTCTTCTGGCTTTTTTTCTTCCATTTTGCTGTTATGTTCCCACCAAGCTATTTTCAGTTAATATCATACTACACAATTGTCTAAACATAAACGATTTGCAGGCGAAGCTCACTCATGCAATAATATTGTAGTAATTGCTGCGGAAAAGTTGAGTTTTTCTCAGCCAAAGGAGTGCCAGCAACGTGTCAAGATACGAATACCAAACAAGTTATCACAATAAAAGAACTCATGCTCGCAGAACCAAGCTCATGGCGGTTGTAGCCATTGGATTTGTACTACTTCTGGCGAGTTTTATTATTTATGACCGTATAAAAAATGCAATCGACAATGAGCAGCCTGAGAGCATAGCTACTGTCTCTGCCGTGGAATCTGCTACTACATCGCTTTTTTCTACCCCTTATTATCAGTTCCAGGCTGACAAAACTTGGGTGGAGGTCCCCGAATCAAATACTCCGACTAAGTTTGTATACAAGTCAAAAAATGGTCCTCTCGTACAGCACCAAATGATCATATACATTGGTGAGCCGCCAGCAAATGAGGTGATAGGTACTAGGATTTACCCTGTTGAGGTCCAAAACAATGGTAGTCTAAGCGGCAGCCTCGGAGTATCTGAGCACTGCCGAAATGGGGCGCCCAACAAAGCTTTGAATGAGCCGCAGCAAACCAAGTATCTGCAAGTCAGCTTTAACTGCAATGTGGGCAGTAATACGTACCGTGTACTTGTAGGAGCTATTGGTGGTACCCCAACAATTCCAATTAAGCGGCCGAGTGGCGAAACACAAAACTATACGATTATTTATGACGACGTCACGGCATATCCAACTTCCAATAAAATAGACCCGATAATATCGACATTTATAGCTAGATAGTTTGTAACGTGCTTGTGCTATAGTATTGTAAGAATAAGAGTAAAA
>JALYRK010000007.1 GCA_030855355.1 bacterium
AGTAGTCCGATACGGAACTGACGCTGCACTAGCTCGCCAACTAATTTAACGCGTCGGTTAGCAAGACTGTCGATATCGTCAGCTGGCTCCTGAGTATTGTTTAGTCGGATTATTTCGGCAATAACGGCCACTAAGTCTTCGATACGCATGACACGGTTTTCGGCGGTATTAGCTATATCAATTTCTAGCCGCTTGTTAATTTTGTAGCGTCCAACTCGGGAGAAGTCGAACCGCTTGTAGTTAAAGAACATATTTTCAATAAGGCTTTTAGCGTTATCAACGGTTGCAAGGTCACCTGGACGGATTCTGCGATAAACTTCAATTAATGACTCGTTAACACCTTTGGCAGGATCTTTTTCAAGTGTAGCGGTTAAGTAGCTTACTTTACCGGTGTCAACTTTACTAAACGCGTCTTTGACTTCCGCATCTGACATTCCAAGAGCTCGCAAAAGTGTAGTAACAGTAATCTTGCGTTTTCGGTCAATCTTTACATATATAGCACCATTTGCTGCCGTCTCGAACTCGAGCCACGCACCGCGACCAGGTATAACCTTGGCGCCGTACTGGCGATGGCTGCTGCCTGCTTCTGCTGTGAAGAATACTCCTGGACTTCGGATTAGCTGACTAACGACCACGCGCTCTGCACCATTAATAACAAATGTGCCGCGCTCGGTCATCCAAGGATAGTCACCAAGGTAGATTTCCTGCTCTTTTACTTCGCCTGTAATTTTGTTCGTTAGTTCAAGTGTAGCTTTCAGGGGAGCTTCAAAACTAACATTGTTTTCACGGGCTTCTTGTTCGGTTAACTTTGGATCTTCAAAATGATATTGCTTAAAGCGAATGCTTAACTTTGTACCAGTATAATCGTCAATCGGACTAACTTCAGCGAATAGTTCGCCTAAGCCTTCATCGACAAACCACTGAAATGACTTTTTTTGATGATCTACTAAATTAGGTAAATCTAGTTCTTTAGCTTTTGTATAAAAAATTCTTTCTTTTTTGGCTGCTTTAGCACTTGCAGTCTTAGCCATAAGCGACAATAACTCCCTCCGTTTGGATAACGGTTGTTGTTTTTACATTAGTATAGAGCTCGAAGATTCACTACGCCCATGCGTGAACTTTTGTGACTTAACCTCTGTTTTACAGGCAAACCTGGGTGCGCGCGTACACTACTTCTTAATATATACAGTACACGAGCATTCAGTTAAGAGTCAATACTTCGGTTAAATAGGGCGGGCAAACTGGCGAACTAAATATGTGGTACCTGCAGTAGCTCTATGTAGCACTGGTGTATTCCATTCCTGATTGCGCTTCAATGCTACAAATCCCATATCTCGTAACATATCCTGATGATCAGAGTTACAAATTAGGCTGTCAACGACAATACGCTCACTTCTCTCAGTGGACAACGCGCCAACTGCAGTTATCAGAGCAGCTTCGGCTGCAAAGGTATTTTCACGCTGCGATAATATATCGGGAAGATATACATATTCTTTCTTAAATAGATTTCGCGGTTTATTAAGTCGACCCCGGGCAACAGCCACAACCCCGGAAGTCCTTGAGTCTGACGAGGCTCCTATGGTAAATATAATAGTATCATTCTTGGCTAAGCCTTCAGTAAAACCATTAACGAAGTCTCTTCGCTCAGGCGAATCAGGGCGAGTAACATCCCTTGCATTACGTAGTAAATTAATCCATCTAAGGCCCATTGGCAGCTGGCTGCTAAACCCTGCAACCCATTCTTTGCCACTTAGTTCAGCGTACGCTCTTTGTAGTTCTTCGTTTTCAGGGTTCTCGCTGGCAAATTCAGCAGTACTAAGTGTAATTGTCTCAAATCCATTTATACTCATACTATGATGTTATAACAGACAAATAATTAATTTTGTAATTTATTACTATCTTGTTTTGATTATTTTATCTACGATTCCGTATTTGACTGATTCTTCGGCAGTCATCCAGCGGTCTCGCTCCATATCGTTGTGAATCTGGCTGAGTTTCTGTCCTGTGTTTTTGGCCATAATTTCTTCTAAAAGCTTTTTGACTCTCAAGCTTTCACGAAGGTCTATTTCTTGGTCTGTAACTTTGCCGCGCGTACCACTACTCGGTTGGTGAATCATTACGGTAGCGTTTGGCAATAGGAACCGTTTACCCTTGGTGCCTGAACTTAGAATAAAGGCTGCGGCGCTTGCCTGCATTCCTATACCGACAGTTTGAATATCACTTTTTACATAGTTCATAGTGTCGTAAATCGCCATTGCATCGTAAACACTGCCGCCTGGGCTGTTTATGTACAATGTTATATCTTTATCTGGTTCTTGATTTTCTAAAAACAAAATCTGCGCGACAATTAAGTTGGCAGTATGTTCATTGACAACATCTCCTAAAAATATTATCCGGTCTTTAAGTAGTCTACTGTATATATCATAGGCTCGCTCGACGCGGCCATCACTCTCAATTACTGTTGGAATTATTGTACTCATGACTACCAATATACTTACAATATTGGCACTCGTCAAGTCAGAGTGCTAGTTTGAGTTCTCCACGAACGCTATAGCGCGAGGTATTTCTTGAATAATGTTTATTGGCTGTCCTGGAACGTCAATAATTATTTCACCTAATTCGCTGACTGCGAGCCCGCCCACAGGCTTAGCCGCCGTATAAAATGTAAATCTTGTAGCCTCGCCATCTGTGCCGGACTGAGCCAGCCAGGTGGATTCGCCTCCAACTGCGTCGCTTAACCTTCTACGATAGTCATCACGCCGCTCCTCAACTGCAGCTCGATTGCCAACTATACCAAGTTCTGCCCTTAAGTTTTCTTCTGCTACTTGACGACTATTATCCACGAATAAACTCCAATCTTACTATTACGAAGTTAGGAAGTCTAACATAAGCGGTCTGAAGCCGTCTAGGTAGTTAAAAACTTGATTGTTTTTTCACTTAAAATCCGAGCAGCGACATCTTGTAGATTTTCTATCTTATCAAGTTCTTTTTGCATTTGCTCATCTTGGTATTGAGCTTTAAGCTGCTTAATACGATCATTCAGCTCGTCTTCTGATACAGTTATACCCTCTTTAGATGCAATTTCTGATAAGACCAATCCGGCTTTTATACGATCTCTTGCCGCAGGTTTAACGGTCTTAGTTAGGTATTCCTCTTCACTAACACCTTCGCCCTTCAAAAACTCCTGCAAGGTTTGGCTTCGGCTGACAAGATCGCGCTTAAACTCTTCTACCATTGCTGATGCCTGCTCATCGATAATGTTTTCAGGAATAGCTACATCGGAATTTTTCGATATTTCCTGAATGGTTTTAGCTTCGTAATCAGAACGAGCGGCATTATCTTTGTCGACCTGTAGCTGTTTTTCAATATCAGCTTTCAACTGAGCAAAGTTTTCAAAAGGTCCCATCTGCTTCGCAAATTCATCGTTAAGTTCCGGCTTAATTATTTCCTGTATTTTGTTAAGCGTAACTTCAAAAGTAACTTTTTTATTTTTCAGTGTGGCTACACCGTAATCATCAGGGAATGTTACTGTAAACGACTTCTTTGTTCCAGGTTTTAAGCCAACTAAGTTCTCCTCAAACCCAGGGATGAAGGTTTTGCTTCCTAGGAGCAGCGGGTAATCCTTGCCATCTGCACGCTCTATGGGTTTGCCTTTTGGATCCTTGCCCTCGAAATCTATCCATGCTTCATCGCCATTCTTGGCGGCGCGCTTAACTTCTTTTTTCTCTGCAATGCGCGTCGCCAAGTTATCGATGACTTTATCGATTTCTTTTGCAGTAACTTTAGAAACCGTTGGTTTACTTTTAAGACCCTCGTATTTACCTAGCTTTACTTCGCCAATACAGGAAACAGTTAAGATACACTTCAGCTGCGAATAAGGTACAAAGGCTTCAACGCTAACCTCCGGACGGCCAGCTGGCCTTAGGCCTTCTTGCTTTAATGCGGCTGAATAAACAGTATTTAATGCTTCATCTAAGACTTCAGCTTGTAGTCGGTTGCTGCCTATTTGTTTTTCAACAACGGCGGATGGTACGTGTCCCGCGCGGAAGCCGGTGGCCTTAACGGTTGGCGCTAGTTTTCTGACAACTTTTTCTTTAATAGATGTGAGTTCCTGTTCATCAACAGTAATTTCAAGCACAGCAGTAGTATCGTTTGACCAAGTAGTATTTAATTTCATATCTCGTTACTTTAACAGATAGAATTAGTTTCGTCTACTCTGTTACGCCTGTATGACGGTAATCTTTGATTATACTGACGATTCGCTGCAGACTATGGGCGTTTTCTTCACCGGTTTCCAAATTCTTTACGCTAAAATGACCGCTTTCTATTTCTTTTTGGCCGAGCACAATCAGATAATTAATACCTTTTTTAACGGCAATCTTAATCTGCTTATCAAGTTTCCTACCGCTATAATCCACCGCGAGCTTGACGCCCATTTCGCGTAAATCTTTAATTATCGTATCTGTCTTTTCGTTTAATCCTTCCATCACGGCGACATACAATTCTGTTTCAGATTTCAATTTAGGAACGAGTCCATGTGTTTCAAGGAAATTTAACAACGTTACGTCACCCATCCCAAAACCTACAGTCGAGACGGGGTCAGCACCAAATTGTGCTACTAAACCGTCATATCTACCACCGCCAAACATTGAGCGATTATTATTCGGATCGGTATCGAATACTTCGAAAACTATCCCCGTGTAATAGTCAAACCCGCGCATCAGCGTAGGGTCGAATTTAAGATTAGAAATACCATTTTTTTCTAATCTTGCCATCAAATGCATCAGTTCTCTGGCGGTTTCATGTGAGGCTATTTCAGTTGGTAGCTCACTAAACTCCGTTACAGTTAAGTACGCGACCAAACTATCAGCAATTCCGCTTTCGCGCTGCGATGGGCTAATAACTGCTTCAAGCGATGTAACAAACTCGCCCTTTGGCATTTTATGCATTCGGTCAATCAGTCTGCGGATAGTAACTGCCTCTACTTCATCAAACTGAAAATATTCCAGCAGAACATAATCGATTAGTTTTCTGCTTGATATCTTGATTTCGTAGGTTCTACGCTTTGCTCCAAAACTTTTCATTATGGAGTCAGAAAGCATGATTATCTCTGCATCGGCGTCGACGGAATCTATTCCGAAAATATCAGCGTTTAGCTGCCAAAACTCACGAAGCCTACCGCGCTGTGTACGTTCGTAGCGCCATAAATTAGGCACAGAGTACCAACGTAATGGGTACACCAGCTCCTGGCGCTTGCCGGCCACCATTCTACTGACAGAGGGGGTCATTTCGGTACGAACAGTTACGCTTCTTCCGCCTCGATCTTCAAAAGTGTATGTTTGCTCAGCAATTATTTCTTCGTTACCTTTAATCAAAAACAAATCTGTTGGCTCCAAAATAGGCGCGTCATATTCTTCATAGCCGTAGATTTCGCAAACTTGGCGCCACTTGTTAAAAAGCCACTTTTGCAAGCGCTTATCTTCAGGATAGAAATCCCTGGCACCTTTGTAAGGTTGGGTTGAGATAGTCATATATATGGTGGGCGAGAAAGGACTTGAACCTTCACGTCTTGCGACACTAGCTCCTAAGGCTAGCGTGTCTACCAATTCCACCACTCGCCCTTAAAATCTTTGTAGTGAACAGGGCTATTTTAACTTATTCGGCGATAAAATTCCAGCTTGGCGTCGCCGTAAGACTTTTCGCGAACTATTTCGAGGTAACTGTATTCTCTTGGTCTAAAATCAGCTGGCAAATTCAGAACCAGTAAACCGTTCAGTTTAATATGTTTGTGAAGCTTTTCAAGCATCCGATCATTAACCTCTTCAAATGGCATGTCAGCTATTACGATGTCGAAACTTGTAGACTGATTACGATTACTCCATGCTTTAACGTTTATTCGCTGTACATCAATCTGACTATTTAGCTTTAGGCTGGCGACATTTGCCGAGGCTGTCTTAAAAGCATCGGCATCAACATCAAGTGCACGTACACTAGCTGCTCCCCTACTGACTGCTTCGATTGCTACCGCTCCAGTACCTGTAAAGGCATCAAGGATATTAAGACCTTCAATATCCCCTAGACTATTAAACAATGCTCCTCGAATCTTCTCGCTCATAGGGTGGGTATTGTTACCCTGGGTATCGGCGATTATTCTGCCGCCAAATTTACCTGCAACTATTCTCATAGCTCTACAATATATGCTTTTGATATATTTTGCTAAGTAGATGTTTGTAGCACTCTGATAATATTATTTCTTACCTCGAAGGGTCCCAGCATCACGCATGGCACTGTACCAAGCTAGGGCGACTGTTTTGATTATTGTAGGTGCGAGCTCATTTCTCACATCTCTGACCAGCTTGAGCGTCCACCCACGCGTACAAAACCTGTCGTACATATCTAACATTGCAATATGGCGTGCACTTCTAGCAAACCATTCTTCTATTCCAATCTCAGCGACCTTTTTTATATTAGCTTCGCTAGGAAGTGCGGTTTTGAACTTAAGTGGCGCTATCATTACTGCCACACCCATCTCGAATAATCCATGCATACTCATTAAACCGTCAGGGCCCCACATCTTCCAATTGTTTTTTAATGCTAATCGGAACGTATCACCCGGTATTAGTAGCTTATCTTTAACTGAGTCGCGGGTGTGCATTCCTTCACCTCGAAGTTCCGCTAGTTTTTCTTCATAGGGAAAGTGGTGAGCCGGGGTAAGTCCATCGACTATCGTGTGAGCAAGCCAAGCCGCGTCGTACGCCGCACGCGTAGGCGTGCCCTTTTTTAGCTGGACTACTAGTTCCTTATAATGGCGCCTGAAATCTATAATTAGCCTAGTATCATCGTCGTCGAATGGGGCGTAGAAATGCCACGGTTCGTCGCGCGCGGGGCTTTTGCGCTTTATGCCGTCAGGCCCGTTTTTACCTTCAAAATGAAGTATGTCTTGCAGGTCCGGAAAACCTGATGTATCCTTGATTAATTTTTCCAAATGCTTATAAGCCGTGCGGTCAATTTTTTGATGCGCACCCAGGATAGCTCCTGAAAAATTGGTCAGCGTGGAACCTGAATACATAGTTATATATAATTAATTTCTAAAGTCTTACTTGGACATACTACACCACAGGTCGTACATCTGTAACCTTATATTAATTTAAGTATGTTACAGAACGAATTAAATTAGTTCGTTTTAATAGATCCGGCCAGTCGGCGGGGTTTTCTTTCTTTAAAAATAGTTCAGCTGCTTGGCGAGCCTCTGATATAAGTTTAGTGTCTGTTAGCTTGGCAATTTTAAAGTCTAGTGCTCCATGCTGAAGCAAACCGTAAATCGCGCCTGGACCTCTAAGTTGTAAGTCGTATTCAGCTAGTTTAAAGCCGTCATTGGTAGATATCATTGCCGAAAGACGCTGTGAGGACTTTGTGTCATCGCTAGTGACTAATAAACACTCAGCTTTATTACCACTACGCCCAACCCTACCTCTGAGTTGATGCAACTGTGCTAGACCAAACTTTTCTGCTCCCATAATCACCATTAAAGACGCATTAGGTACATCTACGCCGACTTCAATAACTGTCGTAGCTACAAGTACGCCGATTTTGCCGTTCACGACTTCTGTCATTACTTCTTCTTTAACATCTGATTTCATTTTGCCGTGAAGCAGCCCTACTTTAGACTGTTTAATTTGGGTAGATAAATACTTATACACGTTTTCGACTGCATTAAAGTCCCTGGTATCTTCTTTTTTACTGATATTTGGGCAGACCACAAACACTTGTTCTGATTTATCTAGTTTATTTTTTATAGCGCTTAAAACTTCTGTCATAGCTGATGCAGTAGTTATTTTTGTTTCGATTACTTGGCGGCCCTCAGGTTTTTGATCAATAACAGAAATATCCATTTCGCCGTAAAGGGTTAGCGCGAGGCTTCTAGGAATAGGCGTTGCAGTTAGATAAAATGAGTGTGGCATGATATCAGATCTGGCTTCAAGCTTTTTACGTTGTTCCACTCCAAAACGATGCTGTTCGTCTACGATTACAAGGCCTAATTTAGGAATTTTAATATTATCCTGAATAAGGGCATGAGTTCCGACAACTAGGCCAATTTTACCTTGTTCTAAGTTTAGTTGTGCTCGTTTTTTCGCCTCAGGCTTGAGACTTCCGACAAGCAAGCCAACCGTTTCACCCATACCTACATTTTCCATTAATTTCTGAAGATTATTCGCGTGCTGCCTTGCTAAAAGTTCTGTAGGGGACATGAATGCCGCCTGATAACCTTGTTCCAACGCCATCAAAGCGGCCATTGCAGCAACTATTGTTTTGCCCGCTCCTACATCGCCTTCTATAAGTCGGTTTGCTGGTACAGATCTAGCCATATCCTGATATATTTGCCAGATTACTTTACGCTGAGCATCGGTTAGTTTGAACGGTAGGCTGGACACGAACTTCTTAGCAAGACTAAGGTTAAAAGCAATTTCGGGTGCTTTTTCTAGCTCAAACTCCTGCTTATTGAGCGCCGAAGCGGTCATGAGTCCTAATAGCTCTTCGAATCCTAAGCGACGTTTTGCAGCTTCAAGCATTTTAAAGTTATCTGGAAAATGTATCTGAGAATAAGCATCAGATTTACTTAATAGTGCATATCGCTTTATCAGCCACAATGGTAACGTTTCATTAGTTACGAAATCTTCGAGCGCTGGTTTAATAAGTTTTCTTAGCTGACGAGACGTAAACCCTTTAGATTCGCGGTATATCGGAACGATACGGCCGGTGTTGAGTGGATCTTTTTCTGCCGGCTCAACAACTGGACTTATTACGCTAACCCTGCCTTGTTTGTACGATAGTTCACCAGACATGTAAAATTCGTCGCCCCCGGATATTTGTGTTGCGCGGTAAGGCTGCTTAAACCATATAACTTTTACGCTTCCGGTTTCATCACTTGCAATAGCTTCAGTAAGGTTCATACCTTTTCGGCTTGACCGACTGATAATACTTGAAAAACTTACCTTACAGGTTATATGACCTAATTTTGCCTGTCCAAGTTTTGTGAGTTTGCTTTCATCGCGGTAATCACGAGGGAAATAGTTTACTAGATCATCAACTGTGTTTATTCCAAACCGAAGCAGCTTTTGAGTAAGGCTTGGCCCCACACCCTTGATATTTTCCACTTGCATAGTGGAATTATAGATTACTTGGAACGTTTTCTAAGTAAATAAACTGTGCTTGGTCCAAAGTAAGACCTTGCTAACGGCTTCTGTAAACTTTTTTCCAATTTAAGAAGTAATGATTTTGGTATAAATTTTTTGATAGACGGCGATCTAAAATTACTTACAGATAAAGTTTTTTCTACTCTAAACCCCGCATGTGCCAACTGCTTACGAACAGTTTTAGGATTATGATTAACAAATGGGATGTCACTTTTTGCGTCAGTTCTAATGTCTACAGGCTCATGAGGCATACGTTCGGCTTTCATGGCATGTTTAACACGGTTTTTAAAGTTAGAGTAATTGGCGAATTCAATCAAGAAATATCCATCATCCTTAACAACCCTGCTTACCTCGGCGAAAAAATCTGCTGGATCCGGAATGTGGTGTATTACCCTAACGACCATCGCTAGATCCACTTCGCCATCATCGAATGGCAGCACCTGGCCTTTGGTGAGGACATGCTCAACTTTGGGTTTGCCTTTTAAGAATTCACGAGCGATATCATGTTGCTGTTGAGATGGTTCGCATAAATAAACTTTTTCCGAGAAATCTTTCAATACTACACTTAATCGACCGTAACCTCCACCTACATCAATGGCTTTTTTAAATTTTTTGTCATGAAGTAGCCGCCTAATTGCTATCTCTTCAGCTGCATGCTCATAGTCTCTGCCGTCCCAATATCTTAGGTAATTGTGCTCCGGGTCGTTATACTGATCGGCATTTTTAACAGATGTGTTTTTAGTCATGGGATTATTTTAGCACGGCTAAGCTTTAAAAATGACGACTAAAGTTAAACAAACTTAACGAGTGCGTTTACATTTTTACCGCGTCTAATTACAGCGAATCCATGCAAGCTGTCGTTACTCTCGATGTGTTCTTTTTCGCTGCTGAACTGATATCCGTTTATGTAAACTGCACTCGCTTCAAGGAATCTTCGAGCCTCACTTTTGCTACTTGCTAACTTAGTAATCACTAAAATGTCTGTTAACGGCGTGCCATAACTTGCCGTTACTGTGAGAAGCTCATGTTCGAGCTGCTCAATATCCTCTTTTGAAAGGCTGTCGTATTCCAGGCCGCCGAACAGTACTTCAGTTACTTTTTGTACACTTTCAGCTCTGGCAGTACCATGTACGATAGAAGTAACCTCATAGGCTAATCTTTTCTGCGCGACGCGACTTCCAGGGTGCTCTAGGTGCTGTCTTATTAACTCTTCAATACTACCCCTATCCAACTCGGTATAAATCTTTAAATAATCCTCTACGCCATCGTCGTCTACGTTAATCCAAAACTGATAGAACTTATATGGGCTTGTCTTTTTTGGATCCAGCCAAACTGCTCCATCCTCGCTTTTACCAAACTTTTTACCAGTGGATTTATTAATTACTAGCGGAAGGGTTATAACATGTGCGGTTGCTCCGCGAGATTTACGGATTAATTCAACACCTCCCAAACAGTTTCCCCATTGGTCGGAGCCACCAAGCTGCAGGGTTACTCCATGAGTATCATATAAATGTAGATAGTCTAGCGCCTGAAGGAGCCCGTAGCTAAACTCCGTATAACTTATGCCTGCGCCTCCTTCACCAATTCGTTGAGCAATATAATCTCGCTGGATGAGAGGAGTCATCGAGAAATGCTTGCCAATGTCTCTTAAATAGCTGAGTACGCTTAAGTTCTTTGTCCAATCAAGATTATTAACTAGATTAAAATCGTGGCCTTTGAAAACTTTTTGTAATTCTAACTTCGCGTTCTCAATGTTTTGGCTAATTGTTTCTTCACTTTGCATTGGACGTTCAGCATCTTTACCTCCAGGATCGCCTATGAGACTAGTCGAACCACCGGCTAATAATGTTGCGTCACAGCCATGACGCATAAATGTTTTGGCAAACATCATTCCTGCTAAGTTGCCTATTGCTTGAGAATCAGCACTCGCATCAAATCCCATATAAAATTTCGGCACCGTTTCATCGAGCTCTGCAAGTTCGTCATAAGTAGTCTGCTGAACAAAGCCACGCCATAGCAATTCTTCTGATAAAGTCATACATAAATCCTAACAGTTAACCCAACTCCTAGCAATGACAGTAAATCATAAGCTAAAATATGCTATAATCACTGTTGAAATAACGAGGAATTTCATAACCTATGTCAGATAATTTGAGACGACGTAATAGTAGAATTAAAGGTAATAAGTTTACCACCAAATCCGGGAATACTATTAAAGTAAATCGCACGCTTTTAGAGCGTACAAAAGCTCGGCATGAAGCCAAGGCTTTAAGGAAAGCCGAGCGTATGCGTGGCATGCCTAAGTCTAGAGTGAAACGCATACTTTACAGATTACATCCTAAGCGAGTTTATAAGTATTGGTTTAGCCGTGATGGCGCAATTATGGCTTTAAAGCTGGGTGGCATCGCTATTGTTGTTATGTTCTTTGGTCTGATGGCAGTGTTCGCTTACTTTAGAAAAGATTTACCTAACCTAAAAGATATTAGCGGTGACACAGTGGGTGGCAGCGTAAGATATTATGACCGAACTGGGCAAACACTTCTCTGGGAAGATTATGACGCTGTTAAACGTACTCCCGTTACTGATGAACAAATTTCACAGTACTTAAAAGATGCGACTATAGCGATTGAGGACCGCGAATTTTTCAACCATAGCGGATTTAACGTTAAAGGAATTACCAGAGCAGCTTGGAATAACGCATTCGGCGGAAGCACCCAAGGTGGCTCGACAATTACCCAGCAGGTTGTGAAATTAAATAACGCAGATTTTATAAATCAAAGAACGCTGACAAGAAAAATTAAAGAACTTATATTGTCTGTCGAACTTGAACGCAGCTACAGTAAAAAAGAGATACTTTCAGGCTATCTTAACACTGCGCCTTATGGAGGTGTCGAGTACGGCGTAGAAGTTGCTGCTAAAACTTACTTTCAAAAATCAGCTAAAGATGTCACAATTGGCGAAGCTGCATTCTTAGCCGCGATACCTAAATCACCACGCTATTATTCACCATACAGTGAAGACTTTGACCCTGTCTCATTCAAAGGACGAACCGATTACGTTATAGACGTAATGCAGCAAATGAATAAGATTACACAGGAAGAAGCAACGGCCGCAAAGGCAGTGGATGTAGTTGCTACTATAAAGCAGCGAGAGCCAAAATATACAGGCATAATTGCACCGCATTTTGTATTAGCAGCTAAGCGTCAGGTAGAAAATGACCGCAGCGAACAGGGTTACACAAAAGGCGGCCTTTCGATCATAACGACACTAGATACGGAAAAACAAAAAATAGCAGAAGATGAAGTGGCTCAGTCGATGCCAACGATTAAACGGAACGGCTTTGATACGGCTGCATTTGTCGCAGAAGATGTAAAAACTGGTCAGGTAGTCGCCCTTGTTGGCGGAGCTGATTTCTTCGATAAATCGAGAGCAGGAGAAATAAACTACGCCCAGACTATGCTGCCTCCTGGTTCTAGCTTCAAACCATATGATTATTTAGCACTAATGGAGAAAAAAGATAATGTCGGTGCCGGTACAGTCATATTCGACACGCAGGGCCCATTAGTGGGATATCCTTGTACGAATAAGGCCAAGCCTAAACAAGGTGGCAATTGCTTGCACGACTATGACCTGCGCTATCCAGGGCCCGTCACAGTCCGTTATGCACTAGGTGGTTCTAGAAATGTCCCAGCAGTCAAAGCAATGCTTATGGCAGGCGTGAACGAAACTATCAATGTTGCAAACTCGCTTGGTCTAAGCGGTGATGATGCTGGCGGCGGAAACGGCTATCGATGTTTTGTAGATGACAATCTTACTACACAAGGCGATTGTTACGGATCCTCAGCAATTGGTGACGGTGCTTACCTTAGCTTAGATAGGCACGTCCACTCCTTTGCTACTATTTCCCGAAACGGCAACAAAGTGCCGCAGACATACGTTTTAGAAATTAAAGATAGTCAGGGAGACACTGTTCAAAAATGGGAGCCAAGTCAGGGCGAACAAGTTGTCCGCGCCGATTCTGCATATATAGTCGCTGATATTATGAGTGATCCTAACGCCAGCTATTTTACCCGAAAACCACACCGTTACCTTGGTTGGAATTTCTCACTTAAGACTGGTACCACGAACGATAGTAAAGACGGCCTTCTAATGGGCTTTTCTACCCAATACTCAGCCGGCGTATGGGTAGGCCATCACACTAGGCGTGTTGAAACTAGAGCATTCATGGAAAGCATGACAGAACCAATTTGGAGTGGCTGGATGCAGCGTGTTCATAAAGACCTACAGCCTGAAGCCAGGCAAAAGCCTGCCGGAGTGCAAACACTTCCTGCTTACGTAATTCGAAGCCACGTTGGCACAGGAACAGTTGAGCCAAGCCCAACAAATGACTTGTTCCCATCTTGGTATAAGAAACCGAAAGTTACAGTTGAGAAAAAAACAATAGACGTAATTAGTAATAAGCTTGCTACCGAATGCACACCGGAACTTGCCCGCAAAGAACAGTCTGATAGTGCTGCGCAGAGCTTTTCAGGCGACTCGCTTGTAAGCGGTGGAGCTGGTACTGGTACAAGTGGTGAAAAAGATGATGTGCACCAGTGTAGCGATAGTAAACCGAGTGTGGGACTTACAATCTTGCCAAAATCTGGTGGTGTCTACACTATTACGACAAATTACAACCAAGGTACACACCCACTGTCATCAGAGGGGAGACCTACAGGCACAGTTACAATTAAAGTAAATGGCCAACTCATTCCTGGCGGTTCATTACAAGTAACTGCGCCGGGTTCGACTAGCGTCGATTACACGGCCACTAGCGCTGGTTCGCAGTCTGTTTCCGCAGAGATTACTGATAGTGTGCTTTACTCTAATGGAGTTACAGTTAGCTACACATTCGCTACAGGTGGTACGCCTGCTTCCCCATCACCCGGCGCAACACTTAATAATAATAGTGGACGCGGCAACGGCCGCGGTGCATTAGTAACTGCTACTACTATAAGCGCCTAAAGATTAGCTTACTTATTTAAGATAATTATTAAGTGCCGAACGGACATCTAGCTGCGGTTCATAGAATTTAGGTAGTTTTTTACTACCCAGCGTTTTAGGGCCGATTGCCGCATCGAAACCTATTCGCCCGGCTTCTTCGATGCGCTTCTCGGCAAATGGTACGTGCCTGAGCTCGCCAGATAATCCTACTTCACCAAATATAACTGCGTTCTTTACTAACGACATACCTTTGGCAGCTGAACCAATAGCCATGCATATTGCTAAGTCAGCGGCTGGCTCAGTCAGTCTTATCCCACCAACCACGTTAATATAAATATCTTTATCAGATAGTTGAAGCTTGGTACGTTTTTCTAGCATGGCTACAAGCAAATTGAGCCTATTCACATCAAAGCCGCTAGCGGTACGTTTAGGATAGCCAAAACTTGATCTGTTAACTAGTGCTTGTATTTCGACAAGGATTGACCGCGTACCTTCCATTGTCGCCAAAACCACTGAACCGTCGGTTATTTGCCTTTCTGCTAATAAAGCTTTGGAAGGATTATCTACTGCTTGCAGCCCAAGCTCACTCATCTCGAATATACCTACTTCATGTGTGGCTCCATAGCGATTCTTAACGGCTCTGAGCAGCTTAAACCCGCCAAATCTATCACCTTCTAACTGAAGTACAACGTCTACGCTGTGTTCTAGTAATTTAGGTCCAGCAATTGCACCTTCTTTGGTGACATGTCCAACAAT
This sequence comes from bacterium, assembly GCA_030855355.1. GTDB lineage: Bacteria > Patescibacteriota > Saccharimonadia > Saccharimonadales > SZUA-47 > JALYRK01. The sequence continues at coordinate 14,934 of JALYRK010000007.1, forward strand.
AATTAAAGTTGTGTTGGACTCTTTAGCTGCCGCCGTCAGAAGCTGAGTGCTATGCGTTATTTGGCTCATTGTGCCGGCTGCAGACGATATTTCCTGGCAACTTACAGTTTGGATCGAATCGACTATCACGAGCTTATACTGACTACTTGCAATGGCTGCTGCTATATCATTGGCACTACTACTTGCAGAAAGGTTAATGTCTTCATTTATCGCATTTAGCCGGCGTGCCCGATTAGCAACCTGTACCACCGACTCTTCACCACTGACATAAAGTACAGGCACGTTTTGACTAATAGCATAAGCTATCTGCATGAGCAGTGTACTTTTACCAATACCCGGCTCTCCAGCTAGTAAAACAACACTTCCTTTAACGAAACCGCCGCCGAGTACAGTATCGATTTCTGTAGTATCAGTCTGCAAGCGAGTTTCTGTTTCCTTTAGAAGTGGGCTTAGTTTTTCACTTTTTAAAGCTGTACCTCTAGCTGTTTTACCCCTGGTAGGAGCGACGACTACTTGTTCTTCAAGAGTGTTCCATTCGCCACAGGACGCACACTTACCGCTCCAGCTGCCATAGTTTGCGCCGCAGTTAGTACATGAATAATTAGTTTTAGACTTTGGCATTACTTCCCCTGTTAGAGTTTAGTATAGATATAGCCCCTGCAATTAGCAACGAATGCCACTTGAAGTATCTCAGAAACTAAAGTTGCTGAGCCCTAGTATCGATAGCGTCTATTAGTTCTTGTTCTTCATCGGCAATGGCATTTCGCTCGGCAACTAATAGATTGTACTGGTCGACTTCCTTTTTAGCCCTGTCTATAAGAACATTAAATCGTCGGACCATGGAATTATATGAATCAACCCTACTATTAAAAGCTTCTGGGTCAGCATTTCGAAGAGTTTGCATGTTTTCTCTTTCGGCATCCAGCTGTGCGTTTAACAGCCCTATTTGATCGTTAAGTGCATCGATGGTTTGTTTTTTAGCAGACAGTTGCTCGTCGTATTCTCTAATTTTGTTTTCTCTCTCTAGGAACGCTTGAGCATACCCATTCGCGTATCCTACTACTCGCGAACGGTCTACGAAGTACTGTTTGTAATGTTCTTCTAGTTCAGGTAATAAATCGCTAACTTCAGTTCCAAATATTGAATGCAGTTCGTTATATATGTCTGAAGACGGGTCATTTCTATAGGCTGTAATAGTACCTTTAATACGCACATCGGTAACTTGATCTTCCTGCTGCCTTAGCAAGTCATTTACTCTATTTTTGGATTTATCATCTAGTCGCTCGTAAGCAACATGGAGCATTTCATGGGCTGCGGTAACTTCTTCTACGCCTGCTATTCGCTCATCTGTAACGTCTAGGATATACAAACCCGTACGACTTATATAACAACCTAGGACTATCGACTGCTCATGGCCAGAGCACTTTTCTCTGAAAGTCGTCTTATCTTCCAGTGAAGGATAGTAAACATAAAATAATTTACGGCCTTTGTCGTTAAGCGAAATATTAGTACTTAAAGTGGCTATTTCGTTCGGTGCCGCGTATGTTCTGAGTCGCCACCAATCTGAAATGTTTTGAAAATTATTAAAACCATAGAATAGTGTACCCCATAATATTATTACCAGCAGAACGCCCAAAATTTTTCTGGTTTTCATCCGCTTTATTATATCTTATTTAGCTTCGACCGAATCTTGCTCAGACATGATTTTGAATTTCAGCTTTCCGCCTGATGACGATACTCTAATGTGCGTTCCTTTTAAGTATTTTTCGTCTAAAAGGTTTATTGCAAGGTGGTCTTCGATCTCGTCCTGAACTAATCTTCTCATAGGCCTAACGCCATTTTTACTGTCATAACCATGTTCAAGTAGATAATCCTTAGCGGTTTTACCAAGGCTTAGTGCTATCCCGTGTTTAACTAATCTGTCTGACAGTTCCTTTATTTGCAGGTCAATTATTAACAAGATATTAAATTTTGTGAGAGCTCTAAATACCAGAATTTTATCGATTCTGTTTAAAAGCTCTGGCCGCATCATCTTTTTCAGCTCATCTTTAACTTTTTGCTGGTTAGCTTTATGCAGCTCGTCTAAATCGGCCAGATCGTCGCGGCTAACTGCTGAAAAACCAAAATTTGCTTCTTTTTGGAGCTTATCGGCACCAATATTACTCGTCATGATCACAATAGTATTCGTAAAATCTACTCTTCTGCCCTTTGCATCAGTGAGATTACCATCTTCGAGCATTTGGAGAAGCATGTTGAAAATATCAGGATGTGCCTTTTCAATTTCATCAAAAAGAATTAGGCTATAAGGCTGCCGGCGGACTTTGTCTGTGAGCTGGCCGCCGTCTTCATAGCCGACATATCCGGCTGGTGCTCCGACAAGTCTAGCAGCAGTATGGCGCTCCGAAAATTCACTCATATCGATCTTGATTAAGTTTTTCTCGCTGCCAAAGTACTCGCGCGCTAATACTCTGGCTAGTTCAGTCTTACCAACACCTGTTGGCCCTAAGAAGATAAACGAGCCGACTGGACGCTTTTCGCTTCCAACGCCACTTCTATTACGTCTAATAGCCCGAGAGACAGCCTCAACTGCTTCGTCTTGGCCAACAACATACTTTTTAAGAGTAGTTTCTAAACTAAGTAGGTATTTGGCTTCGGCTTTGACTACTTTCGCAACTGGCACACCTGTCATTCTTGAGACCACTTCAGCGACATCGTCGCTACTTACAATAATTTTTTTGGCAGTTTTTTTAGTTCCCTTTAGCTCAGTTATCTTAGATTCAATCTGGCTGGCTTTTTGTTTTTGCTTTGCAGCAGTTTCGTAATCTTCAGCGTCTACCGCTTCTTCAATCTTTGATGTAATGATTTTTAATTGCTTTTCAAGATTGCGAAGTTCAGGTGGTGTTTTACCTTTATCTACTCTGATATGTGCAGATGTTTCGTCAAGGAGATCAATAGCTTTATCAGGCATAAAGCGGTCGTTTATATAGCGCCCAGCTAGCCTCACAGTGTCTTGAAGTACTTCATCGCTAATAGTAACATTATGGAATTCTTCATAGTGAGGCTTTAGGCCACGAAGTATCGCAAGTGTCTCGGCCTCGTTTGTTTCAGGTACGATAATTGGCTGAAATCGCCTTTCTAAAGCCGCATCTTTCTCAATATGCTTTGTGTACTCATTAGTGGTGGTTGCGCCAATCATTTGAATTTTACCGCGGGCCAATGCTGGTTTTAGAATGTTTCCAGCATCCATGGCACCCTCTGCTGCACCTGCACCAACTATGAGATGTAGTTCGTCTATAAAGATAATTTTCTTTTTGTCGGCTTCTAGCTCGGCCATTACTTTTTTAAGCCTATCTTCGAACTCGCCGCGATATTTTGTTCCGGCAATCATGCCTGCTAGATCGAGCATAATTACTTGTTTGTCGAGCAAGCTATCTGGGACGTCTTCGGCAATAATTCTCTGAGCTATTCCCTCTACAATTGCAGTTTTACCTACACCAGGCTCTCCAATTAATACAGGATTGTTCTTAGTTCGGCGATTAAGAATTGTAACCACCCTACGTATTTGTGGCTCACGTCCGACAACTGGGTCTAACTTACCTTCTCGAGCCTGTGCAGTTAAATCTTGGCTGAACTGTTCTAATACCGTTTTCTTGGTCTTGCGCGGCCTGGTAGTTGTACCGACTGAGCCAGCGGCCGATTCGAAGCTTTGTTTATGCAGAATCTGCTCGATTTCCTGCATCAAATTATCAGTATTAACGTTTAGATTACGCAGCAATACTGTTGCACTGGCGTTTTTCTGATTAAGAATACTGTAGAGAATGTGCTCGGTACCGCAAAATTCTTGGCTATGCTCCTGTGCAATTTCCCAGCTCATGCGTAGTGTGAGCTTTGCAGCCTCTGAAAGGCCTTTGGCGCCCATGTTCATAACCATTACTTTAGGATTAATGTTCATTGCCAGTCGAGCACGGTCTAGTGTAATGCCGTTATTTTTTAGAATGCGTGCACCGATAGAACCTTCTTGGGCCAATACTCCTAGTAACATATGTTCTGTACCAACATAAGTACTGCCGGCAGCCCTGGCAATCGCATCAGCGTGCTTAAGGCTGTTCAGCGCATTGTCTGTTAGATGATTTAAGAATTCTTGAATATCGTCATCATTTGGTTGCATGAACCAAGAATACACTAGTAAATTAGCACTCGTCAAGCACGAGTGCTAATTATGACTTATTTTTTTTATCGTTACTGATCCGAGTATTTTAATTCCTTCCAAGACACGCGGATCATCACATAATCGAGTTCCTTCTTTTTTTGATTTTCCGCCATGAAGCAAGTTATGCCCAGGCATTAGACCAGACTTAAGTCGTCTTGATAATTCGGGTGGCTCGGATTCCATACCTATCAAAGTTGTTTTAGGTCCGTAAATGACATCATCTGGTTCTAAGCCCATAGCCATAAGCTCAATATGAGTGCTGTCCGGGAATTCTTTACTATCCATAAATTTATTATACTTTATTTTTCGGTCTCGTCTACGAACCGTCAGGTGAGCGTTCTAGCAAAACTTGATTATATGGTTTTGCTAGAAGCGGGGGTGGACAGCTTGAATCAAATTTAGTTTGATTCAATGCGTTAGGAGGGGTGAACCCCTCCTCTAACTATTCTCCGTGCTGTTCGACGGCGTCTATTAAACTGTTCTCGAGATCAGATTTTTTCTTAAGTCTTGGTTTCGGAGCACTATCCACAGTTTCGACTGGCTTTTTCTTTTCGGCTGCCTCGGGTTCGATATCAATATCAAAACCTGTAAGTTTACTAGCAAGTCGGACGTTCTGCCCAGATTTACCAATAGCTATACTTAACTGATCGTCTGCAACATATACACTGGCTTTATTTTCTTTTTCATTCAATACAACTCTGCTAACTTTCGTAGGGCTTAGAGCGTTCTCGATGTAAGTTATCGGGCTTTCGTTCCAAACTACAATATCAATTTTTTCTTGATCACCCACTTCGCTCATAACTGCATTAACTCTAGTACCATGGCCACCGACGAATGTACCAACAGGGTCAACTCCTTGTACTAAAGAATGCACTGCGATTTTGGAACGCACACCTGCTTCACGGCTGATACCTTTAATCTCGACAGCTCCGCCGTCCATTTCAGGGACTTCAGCCTGGAACAGAAGCTTCATGAACTCACCTGAGCCGCGGCTAACAATAGGTTGTGGGCCTCGAAAACCTTTTTCTATGTCTTTCAGTAATACTTTGATGCGCTGTCCAGGGAAATAGCGCTCTCCTTGAATCTGCTCACTTGCAGGCATAATGGCCTGAGTTTTGCCCAAATCTACCCTCACTATACGAGCTTCCACTCGTGCTACGATTCCATTGATAAGGCTGCCGATTTTGTCTTCATATTCAGCCATGATAATTTCGCGCTCAGCTTCGCGAAGTCTTTGTAAAATTACTTGTTTCGCAGTTTGAGCTGCTACACGACCAAAATCGGTAACTTTCTGATGGATTTCTACAATCTCACCAACAGTTGCATCCTTACTAAGTTTCTTAGCATCGGAAAGAGCAATCTGAATCTTGTCGTCTTCGACTTCGTCGACAATTTCTTTTGATACGTATGCGTCGACATCCCCAGTATTCAAATTCATGCTTACTCGCACTTCCTGCTCTCGCTCACCATGATCACGTCTAAAAGCGGCCGCTAATGCCTGTTCTACGATTTCTTGAACCGTTTGGTCTGGTAAATTCTTTTCCTCAGCAATCAGCTTTATTGCGGCTGCCAGTTGTTTCATATCTAGTTCCATAATATTTTGCTTCGTTTGATCTACAGCTTTGCTGCTTTAAAAAGTAGAGAGTGCCAAAATGATGGAATCGACTCTAAATACTTTTATGACGAAGGCTCTCCTTTCATTAGGTCTATAAATTAAAAATTCCGACCTGTCGGCCGGATACTCCATACAGTATACTATATATAAACATTCGAACACAACTAGAGGGGAGACTAGAAAGCTTGGCAAAAAAAGTAACCAGACTCTACGAGGGGTTCCACGCAGAACATTACGATTTAACACTAGATATTGATCATAACGGGCTGAAGTTCAATGGTTCAGTTAAAATTATCGGTAAAAAGATTGGTCGACCGTCCAAGCGCCTGACATTTCATCAAAAAGATTTGGCGATCAGGTCTGTAAGCATCATCCATACAACCAAAAAGAACGAAAAAAAGACTATCGATATTATCAGATATAACAAACACAAAGCTTATGATGAGTTACGCCTTCATGCAGAAACTTTGATTTACCCAGGCACATATGAAGTTGAAATACATTTCACTGGTGATATCACCCGCCCCATGGATGGTATTTATCCCTGCTACTTTGTCCATAATGAACAGAAACAGCATCTTATTGCTACTCAGTTCGAAAGTCATCACGCCAGACAAGCTTTCCCGTGTATAGACGAACCTGAGGCCAAAGCAACATTCAGTCTTAGCCTGACAACAGATAACGGTTTAACCAATATCAGTAACACCCCGGCTTCGAAAATATCTGAAAAGTCAGGACGAACAATAACGGTTTTTGAAAAAACTCCTATCATGAGCACCTATTTATTGGCATTCGTCAGCGGAAACATGAAGCATAAGGAAAGTCGAACTGGCTCAGGTACTTTAGTTAGAACTTTTGCAACTCCTGATAATGTAGAGCACACTAGTTTTGCTCTTGAAACTGCGGTTAAATGTTTAGATTTTTTTGAAGACTACTTTGGAATTCCTTACCCACTAGCTAAATGTGACTTGGTTGCACTGCCAGATTTTGCAAGTGGGGCTATGGAAAATTGGGGATGCATAACCTTCCGTGAACAAGCAATGCTTGTCGACAAAAAGCACACCAGCTTAACAACAAAACAGTTTGCAGCCTTGGTGGTGGCGCATGAACTTGCACACCAGTGGTTTGGCAACCTAGTGACTATGCGCTGGTGGACCGATTTATGGCTGAACGAAGGTTTTGCAAGCTGGGTCGAGTATATGGCCATAGATCACCTGTTCCCTAAGTGGCAACTGTGGACTCAGTTCCTTGTAGACGACCGCGAACAAGCTCTCAAATTGGATGCTCTAGAAAATACACATCCTATAGAAGTGACTGTTAATCATCCTGATGAGATTCGGACGATTTTCGATGCCATCAGCTACAGCAAGGGCGCAAGTGTAATTAGTATGCTGCACGATTATTTAGGTGCCGAAGATTTTCGGGCAGGCATGCGCCATTATCTAACTAAATATTCTTACAAGAATACGGTCACAACAGATTTATGGCAGGCGCTTGAAGATATTTCTGGCAAACCTGTTAAAGAGTTTATGCATGCCTGGACAAGCCTACCTGGTTTCCCAATAGTTTCTGCTGAGGTGCTGAATGGTAAACTTCAACTTGAACAGTCAAGGTTTTATTTACGTGAACCTCTCAAAGTCGACAAATCAGTCTGGCCTGTTCCACTACTGAGCCAGGAAGTTACACAGAGTACTCTTGATAAACAAAGTAATAGTTTCGAAATAAGCAGCATTAGTCCCAATATAAACTCAACTCAAAACGGTTTTTATCGAATAAGCTATTCTACTGAACTACTAAAAGAACATGCTAAATCAATAAAGCTCGGCACGTTAGACGTTAATGGCAGAATCGGTATACTCAGCGATTCTTTCGAGTCTGCTAAAGCAGGGAAAACCTCTACAACAGCAGTCTTAGAACTGCTTGATGCATATCGTAATGAAGACAACACTGCCGTATGGGACATTATTGCAAACGGTTTAGCGACTGTCCGTACAGTAATGGATAGTGAGGAACTTAGAAGCAAAATGAGCCCTTACGTTATAGAGCTGACAGCTCGGCAGATAGCGCGCTTAGGTTGGACCCAAAAAGACAATGAGTCACATTTCGATACCTTGCTTAGGCCCATTGTTCTAGCTATGGCTGCTGTGGCCGAAGAACCTAACACCGTGAAAGAATGCCAAAGATTATTCAAGGCAATGCACGAGCCACAAGATGTCGACCCTTCACTTACTCAAACCGCAACTCACCTTCAAATGAAGCGAAATTTCGATATAGATCCTGATATGCGCGGGGTTGTTTACGGAACAGTTGCCAGACATGGCGGCACAAGCGAATTCGACAAACTCTTGGATATGCATAACACAACGACTAACAGTGAAGAGCGCACAAATATCGCGGCAGCATTAACAGGGTTCAAGCAAGCTGATTTGATTGAGAGAGCGCTCTCTAATATCACTACTGATAGCGTTCGGCTTCAGGACGTCGCCTATTGGATCGCTTATTCTTTCATGAATCGTTTTGCCCGAGACAAGACTTGGGACTGGATTAAAGAAAACTGGGACTGGCTGAAGACCAATTTTGAAGGCGATCTAGGCTTTTACCGTATGCCCGTATATGCCGCACGCACTTTTAGCCATAGTGGTTTCATCAAGGAGTACAAAGAGTTTTTCGAGCCAAAACGTAGTCCGGCTTTTAACCGGTCTATCGATCAAGGTATTGAAATTATTGAATGGCACACTGCCTGGAGAAAACGAGATTTCGATAATATCCTCACCTGGTTTAGTAAGAACTAAACATTACTTTTTATATAGATGGCCGACTCAGGAATTTATATCTTTTATAAAGTCTATAGTCCCATTTGAATCGACACTGGCTGCAGAAAGTTGAGCATATCCTTGCCATTGATTTGTCTGCATCCACATCTCGGCTGCGAATCTCATTTGTTTTTGTTTTTTAGGGGTTATGTACTCAAGTCCATCACCCCAGTTATTACTGTTACGAAATTTTACTTCTACAAAATATACAGTCTTTTCTTTATGGGCAACTATGTCTATTTCACACCACCGCGTTTTCCAGTTTCTATTTAATATTTTAAAGCCTTGAACGGTTAAGTAATTAGTGACCGAGTCTTCGCCGAAGTTTCCAAAATCTTTAGTATTCATATACGTATTATATTTAATTATTGGTTTTTAGTAATCGTTCTCTGATTGGCTTATAGCTCTTTCGATGCAGTGGCGTAATGCCAAATTGGTCCAGTGATTTAATGTGCCCGGCTGTTCCGTAGCCAACGTTTTTAGCGAAATTGTAATCCGGATAATCCATTCCATATTCACTCATCAGCTGATCACGCAGCACTTTTGCGACTATAGACGCAGCCGAAACAATTGGTTCAGTCTGATCGGCACGGACTTTAGTAGCTACATTAATATACATAGTGCTTTTAATAAAGTTAACACTGCCGTCTATTAGTATTTTGTCTTTCGATTTTGCGTCAAGATTTAATAAGGTTAGAAGCGTAGCACTTTTCAAGGCATTTGCTAAACCCATTGCATCAATCATATCGGCAGAAACCCAGCCTTGGCCTATATCACAACTTTTTATGATTTCTATGGCTAAATGTTCACGTTGCCTTTTAGTGAGTAATTTTGAATCATTTAATGCTGTGGGCAGTTTTTTGCCTTTTTTAGTTCTTGCTGCGACTACTAAGAGAGGCCCAGCCCATGCGCCCCTACCAACTTCATCAATACCTATTAGCCCCATGAGCTTAATTATAGTTGATAATTTTTTGAAGTTGTAAAGTTATTCAGAAGCCTTAATATATAAAGCCGCTTAATTAAGCGGCTTTATGCGTATTCTTATTATTTATTCTTCGTGTGCTTTTACAGCTTCTTCGAACTTGGCTTCTTCTGTAGCTTTTTCGTTAGCTTCTTTAGATGCTTCAGCTTCATGATCAACTTCGGCTTGATGTTTAAGATCGGCTTCGGCTTTCTCGGCTTCTAGGTCGTGTACATCATTCACGGCTCGACGGTCGAAATCTACTGAGCCTAGACGAGCTGATTTGCCCTTTAGTGCACGCATATATGACAGGTAATTACGGCGTACCTTGCTACGCTTAGTAACTTCGATTTTCATGACTAACGGACTATGGATAAGGTAGGTTTTTTCTACACCCACGCCGCTTGCTATACGCCTTACTGTGATTGTGCTGGTGATACTCTGCTTCTTGCCGGTTCTAATAACAAGGCCTTCAAAAATCTGAACACGTTCTTTGTTGCCTTCTTTAATTTTCTGGTGAACTTTTACAGTGTCCCCACTCTGCACATCAACTGTCTTTTTCTTACGTGCATTAGCTTCAAACTTTGCTAAAACTGATTCCATTACTCTACCTCTTAAGATTATTATGAAAGATTAGCTACATCTTAGCATAAAAATTACATCTTGTGAAGAGATTTATAGGGGGGAATCTACTCCCCCTAGGCTTACTTGAATCAAGTTCAAGTAAGCCTATCCCCCACCTAAAGTGCGCCATATGGCTTATTCGCTATCGCTCAGTTTTTGAAAACAGATTAGTTAATCGTTTAGTATAAGAGCATGTACACAAACGAT